>NZ_CP097384.1:5777391-6103188 GCF_024584705.1 Blastopirellula sp. J2-11
CGGCGCGCAAAACGACCTGGAACGAGCGACCGAACTGGCGCGCGGCATGGTTACCGACTTCGGCATGAGCCGGCTTGGTCGGGTCAACTTCCGCCAGAGCGGACGTTCGGCCTTTATTCCAGAAGCTCCCGATGAGCGCAGCCGAACGCACAGCGAAGAGACGACCCGCGAGATCGATATCGAGATCAAGCGGATCCTGGACGAGATGCTGCAAAAGACAAGAACGATGCTGTCGGATCGACGTGATTCGTTGATCGCAGTCGCCGAGCGGCTGATCGAAGTCGAATCGGTCGACGGTGAAGAGCTGCGCCGCGTGATCGAAGAACATTCGCATGGCCCGCGAATCGTGCCTGGCACCGACTCGCCTAAACGTGCTCGGCCGGCTGGTGACGCCGAAAAGCAGGAAAAACAGGACGACGGCGATGGACCGGCGGCCGAAGGCGCTCGCTAACTTTCGACGCGCTCAGAATTCGTTACACTGAACAAGGTCGCCGGTATTTATGCCGGCGGCTTTTTTTTATCGCTGGGGAGGCGAAGATGCTACGAATTGTGATGATGGGAACCGGTCCATTCGCCGTGCCAACCTTTCGCCGACTCCTGGCTTCGCCTCATCAAGTGCTCGCTCTGCTGACGCAGCCGCCGCGCGTGATGCGCGGCAATCGCCAGGCGCCGCTCAGTCCGATGCGCGCCGTCGCCGAAGAAGCCGAATTGCCAGTCCATTGGCCCGAAAGCGTCAACACGCCGGAAGCCCACGAGATCTTACGCACCTACGCCGCCGATCTGTTTGTCGTTTGCGACTACGGGCAAATCCTTTCGGCCGAGTCGCTGATGCTCGCCAAACTGGGCGGGATCAATCTGCACGGTTCGTTATTGCCCAAGTATCGGGGCGCCGCTCCGGTGAATTGGGCCATGTACCACGGCGATGCGGAGACCGGCGTGACCGTGATTCACATGACGCCCAAACTGGACGGCGGACCGATTTTGGCGATCGCCAAAACGCCAATTGACGCCGATGAAGACGCCGTTGCGTTAGAAGAACGACTCTCGCTCATCGGAATCGAACCGGTGATGGATTCGATCGCGCTGCTCGAAAAGCATGGAAACAATCCGCCAGGCGAGTTGCAAGATCCGGCGCTGATCACCAAGGCCCGCCGCTTGCGCAAAGAAGATGGCGACCTGCCGTGGGCGCGCACGGCGGCCGAAATCTACAACCAGCATCGCGCGTTTCAGCCTTGGCCCGGAACCTATACGCATTGGCTGCGCGACGGCGCCGAGCCGCTGCGACTGATCATCAAACGGATGACGCCGCTGGCCAGCGACGCGCACGTCGCACCGGGGCAAGTCGCGTCGACCGACGAAGGACGACTGGTCGTCGCGACCGCTAGCGGTCAGATCTCCTTGGACGAAATTCAGCCGGCCGGCAAGCGCGTCATGCAGGCAGCCCAGTTTCTAAACGGCTACGGGCTTCGCCCCGGTGACCGGTTTGGCTCGTTTGAGCCGCTGCCGGGAACCGACGGCACTCCCCCCGCTAGTCCCGGCAGTCGAGCGTAATTTTGCCAAATTGCGAGGAATGTCGCATCTTCTCGATCGCTTCGTTCACGGCGCTGAGCGGTAGCGTCTCGTCGATAATCGGTTTGATTTTACGCTCGTTGACAAACTGCAGCATCGCGGCGAAATCGTTCGGCGACCCCATCGTCGAGCCGATCAGATGCAACTGCTTCCAAAAGACTTTAAACAGGTCCAGCTTGGGCGGTGGCCCGGCCGTTGCGCCATAGTTCACAATCCGTCCGCCAGGCGCCGCCAGATCCAAGAGCCCGCGATATCCGGCTCCACCGGCGCTGTCGATAATGAGATTGACCGGGCCGAACTGCGTAGTCGCTTCGCCCACCCAATCGGTTGCGTTGTAGTCATAGCCGTGCGCCGCGCCATAGCGAATCGCGGTCGCGATCTTCTCGCTGGAAGAGGAAGTAACAATCACCTCGGCGCCGGCCGCACAGGCGAATTGCAGCGCAAAGGAGGCGACTCCGCCGCCGATGCCGCTGATCAGCACCTTCTCACCCGGCTGAAGTCTCCCTTGCGTGAACAACGCGCGATAGGCCGTCATTCCCGCCAGCGGCAGCGCCGCCGCTTCGACAAAACTTAGGTGGCTCGGTTTTTCGTGCAGGTACTGTGCTGGAACTTGCACGTGCGTGGCGAACGTGCCGTTGACCGGCATCCCCAAAATTTTGAACGCGTCCGACTGCGCGGCGGCGTTGTCTCCCCAATTCCAACCGGGATTGATGATCACCTCGCGACCAAGCCAGCTCGCCGACCGCGAATCATTGGTCTTGCTAACAACGCCGGCGCCGTCGGACCCCAAAATCGACGGCAACTGGATGCCGGGATACATTCCCTGACAAATCCAAAAGTCACGCCGGTTCAGTGCGGCGGCGTTGAGCTGGACGATCACTTCATGATCGCTAGCGATCAGATCGTCCTGCGACTCCAGCACCAGAGGGGAATTTAATTGTTTGAGTATGGCGGCCTTCATGGAGCGGCTCCTAAGTAGATATCAACATGTAGTGCGGTCTCGACGCCAACACCAAATACGCCGCAGCGAGCGAAATTCCTGGTCGAGAAACTTCCTCGTTCTCTCTATTTTCGCAGCGGAAAAGTGAAAGGAAATGCGAACGCCCGCAATGGGCGTTAAGGACTTTTTCTGCCGATTCTCCCAGCGCACAAACTATTTTTTTTTGCGTCCCATCTAGCGTCAAAGAAGTAAGGCGAATGACGACGGCGTGAATTTCGGATTCTTTTTTTGACTTTCAGGAATAACAGGGAGTCCACGTCACGAATGGTTTCGATAGTAGAACATTCGGCGACACCCAATAGGCGGTGACGCCGGTCTTTCATAATCCAACGAAGCGCGACGGTCGAAAATGCCATCCCTCGGGATGCTTTTCGACCGTCTCTTTTTCTTGTCGCTTCCGCTAGGGGCCCTCCCGAACCCCTCTGCATGGCCATTTGTCTGTTTCCTAGGGGGCGGATCGTATTAGAGTCGTCGTCAGCGACATCTCGCCGATCTTGCTCCGCTGCGGTACAATCCTCGGTTCGACTTGCCCTAACTCTTGGCAGGAAAACGACTTCAACGGTTCTTCCATGACTGCGCGACGAATTCTTGTAACTTCTGCTTTGCCCTACGCGAATGGCCCGATCCATATCGGCCACTTAGTCGAGTACATCCAGACCGATATCTGGGTCCGCTTTCAGCGACTACGCGGCAACGATTGTCGCTACTTCTGCGCGGACGATACGCACGGCACGGCGATCACGATCAGCGCCAAACGGAACGAAGTCTCGGAAGAAGCGTTCATCGCCCAAATGAGCGCTGAACATCAGACCGACTTCGCCGGCTTCGATATCGAGTTCGACAATTACGGCTCGACCAACAGTGATGAGAATCGCGAGCTTTGCGCCCAGTTTTGGCAGTCCCTGCGCGACGCCGATCTGGTCATCGAGAAGGAAATCGAGCAACTTTTCGATCCCGAAGCCCAGCAATTTCTCGCCGATCGCTTTGTCCGCGGCACTTGTCCCAAGTGTGGACGGACCAATCAACCCGGCGACAACTGCGAGTGCGGGCACACCTACACGCCGGTCGAGTTGATCGATCCTGTCAGCGTCCTCTCGGGCGCAACGCCAGAGCTGCGCAAAGCGACGCACCTGTTTGTCGCCCTCGAAAAGTTGCATCCCTTCCTGGAAGAGTGGTCGCAAAGCGGCGAGCATCTGCAGACGGAAGTCGCCAACTATTTGAAGGGGCACTTCCTTCACGAAGAGCTGCGTGATTGGGATATTTCACGCCCTGGTCCCTATTTTGGCTTTGAGATTCCTGACAGTCCCGGCAATTATTGGTACGTCTGGTTCGACGCGCCGATTGGTTACATCGCTTCGACCTGGGAGTGGTGCAAACGCAACGGCGAGTCGCTCGACAAATGGTGGAGAGATCCGTCGACTGAAGTCCATCACTTCATCGGCAAAGACATCACTTACTTCCATACGCTCTTCTGGCCCGGCATGTTGCAGACGGCCGGATTCACGCTGCCGACCAAAGTCCATATCCACGGCTTTTTAACCGTCGGCGGCGAGAAGATGTCCAAGAGCAAAGGGACCTTCGTCAAAGCGGCGAAATACCTGGAGCATCTCAATCCAGCCTACCTCCGCTACTATTACGCGACCAAGCTTGGTCCGCGCTTGGACGATCTCGATCTGAACGTCGCTGAGTTCGCTGAAAAGATCGACAGTGACCTGGTCGGCAAAGTGGTCAATATCGCCAGCCGCTGCGCCAAGTTCGTGCAGACGACCGGGCTCTCCGCCGCGTATCCCGATGACGGCGGACGGTTTGAGCATGCCGCCCAAGCGGGCGAAGAGATCGCCGCCGCCTACGAAGCGTGCGACTACAATCGCGCGATGCGTTTGATTTTGGAACTGGCCGATCGGGCCAATCCCTTTATCGAAACGAACAAGCCGTGGGAACTGCGGAAAGATCCGGCCAACGCCCAGACATTGCAAGACGTCTGCACCGTGGGGATCAACCTCTTCCGCCAGATCATCATTTACCTGTCGCCGGTGTTGCCCAAGTTGGCGGCCGAAGTCGGCGCACTGCTGAATGATCCGCTCACGTCGTGGGACCAGTCGCAAACGCCGCTGGCGGGGACGCAGGTCAACAAATTCGAACACTTGATGAAACGAGTCGACACAAAACGAGTTCTTGCCATGATTGACGAAAGCAAAGAAGAAACCGCCGACGCTGACGCAACAAGCCCAGCCGACGAAATCGCCGCCAAGTACAACGACAGCGCCGAGGTGCTGGCCGCCGAACCATTGGCCGAAGAATGCACGATCGACGACTTCATGAAGGTTGACCTGCGAGTCGCCCGCGTGTTGCACGCCGAAGAAGTCACCGACGCCCGCAAGCTGCTGAAGCTGACGCTAAGTCTGGGGGGCGACGAGCGTCGCCAAGTCTTCGCCGGCATCAAAGCGGCCTACAAACCAGAAGATCTGATCGGCCGCCTGGTCGTGATGGTCGCCAATCTAAAGCCGCGGCAGATGAAGTTCGGCCTGTCCGAAGGCATGGTCGCCGCCGCCGGAGAAGGGGGCGCCGAAGTCTTTGTGCTGACCGCCGACGAAGGCGCCAAGCCGGGACATCGCGTCCACTAAACCGAACTTCGATGTTCGACAAGCTCCACAAGCGACGCCCAGGGGATTCCCGAAGCGTCGTTTTTTTTGTGGCTATTCCTCTTCGTAGCCCGACGCGCGAGTTTTGAGGTTGCGCTATTTTCCAACGATTGAAAGTGAAGACGGTGCTGCGCGGCACGTATTGACATCAGCCGCACGGCGTTAGCCGCGGTTTTTGTCTCCAATTTTCCGTCGACAAAGAGTTCCTGTCAGAAACCGCGGCTAACGCCGTGCGGCTGATTTTGGGAGAGAAGCTAGACGTAAGAGGCAGCGAGCCGTGGTCGGACCTGATAGCGGTGGTCGCCGCGCCGTTTGAAATGGCGAAATGGCCTCGAACTGCTTACCAGGAACCAATGCCTCTTACGGCTGCGCCGCCCCGATAGCGGAGCTATCGCGGCCAACCGGGAAATTGCGCAACTTCAAAACGCGCGCTTCGGGCCACGAAGAGAGAAGCTGCAAGCGAGAACCTCTTACAGCACGCCCAATTCGCCGTACAGACCTTCGATCGTCTCGGCGTCGATTTGCGGCAGATGTTGCGCGGCGCCAGTCGTTAGACTCAAATTCAGCAATTGGGCGACGCGCCGGGGCGATCCTTCTGACAACGCATGAATCCGGGCGATCGCCGCTTCGTCCACTTCCGGAAAGTCGTCCTGTTCCAGCAAGGTCGACTCGACGAAGTCTTGCGTCTCTTCTACGGTCCACGGCTCCAGATCAACCCGCAGTTCGCACAGTTCCAGAATTCGCCGATCGATTTGACGCAGCGAACCTTCGAGCGCCGCTAGCACGATGGTAAGTTTGGCGCCTTCGTGCGCCGGAGCACGCAGCAATTGCAACACGACGTTGGCGGCGTCCATCGTCATTTCGTCCGCATTGTCCAGAAACAGGACCGCCGCTTGGCGTTCGGCCGTTAGCACCGCCAACTGATCGGCCAATGCGATTGTCGGGTATTGGCCCGGTCGCAGACGTCCCCCCCAAGCTTCGACCAGCAGCGACGCCATGTCGTAGGAAGCCAATCCGGTCGCTGCGATCTGGGCGACCGCAACGTGGGACTTCGCGAGTTGTGCGGCGTAACGAGACATCAGCGTTGATTTGCCGACTCCGGCCGGTCCGATCACTACGGCGCAGCGGCGGTTCGACTGCCAGACGTAGTCAAGCCGCGCCCAGGCTTCGGCAAACGGCGCGCTGCGCAGCAATTGCTCGTCGCTCAGTTGATTCAAGGGATGTTCGTTCTGGGGCATCGGCGCAACAGTACGTATCGGAGGGTATTCGTCTATCTTGTTTGTTCGGTAAAATCGTCAGGCGCCCTGTAGGCATTCTGTTAAACCGTCTTGAGCTAGCACGCTGCAAATGTCACATCGATTCTTTTTAGAAGCGCCGATTACGGGAGATACCGTGGAAATCGACGGTCCCGAAGCCCACCATCTTTTGCACGTCATGCGAGCAAAAATTGGCGCTCAGGTCACGCTGTTCGATGATAGCGGCGCTCAATTCGCCGCCGAAATCATCGCTGTTGGCCGCAAATCGGCGACTGCCAGAGTTATCGCACGCCAAGAGGTGAGCCGTGAACTGCCGATCGCGCTGACAATCGCGGCCGCTCTGCCGAAGGGGGATCGCCTGCGGTGGCTGGTCGAAAAATGCGTCGAGCTGGGAGTGACCGAACTGACGCCGCTAGAAACCGAGCGGAGCGTTTCGCTGAAAAAAGAAAAGTCGCTCGACAAGCTCCGCGGCTATGTGATCGACGCTAGCAAGCAATGCGAGCGCAACCGCTTGATGCGAATCGCCGATTCAGCCGCGCTGCCGGCGTTTTGGAGTCATGCACCATCTAGTGCGCTGCGCCTGATCGCCGATCCCAACGCCAGCGAATCGGTCGCCGACTTGTTGCCGGCCGAGCCAACCGATGTCGTTGTCGCCATTGGACCGGAAGGAGGCTTCTCGCCCGACGAGTATCAAGCCGCCCTGTCAGCCGGTTGGCGCGGGTTCCGATTAGGAAAGCGAATCTTGCGAATCGAAACGGCGGCGCTGGCGACAGCAGCCCTGATCGCCGCCCACTACGATCGATCTGGCGCCTAATTCGATCCGATTCCTAGTCGGCCAATCGCCCGATGTAGAAAATGTCGCAATGGCTGCTGGGGCGGCAACTCTTGGGGAAGCGGAGCGGAGCCAGCTGGCGTCGGCTGCTGGCGCAGCGCCGCTACATACTGTCGCGTCGTTTCTTCGCCGCACGACAGTCCCAGACGCTGCTTCAGGTGATAGAGATCGATTGCGTGGCGATCCAAGCTTGCCCCCCAAGGAATCGCGAGCGTCTGTAACCATTAACAGACGCGGCAATCCCTAGGTATCGACGCGGCACGGCGGATCCAATGAGCCAAACGACAGCGCCCGATGCGACGCCCTTACAGCTACTCAGCGGGAGCCAGATACGGAGGCGACTGTCGCGGCCCGCAGTTGGCGACCCGTTTTTGATACGTCGCCAGGTCGAACTTGTCGGCCGTCAGCACGATATTGTTGGTCTGCTGCACCGTCTCGGCTTTGGTGCTGTTGTAACGTAGCGGCGGAGTCGCCGCGTCGCGGCAGACCAACACATTTTTCCGCACGAACATCTCTTCGGCCTTATGAAACCGGAGCGGCGATTTGTCGATGTTGTAGATCAAATTGTTTTCGATCGTGATCTGATCGCTCCCTTCGTCCAGAAACATCCCGTTCGATTCGGCGCGGCCGGCGTTCAGCGGGATGTCGTGGATGTGATTCTCGGCCAAACGTGTTCCCGGTTGTCGTCCCAACGTATAGATGCCGCCGCCGTCGCTCAGTCGTTGCATCACATGATGAATGTGATTCGTCGCGACCACGTTCTTTTCGACCGGTGTCGGCGTCGGATTCCAGAGCCAGCCGACTGAAACGCCGGAGTAAGGCAAGTCGGTAATCTCGTTATGGGTAACTTGGGTCTCCGCTGCGAAGGCGACCCACACGCCGATCGAACCAAAAAACTGTCGTCCGCAGCGCCGCACCACGCAGTCAGTCACCGCATTGCCGCGCGCAATCTGCTGCGGCGCCGCCTCGCTCCACAGTTTGCCATCGACGCGACGTGTACGGTCTTCCCCAATGTTGACGCCGTTGCCGCTGACGTCTTCCACGACGCAGCGCTCGATGCGGCAGTTCTTGGTGCGCGAGCCGAGCCACGCGCCGGAGCAACCGAGGTTAGCGATCCGCCCATCTACAATCGCGCAATCTTCCGCCAACTCCAACAAAATCGCCGCCGGCATGATGCCTCGCGATTTGGAGCGGGGAGAGGAGTCGCGCGCTTCATGCATGGTCGCTTGCGACGATGCGTATCCTTCCGGCGGCAGCATCCAAGCAGCGTGCTGAAATTCGATTCCCTCAAAACGAACGCCGCGAACCGGCGAATCTTCCGTTCCGCGAACAACTAGCAATTGTTCGGCCAACGGCGCAAAGACGCGAGTATTCTCCGGCGTCTCTCCTTCACGCGGCAGATAAGTGAGCGTGCCTGACACCTCGTCCAAATACCATTCGCCAGGCGCGTCGAGCAAGTCGGGATGATTTTCGAGATAGAAGCGGGGATGCGGTTCAAAGTTGTCGATCGCGTAATGGGCCGCATTGGGTCCAATCGGAAACTGCGTCTTCAGCGTGTGCGTCGCCGCGTCGATCGACGCGATATTGATCCGCGACATCGACCAATCGTGCAGAAACACCAACTCGGCGCCGACGGCTTCGAGCGGCACTTCGCCTGCGTTGAAAGTAAAACCGCTGCGACGATCGGGCAGCGACTTTTCGATCCGCAGATAACCTTCGTTGGGATGGCGCGCCCGGGTGGCCGGCGCACTGCTGACAAAGAGTTCACGAAAACGCCAATCGCCGCTTTTGACTTCCGCGATCTCCGTCGTCCAGGCGCCGTCGCCCGCGACTTTCCAACCGGTGATTTCTCGTCCGCCGCTGATGCTCGGTTTGGCGCCTGGGGCGGCGCGAAACGTAAGCGTTCCTGCCGTCGGCAAATGTTGCGGCCCCAACTCAATCGGCCGCTCGATCGCATAAACGCCGTCATGCAGGATCACCTGCGTATCGCCGGCGTACTGCGATTGCTGCAATTTGGTCAGCACGGCGGAGAACGTTTTCAGCGGTGTGGCGACTGTGCCTGCGGCGATATCATCACCGTTGGGGGCAAGATGGATTTCGGCGGCGGCGATCGTCGAAACGGCTATGCACAACGCGACGAAGAGCGAGCAAACGGATTTCATCGGCGGGAACTCGGTAGGTGTATTGCGGCGGGAAACATGCAAGGCAGGACCCGCATTCTAACACCAATCGCCGACTGCTCCAAAAAAAACGGCGAGCCGTCTACGCTAGATATAAAACATATCTTCGACGGTGCTGCCGGCTTTCTCGGCCATGTCGGCCAAGGTCGCGGCCGAGAGAATCTCGCGTTGGGCGGTCGCCGCTTCACAACAGAGCGCCTTCAGCGCCGCCGCAGCTGCGGTCGGCTTTTGCAGCGCGCCGCAAGGTTGATCGCTGTCCCCTTCGATCACGCGGTGGATGTCATAGATCGAGATCTCGCTGGGATCGCGGGCCAAGCGATAGCCGCCGGTTGCGCCGCGGGTGCTTTGCACCATGCCGGCGCCTTTGAGCTGCAGCAAGATCTGCGTCAGAAAATGAGCCGGAATGCTGTGCGTCGCCGCCAACTCGCGCACGCGGACAGGGTCGCCCGAGTCGTAGAGCGCCGCCAATTCGATCATGGCGACGCAAGCGTATTCGGTTTTGGCGGAGATATTCAAAACGGTTCCGGCGGCCATGCCGCCGCCTATCAATGACGCTGGTGCGCCCGTTACTTGTTCGTATCGTCGTCTAGCGTGTGCAGACCGCACTCGGTCTTTTCGGTTCCGCTCCAACGACCGGCGCGTTCATCTTCGCCGGCGGCGACGGCCCGTGTGCAGGGCCAGCAACCGATGCTGGTGTAGCCTTGGTCATGCAGCGGGTTGTAGGGAATGTCGTGCTCGGTGATCATTCGCCAGACCCACGCTTTGTCGACATTGGCCAGCGGATTGATTTTGGCCAGGCCGAATTTTTTATCCCAACCAACGATCGGCGCTCTCGCGCGATCGGGGCTTTGATCGCGGCGGATCGCGCTGATCCACGCATGCTTCCCTTCAGCGCCACGTTTGAGCACGGTGATCTTGCGATCAAAGCAGCACTGCGTGGGGTTCGTCTTGTAGAGGGGCAGCCCGCCGGTTTGCGCTTCGTACTCTTCGACGCTCAGCTCGGGCTTCAGCAGTTCGACTTCGATCCCCAGTTTCTCGGCGATGCGATCGCGCAGATCGAGCGTCTCTTGAAACTGATAACCGGTGTCGAGATTAAAGACCGGCGTCTCGGGAGCAATCTGCGAGAGCATGTAGAGAATCGTGCAGCCTTCAGGGCCGAACGCGGTTCCCATGGTCAGCTTCGAGCCAAATCGCTCGGCCGCCCAGGCAATAATTTCTTCCGGCGAGGCCGATTCCAACTCTTCACTTTTGGCGGCTAATTCGGCCAAAAGCTCATCGGTCGGCTCTAATTTTCCGGTTTCGGTCAGCACTTGCGTCTTCATGGCCGGCTTCAAAATATCGGAAAGTCGTTTTCTAACAATGGTTTGCGATGATTTGACGACTGCTTTCGTCACGATGAGGACTCCACTTCCGTGCTGAGTTCATTTCAATCTAAACCATGTTGACCAACTTAGTCAACAATCCCTCCGATGCCAGAACATTTCATCGGTTACAGCAGGGGTCGAACTTCAGATTGGAACGATTTTGTCGATATTGCGACAAAAACCGCCCTAATGAGGGGCAAGATCTAACGAGTCGACCATCGACAGCAAGGCGCTGGCGACGTGCGACTCTTCGTCAATCGCCAGATCGGCGCCAGAGGAGAGGAGGCGCGCACGCGTCTCGAGATAGCGACAGCGGGCCATGATCGTCGCACTCTTGTTTAACCGGCGAATCATTCGGACGATCGCGACCGCCGCTTCGTCACTGGGAACCGAGACGAGCACCAGCTGCGCGCGATCGACTTCGGCCTGCTGCAGCGTCTTCAGCTTCGTCGCATCGCCGGTCACGGTGCGAAAACCGAGTTGCTCCAGCGGATAGGTGTTCACGGCGTTCATATCCACAAAGCAAACCGAGATTCCCATCATCTCAAACCGCGACGCGACCTGCTTGGCGATCGGACCGACGCCGATCACCACCGCCTCTTTCACGTCTGACGGAGGTCGCTTCAGCTTCTTCACATGGCGAACCACTTCGGCCAGATGATCGCCGACCGCCCGAATTCCGTATCCGATCATCGCCGGCGTCAGCAGCAGCGTCGCAATCGCTAACACCAGCATTTGGTTGTACTGGGCGGCGTTGATCAGGTCGAGCCGCATCCCTTCGGACAGCAGCAAGAAGCTCAATTCGCCCACCTGAGCCAGTCCCAGACCAAAGCAGAAAGCGACCGGCCAGCGCACGCCGACAGCACGCAGCGCGACGGCGCCGCCAAGCGTCTTGAGCGCCAAGATCACCGGTAGACCGATCAAGACCAACCATGGATCTTGCATCGCTTCTTGGATGTGGAGCAAACCGCCGAGCGAGATAAAGAAAATCGCCGCGAACGTTTCGCGAAACGGCAAAATCAACGCGTCGACCTGCTGCGTCAGTCGGTTGCCAGACAGGATCAATCCGGCGGCGAACGCCCCCAGTGCGGCCGGCAAACCAAGCTCATGCGCGAGAAAGCACATCCCGCCCAACACGGCCAGCGCGAACAGCACCAACAGTTCGCGACTGCGTAGCCGCTGTAAAACCGGGACGCCGATCCGCTGCACAATCAGGCCAGAAATCGGGATAATCGCCAGGAACATCAGCGAATAAAGGCCCAGCTTCAGCAGATCCAGCGAGGATTTTTCGCTCGCCCCCGCCAACAACGGCGCCATCAGCATCAGCGGGACGATCGCCATGTCTTGAAAGATGAGGACGCTGATCGAGGAGACGCCGGCCGCGGTCGATTGCACGCCCCCCTCTTTCAGTGCGCGAAACACCAGCACCGTCGAGCTGAGCGCAATCGCCGAGCCCAGCAAAATCGCCGCCGGCCAATCCAAACCGAGCGCGCGGATCAGCAGCGCCGACGGGATCGAGACCAACAGCAACTGCGTCGGACCGCCCACCAGCAGGCGAAACGCGAACTCCTGGACCTCGTCGAGCGAGATTTCCATCCCGATCGAAAAGAGCAGAAACAGCGCCCCGATTTCGGCCAAATGGGCCAGTACTTCGCTTTCGCTCGTAAAAAACCCCAGTCCGCCGCTGCCGCAGATCGCGCCGATCATCAGATAGCCGACCAAGGACGAAATCTGAAAACGGCGGCAAACGGCGCCAGAGATGGCGCCGGCCGTCAGAATCACAATCAGGTCGAGAACGACTTGTTCTACGGTCGTCGGTTGCATGCAAACTCCCCGAGGTCTATCCGTCGCTAATGTAGCATCCACGCCGAAAAAAAAAGGGGGGCGTCGTACAGGCGCAAAGTCGGCGCACTCCCGCGACAGGCAAGTTGTGATCGCGCCGAATAGGCTTTAAACTGAGCCGCCGGAATACTTAGCGACTTTCCCTGCATGCAAAGCAAAGATTCTGATGGCGACAAAAACCTATTTGGCGATCGATATCGGCGCATCGAGCGGCCGTGTTCTCGGTGGTATTTTCGACGGCGAACGTCTCCGCCTTGAAGAGCTTCACCGGTTTGATAACGGGCCTACGCACGCAGCCGGCGGCATGTACTGGGATTTACTGCTGCTCTGGAAAAACGTCCAAGAAGGGCTCAAAGCGGCCCAAGCCAAGTATGGTGATGACATCGTCAGCATGGGGGTCGACACCTGGGGAGTCGATTTCGCTTTTCTGGGAGACGACGGCGAGCTGCTCGGAAACCCGCGGCATTATCGGGATCCGCGGACCAAAGGAATTTTTACCGATGCGTTTGAAATCGCGTCGCGCGAACAGATTTTCACCGAGACTGGGCTGCAATTTCTCGAGTTCAACTCCCTTTACCAGTTGTATGCGATGCGTCGCAACGACAGCTCGATCTTGGAAGCGGCCGAAGATTTTTTGATGATGCCTGACATTTTTCATTGGCTGCTGACCGGCGAAAAAGGGAACGAAGTCACCAACGCCACCACGACGCAACTCTACAATCCGGTCACCAAAGATTGGTCGAAAAAGCTGATCGAGAAGTTTGGTCTCCCCAACGTCTTTCACGAGATCCTGCCGACCGGAACCAACCTTGGCAAGTTGCGCAGCGAAGTGATCGCCGCCACCGGCATCCGCTCGGCCGAAGTGATCTTGCCTGGCACGCATGATACGGCCAGCGCCGTCGCGGCAGTGCCGGCGACGCAATCGACCGGCAAGTCGCCCAACTGGTGCTATATCTCCAGCGGCACTTGGAGCCTGATGGGGGTCGAGACGACGCACCCGGTGATCAACGCCAAATGCGCCGAGTACAACTTCACCAACGAAGGGGGAATCGGCGGCACCACGCGACTGTTGAAAAACATCGGCGGGCTCTGGCTCGTGCAAGAATGTCGCCGCATCTGGAAAGAAGCAGGCCGCGAGTTCAGCTGGTCCGAACTAGTCCGCATGTCGGAAGCGGCGACTCCGCTCGCTTCACTCATCGATCCCGATCACGCGAGCTTCTCGGCGCCGGCCAACATGCCGCAGGCAATCCGCGACTTCTGCACGCGCACCGGACAGCAAGCGCCGCAAAGCGAAGGGGAAGTGATCCGCTGCGCCCTGGAAAGCCTGGCGATGCGTTACCGCATGGTCCATGGTTGGCTGCAAGAGCTGACCGGCGGACAGATCGACACCATCCATATCGTCGGCGGCGGAGCGCAAAATACGCTCCTCAGTCAGTTCGCCGCCGACTCTTGCAAATGCCGCGTAATCGCTGGCCCGACCGAAGCGACCGCCGTCGGCAATTTAATGACCCAGGCCGTATCGCTGGGCGATATCGGCAACCTGTGGGAAAGCCGCGAAGTCGTCCGCAACAGTTTTTCCGTGACCGAATATCAGCCCCGTAACACGACCGCGTGGGACGAAGCGTTCGGGCGATTCATGAACTTAATCAACAAGGTGTAAAGTTGCCCATGGGGGGAATACGACGATCCTTTTCTTCGTAACCCGAAGCGCGAGTTTTGAAGTTGCGCTATTTGCAATTCGCGAACGATCGAACACGAAAAAAGGACGTTAATACGGCCAGAATCAACCGCAAATCGTCACACTAGCCCGCCAGCGCCAGCGAGGGAATAGAGTTGGCGATCCTTAGACGGATTGAAGTGGTGAGCCGTATTCCCTCGCTTGCGCTGCGGGCTAGTGTTCGATGGATTCGAAATAGTGAAACCTTAAAACTGGCGCTTCGGGCTACGAAGAAAAATAGGCGTCGGCGATTTCCATGCCGCAACTTCCCAACGAACTAGTAACGCCGCGACCGTTTTCGCATCGCACGATCCAAAACTATTTATAAAAACTGCATCAGGAGCAAACAGACTATGATTCGCGTTGGCATCGTTGGAGTCGGTTTCATGGGCTGGATTCACTATCTGGCTTACCAAAAAGTTCGTTCGATGAAACTGGCCGCCGTCAGCTCGCGCGATCCCAAACGTCTCAAAGGGGACTGGCGCGGCATCAAAGGCAACTTTGGTCCTCCCGGCGCCAAGATCGATCTGAAGGGAGTCGCGACCTACTCGACCTACGAAGAGATGCTGGCCGACGATTCGATCGACATGGTCGACCTTTGTTTGCCCCCGGCGATTCATGCCGACTTCACCATTAAAGCCTTTGAAGCCGGCAAGCATGTCTTGGTCGAAAAGCCGATCGCCGTCTCGGCCGCGGACGCCAAACGGATGGTCAAAGCGTCCCAGAAGTCGGGCAAGTTGCTGATGACGGCGCATTCGCTGCCGTTCTTTCCAGAGTACAACTTCGCGCTGAAAGCGGCCCGCAGCGGTCAATACGGCAAGCTGCTCGGCGGCAGTTTCAAACGGTCGATCTCTGATCCGACGTGGGTCGACGGCTTTTGGGACGCCGAGAAAGTAGGTGGCCCGATGGTCGACCTGCAGATTCATGATTCGCATTGGATCCGCTTGCTGTTCGGCATGCCGACGGCCGTCACCAGCCAAGGCCGGATGCGCGGCGACGTGGTCGAATATGTCAGCTCACAGTTCGAATTCGCCGACCGCAGCCTGGTCGTCAACTTGAACGCCGGCGTGATCGATCAACCCAGCCGCTCGTTCGCCCACGGCTTTGAAATTCACTTTGAAAAAGCGACGCTGCTGTTCGACTTCTGCGTGATCGACGACCAACCTGTCCTCTCGATGCCGCTGACAGTCATCCCGAAAAAGGGAAAATCGAAGCAGCCGAAACTAGCCGGCGGCGATCCGGTCGAAGCGTTCATCGCCGAGATGAAAGAAGCGGCCACGTCCATCGAAACCGGCACGCCGTCCGACATCCTCTCTGGCGAAACCGCCGCCGACGCGCTGGTCCTCTGCCACAAACAAACCGAAGCGGTGGTCAAGGGACGCAAGGTGAAGATCTAGTTCCAACTGTAAACAGAGGCGCAATTTTGCAGTTCACGAACGAGCAAGTACGGATAAAGGACGGTGAGATATGGCGTCCCTGTATCGACATCAGCCGCACGGCGTTAGCCGCGGTTGCTTGTCTTCCTTTTCCGTCGTCAATGAGTTCCTGTCAGAAACCGCGGCTAACGCCGTGCGGCTGATTCTGTGAGAGAAGCCGGAGCGAGGTGCGACGATTGGTTCACTTGATTCGAAAAATCGCAACGCCAAAACTCGCACCTCGGGCTACGAGTTTTGACGAATAGAGCGCAAGCGCGATTGGCGCATTAACATTTCGTTTGACTTTACCCAGGCTTTGACGTTCGCAATTTGTCCAAGGAGCACGCCCAGATGAAACCCAAGAATACGATCTGCCTGTGGTTCAAAGACGACATGCTCGAAGCGGCGAACTTTTACGCCGCCACCTTTCCCGATAGCGAAGTGACCGCGGTGCAGCACGCCCCCGGCGATTATCCCGGCGGCAAGCAAGGAGACGTGCTAACGGTCGAGTTCACCGTCGTGGGCATTCCCTGTCTCGCCCTCAACGGCGGCCCCGGGTTCAACAACGCTTTCTCGTTTCAGATCGCGACCGACGATCAGGCCGAGACCGACCGCTATTGGAACGCGATCGTCGACAACGGCGGTCAGGAAATCGCCTGCGGTTGGTGCTCTGACCGTTGGGGCCTCTCATGGCAGATCACGCCGCGCGTCCTGACCGACGCATTGGCCGCCGGCGGCGAAGAAGCTGGTCGTGTTTTCAACGCAATGATGACGATGAAAAAGATCGACGTCGCGGCGATCGAAGCGGCGCGGCGCGGGTGATCGAGAGATGCAGTTGCATCAACGAGCGGCCGTGTTGATTGTCAAGCGGTTTCCCTCAGCACGCGCCCTTGGACTTCGATGCCCACGACGGAACAAAAATAAGGCCGCCGACACAGCGTCACTTCCATTCTTCCGAATGGAAGTGACGCATGAGCTGGACAATCATCACTACTTCGCGGCGTAGTTATCCATGTCTTTGGCGGCGGCGGCACACGCAGATGGAAACGCCTTCAGGACAGGCGCCATCCAGTCGAGCGCCATCTTCGTGACCTTCTCGCCCGCTTTCTGGGGCGTGCCTGCATCGAATGGAGGCGCGGGGTCATACTCGATGCCAAGTTGACTCATCTTTGCGATGTCCTCGCCGAGCATCTTTGCTAGTAACGTCAAACCGAAATCGATCCCGGCTGTCACGCCGCCGCCAGTAATACGGTTACGGTCGGTCACTACTCGCGCCACCACCGGAGTTGCACCAAACAACTCCAGTTCCGCATGGCACGCCCAATGGCTGGTCGCGTTATACCCCTTGAGTAAACCTGCTGCTCCAAGGACAAGCGAACCCGAACAAACGGAGGTTATCCACTTGGCTCTCGCCCCGCGATCCGCCAGAAATTTCATCACCTCTGGGTCCTTCATGACCGCAAGCTGCCCTGGACCGCCACCGACGAAAATAGCGTCCAAGTCCTGCGGACAATCTTTGAGCGTCATTGACGGGCGCAGCACGACGCCCGTGTCAGACTCCATAAGATCCATGTTCTTCCACACCAAGTGAACATTGCAGGACAACGACAGAACGGTATGGGGGCCGAGCATGTCCATGAGGGTGAGGCCAGGGTAGACCAGCATGGCGATTTCCGGCCTGCGTCCACCTTGGATGGATGGAAACGAAACGCGACTCGTTTGCACAGGCGGCTTTTCATCGGCCGCAACCGCCGAGCCAGCGATCCCTGCAACTGCCGTCGCCGCGACTACGCCACCAAATTTTCTTCGATCCATATCAATTTCCTGATTGTTTTTAAAAGGTGCTTTAACTGCAAAAGAATGATTTCTGTGAGCCGGTTTCGCCCCGTTGCAAACCGCATTCGGGGGTGGCTTTCAGTGCGCTTTACTTTTCCATTTCAATCTCCTTGTCAATGGTGAAGAGGAACGCTCGTTCGTTGATCCACATCAGAAACGAATGGCCGAAAGAAAGGCCGACCAAAGCTGTACGACGGCCAAGGGATCGCCGCAATCATCAAGACGATCGCCAGCGAGTATCCGTAGGCGGCCCAGCGGAATTTTTTTCTGTCATCCTCCACACGCTTGGCGACGGAATAGACGGCCTGTGCAAAGCCGATAGCCAAGAACATCATCGACGGATGGTAGGCCGTCAGAAAAAACGCCATGTAGCTGCTAAAGGCGTAAGCCGGATCCCCAAAGAGCGGTTTGATATGAGGGCTGGAAACGTAGAGAAACAATCCAAGCAGGAATTGCAGGTTTGCAACCGTAGTGAATGTCAATCCTGCCCGCGTGTCGCTACGCGTCCATTTCCGTCGGCAAAGCAATCCATGCCACGCTTGCGCCAATGCCCAGAATGCGGACAGTAGTACGATCCAACGCGTCAGGCTGTGGTACGGCAAGAGGCGTAAATACTCCATTAGCGGCCCCCTTCCTGAGAAGCGTCATGCGCTGCAGGGCTCGGTTCGACGACGAGCGAACGATTCGGCGACCTACGCGATTCCTCACGAAGTTTGCGATCCAGCACAAATGTTCCCAGGGGATAGAGCGACGCAATGATCGCCTCGAAGATCCGCTCGAACGGCCAGCAATTCGAGCGGGCCGCCCGCACGACGGCGACCATATACAGCAGAAAGAGAACGCCATGCAGCGTTCCGGCGACACGTACGGCAAGCGGCTCCCCGGCGACATACTTCATCGGCATTGCCACGCCGAGCAGCAACAGGAAAGAGAGCCCCTCAAGGGCGCCCACGATTCGCAGATCGGTTATTGAATTTCGCACGGGTGAAGCCTTGCAGTCAGTAGTTCCGGTGGACAATTTAGCGGCGTGCGGCCTTGCACTTCATGAATCTACTTGACGCCGCAATTGGCACAAATGACAATATTCCGACATATTCGGCCATTCTGTCGTGCAAGAAGGACTTGAGAAAACTGATGGCGAACGATGGCGGCGCTCAGGCGTCAAACAAACCGCGGCGAATTGTGTTTCTTGCATTTCCACAAGTGGTCCTGCTTGATCTGATCGGGCCGTGGGATGTTTTCTTTCTGGCGAATACGCTAATCGGCGGCGAGAAGCCGCCCTATCAACTGGAGCTGGTCAGCGGTGACGATTCTGCGTCGATTCTTTCTTGCGGAGGTATTTCGATGGCGAGCCATCAGACGGCGACGAACTGTCGAGGCGCTATCGACACGCTGATTGTTCCCGCCGATGGGATGAGTAATACGCCGCCGTCGGCTCGCTCATTGAAGATCGTGCGACGCTTGGCCGGACGCTCGCGTCGCATCGTATCAATCTGCGGAGGCGCAATGCTCCTAGCTGCAGCCGGGCTACTGGATGGCAAGCAGGCGACGACACATTGGCGGGCGACGGATGAACTTGCAGCCCGCTTTCCTCAAGTCGCCGTCCAGCCCGATTCAATCTTCGTGAGAGATGGAAATGTCTATACATCAGCTGGAGTGACGGCTGGGATCGACTTGGCGTTGGCTCTGGTTGAGGAAGATTTAGGGCGAGCGATGGCGCTTAATTGCGCTCGACAGCTGGTCGTTTTCATGCGCCGTCCTGGCGGGCAGTCTCAATTTAGCGCTACGTTAGAATCGCAACAGACGGAGAGAAACGCCATCAATGAGCTCATCGCATGGGCGACCGATAATCCGGCGAGTGATCTATCGGTTGAAGCGATGTCGGAACAAGTTCACATGAGCCTCCGCAATTTCTCGCGAGTATTCCGCAACGAGGTCGGACAAACGCCGGCGGCATTTGTAGAGAAACTGCGAGTCGAAGCCGCGCGTCGTCGGCTTGAAGAAACAGACAATTCGCTCGAAACGATTGCGAAGGACAGTGGCTTCGGTAGCGCGGATTCCATGAGGCGATCCTTCAATCGGGTCATGAAAGTTGCTCCCAGCGACTACCGCCGTCGGTTTTGCCGGCAGTAACTCCCATGGTTCGGATGTTTGGCAGAGAAAGCATTCCCCAGGCGAAACGCTCAAAACGAAGAGCGCGTTTTGGGAAAATCTCTCGAAGCAGGGTACGTCAAGACAGTCGCAACACAGGTCAAAAATTGTCGGTTGACAAAGCACACGGAATTGGGGTCATTTACCCATTGCGATTCCACCATCCAATCACGTTCACACATCGGCCGAATCGTCGGACGATGAGGGAGATCCTCTGCGCGGGGATTCCGTGAGGGAATATCCCTCGTTCTGTTGAAAGGCTAGTCCGGTGGTCCCAGATAAAAACGTGGTCCTGTCCAACGCGTCCGATCCTGTCCAACGTGTCCGATCCTGTCCAACGCGTCCGATCCTGTCCAACGCGTCCGATCCTGTCCAACGCGTCCGATCCTGTCCAACGCGTCCGATCCTGTCCAACGCGTCCGATCCTGTCCAACGCGTCCGATCCTGTCCAACGCGTCCGATCCTGTCCAACGCGTCCGATCCTGTCCAACGCGTCCGATCCTGTCCAACGTGTCCGATCCTGTCCAACGCGTCCGATCCTGTCCAATGCGTCCGATCCTGTCCAACGCGTCCGATCCTGTCCAACGCGTCCGATCCTGTCCAACGCGTCCGATTGCCCCAGCCCAGGACTGGTGGACGCTGAAGGATTTTTGGAAAATCCCCTCAGGAGGTCTGCATGTCTCAGGAATCGAATCGGATGCCACGGAAGTACTCTCAACAGTTTAAGCAGGACTCGGTCGACTTGGTCGTCAAGCAAGGTTACTCGTTTTCGGCGGCGGCCGACGCGGTTAATGTGCTGGAACGGAGCCTTCGGCGATGGCACAAGCAGCTCGCCCCGAAGCCGAAACCGTGCGGCGATGACGCTTCGCTCGAAGATTTGCGAGCCGAGAACAAGCGGCTGCGCAAGGAACTGCAGCAAGCGGAACTTGAGCGAGAAATCTTAAAAAAAGCGACGGCGTATTTTGCGAAGGAGTCGCAGTGCAATTCGCCTGGATCGCTCAACATCGTGACTCCTTTCCGGTCGAGACCATGTGCTGCGTGCTGCAGGTCAGCAAGAGCGGGTTTTATCGCTCGCTCCGTGCGCAGCCTGGTCCCCGGGCGCTGCGGACCGCGAAAATTCATCAAGCGGTGAAACACGTTTTCGAGCAGTCGGATCAAATTTACGGCAGCGAAAAGATTGCGAAAAAGCTGCAGGCGAGCGACGAGATGGAATCGCCCTGTCGCAACACCGTCGCTAAAGCGATGCGTGATTTAGGCCTGAAAAGCAAGGTTTTCAGCCGTTTCAACCCGACAACGACCAAGGCCGATCCCACGAAGCGTCCGGCCGCCAATCTCCTCGATCAACAGTTCGCGGCTGATGCCCCGAATCAAAAATGGGTGACCGATATTACGTATCTGCCAACCGCATCCGGCTGGGTTTACCTGGCGGTGGTGCTCGATTTATTTAGTCGCAAGGTGGTCGGGTGGGAGTTGTCGACAAGCCTGGCGACGTCGTTGGTCAACAGCGCGTTGCGCAATGCGATCGAGTCGCGGCGGCCCAACACGAAGCAGTTGCTGCATCACAGCGATCGCGGCTGTCAGTACACAAGCGACGAGTATCAACGAACGCTGAAGACGCTGGGAATCACTTGCTCGATGAGTCGCACCGGCTGCTGCTACGACAATGCAGTGATGGAACGATTCTTCTGGTCGCTCAAGCACGAGCGGACGAAGTTCGAAGAATTCGCCAACATCGAAGAGGCCAGACTCAGCGTGTTCCGCTACATTGAAACGTTCTACAACAGCGAGCGAATCCACCAAACGCTAGGTTACCTAACGCCCAATCAGTTCGAGGCCCGGCACGCTACGAGCTTGGCCGCGTAAAAAAGTCTACCTTCAGCGTCCACCAGTCCTGGGCTGGGGCAGATCCTGTCCAACGTGTCCGATCCTGTCCAACGTGTCCGATCCTGTCCAACGTGTCCGATCCTGTCCAACGTGTCCGATCCTGTCCAACGTGTCCGATCCTGTCCAACGTGTCCGATCCTGTCCCGGAGATGCTGAATGACTAATTTCGAAGGAAGCATGAAGAGCGAGGCTCCACGCCTCCTTCCTTAGACATTCGTCCCTAACTTTACGCTCGCTGTACCTTGCATCGGCCTAGGCCAGCGGGTAAAGTGAAGTCTCGTGACATGAGATTAAATCTCAATACCACCAACCCCCGTCCTCCGACATGATGCCACTCGATATGCTTCCGATCGGCCAATCAGCCGAGATTGCCGACGTTCTGGGAGACCAGAACGACGTCAAACGCTTGGCTGAGATGGGTTTGAGCGCCGGAGTGGTCGTGCAGGTCGTGCAGCAAGGGAGTCCTTGCATCGTTCGCGTGGATGGATCGACCCTCTGTTTTCGTGAATGTGACCACTTGCAAATCTTTGTTCAGCCGGTCGCTCCTGTCGCATGAAGACGCTTTCCGCCGTCAAAATTGGAGATCGGGTCACGGTCGGCTCGATTGAGGGTGACGATGACATCTCGGTTCGCTTGCTCGAGATGGGACTGGTGCCGGGGGTCGAACTGACGATCGTCGGCTATGCCCCGCTGGGGGATCCCATTGAGATCGAATTGATCGGGTATCGGTTGTCGCTCCGAAAAACAGAAGCGTCGCGCGTGCTGCTTACCGATTAAAACTCCTCCCGCGAATCCCGCCTGATTTTTATGTCGCTAGAGCAGCAGACCCAGTCGATCGCCGTCGCTTTGATCGGCAATCCGAACACCGGCAAGTCGACGCTGTTCAATGCGCTCTCCGGCGTTCGTCAGCGGACCGGCAACTATCCAGGCGTCACGGTCGAAAAGAAGCACGGCACGTTTCGGGTGGGCGACAAATCGATCGAACTGATCGACTTGCCTGGCTCGTACAGCCTGGCGCCGCGATCGCCTGACGAGATGGTTGCGGTTGACGTGCTGCTGGGCCGCTTGCCGGCCGAACGCAAGCCGCAAGCGGTGTTGGTAATTTTGGACGCCGGCAATCTTGAACGCAATCTCTATATCTTGAGCCAGGTGCTCGAGCTGCGATTGCCGACGATCGTCGCACTGAACATGATCGACGTCGCCCAGGACAAAGGGGTGACGGTTGACGTTCCGCTATTGGCACAGCGTCTCGGCGTTCCGGTGCTGGAGACTCGCGCCAATCATGGCGCCGGAGTCCAGCAACTGCGCGAAGCGCTGGCCCATATCGAAGACCAGGCGCCGCCCGAATACATGAGCCCCTTTCCGCCGGCGTTTCGTGAAGAAGTCGCCGGCCTGCAAGGGAAAATGGTCGCTAGTGAAGTCTCGGCGCCCCGTTATCTGGTCGAACGATTGCTGCTCGATACGAGCGGCTATCTCGAAAAAGAGCTGAAGCTGGGGGGGGACAATTTTCATCAAACGATTGAAGAGGCCCGAGCGCGCCTGAAGGAATCAGGCGTACCGGTTCCCGCGGTCGAAGCGATGTCACGTTATGCGTGGGTGCGTGAAACGCTGAGCGGCGTCGTGCAGCGCAAGCCGGTCGCGCCTCCCCTTTCGGACCGCATTGATCGCGTCATGACGCATCCCATCTTGGGCTCGTTCTTTTTCGCGATTTTGATGCTGACGGTCTTCACCGCCGTCTTTAGCGATTACATCGCCGGCGTGCCGATGGGTTGGATCGAGGGCTTGTTTGAAGGACTCGGCGGACTGGTCGGCGACAATTTGGCGGAAGGTCCGTTCCGATCGCTGCTGGTTGACGGCGTGATTGCCGGCGTCGGCGGCGTGCTCGTTTTTCTGCCGCAAATCTGCATCTTGTTTTTCTTCATCGCGATCCTGGAAGACTGCGGGTACATGGCCCGCGCCGCTTACTTGATGGACCGCTTGTTCTCGAACGTCGGCCTGAGCGGCAAGTCGTTTATTCCGCTGTTGTCGTCGTTCGCGTGTGCGATCCCCGGCGTGATGGCGACCCGCGTGATCGAAAACCGCCGCGACCGTTTGACCACGATGATGATCGCACCGCTGATGAGCTGCGCGGCGCGGATCCCGGTTTACGTGGTGATGATCGCGGCGTTTGTTCCGCAATATTCTTTCGCTGGCGGCTTGCTCAACTCGCAGGCGTTGACCTTCGCCGGGATGTACCTGGTTGGGATCGTCGCGGCGGTGTTTGTGGCGCTGGTGCTGAAGAAGACATTGCTGAAAGGAGCGACTCCGCCGTTTGTAATGGAGTTGCCGTCGTACAAATGGCCGTCGCTGACAACCGTCGGCTTGCGGGTCTTTGAAAAAGGATGGTCGTTTATCTATCGCGCTGGAACGTTGATTTTCGCTTCGAGCGTGTTGGTTTGGGCCGCCGCTTACTATCCGCACAACGATGCCGCCGTCGCTACTTGGACGCCGCGTCTGGCCGAAGTGGAAACGGAACTGGCGCAGGCGACCGAGCAAGCGAAGATTGACGAACTGGAAGCCGAGCAAGGGGACCTGGAACATCACATCGCTGGCGCCTATCTGCGCGACAGCTATCTTGGCCGAGCCGGGCAGTGGGTCGAACCGGTCGTCCGCCCATTGGGCTGGGATTGGCGAATCGGCTGCGCGACGATCGCGTCGTTTCCGGCTCGCGAAGTGATTATTGGAACCCTTGGCGTGATCTACGATCTGGGGGGGGAGGAAGATGAAGAGTCTATTCCGCTACGTGAAAAGCTGAAATCAGCGACTTGGGACGGAACCGACCGCCCTGTCTACAATTTGCCGGTCGCTTTGTCGGTAATGGTGTTTTTTGCCCTTTGCGCCCAGTGTGCAGCGACTTTAGCGGTAATTAAACGCGAAACCAACTCTTGGCGATGGCCGATATTTACTTTTGTTTACATGACCTTACTGGCGTATTTCGGCGCCTTTATTGTCTATAGAATCGCGGCTTTTTTCACCACAACGCCGCTTGTCTCCGTATAATGGGAGGTTGTCTCGGACACCCCATTTCCCAAGGCGCAGGCATGTCAGACGTATTGCAGAACGTCGGCGTTTTGCTCTTTATCGCCGGCAGCGGACTTTACATCGCCATCTTGATGTGGCGAACGGTTCGTGAAGAAAAAGAAGGCTGCGGAAGCAGTTGCGGCGGCTGTTCGTCTAAACGATCCTCCCCCAACGTCCGCACGACGCTGATTCAGCTTGATACCAAGATCGTCGAGCCGAAGAGTTAGGGTCGAATTGTTCGTCTGCGTTTCGCAGCGCGAATAAAGAAGCGTGCCATTGTTGCACGCTTCTCTTGATTGGTACGGCCGCAATTTCGACGGCTACAGCTTCTCTTCGTGGTGAGCACGAATTGCCGCCAAATCATCGGCGGCGCGAAAGAAGGCGATCACCACTTCAGCGCCGATTCGCAGCCCGAGAATGTAGAGCAGCGCCACGATGCCGCCCATGAAGAAAAATCCGATGGCGCCCCCAATAGCTCCGACCACGTCTCCGGCAACGAAGCCGGCGACCAGAACGGCGACACAACCTCCCAGCCAACCAACAATAATCAGCGCCAGGCAAAGGTAGTAGACAACCTTGGCGACCGTCGGCGCAATCATCGTATTGAAGCTGAAGAGTCCGCCGATTCCACCGCCAGATTTTGCCTCGTCTGCGCCTGCCCGCGCCGGACGATGCTTCGCTTTCTTCTTTTTGCCTTTTGCTTCCGCTTTGTCGGTCGGAGTAACCGCAATCATCTCCGAGATTTCGGATGTTTCCGATTTGCCCTTTGCTTCTACAACCGTCGCAACTTGCGGCGCAGGAGGAGCAGGCGGCGGCGGTGGCGGAGCGGTAATCGACGGCGGAGTCGGCGTATCTTCGTCAAACGCCTGCGGCTCGCTCGCGGGTGGCTGAACTTGCGCTTCGCTGGTAGCGCCGGTGGGATCGGTGATTCGCGGCGAGAGCGAGATCCCATGATCGTCATCCGGCACATTGGGAATCGCCGAGACGACTCCATCGGAGGGAGTCACCGGAATCCCCATCGGAACTGCGTCCCCAGAAGGCGCTGGCGATAGCGGCGCCGAGCCGGTCGGAACTTCTAATCCTCGCACGCTGGTCGCATGGACCCACGAACTTTCCCCCCGCCGCACGAGGGTCTCGGGCGTAATCTGCCCAGCGGCGGCAAGTTGCCGCATCTTCTTCGACGAAAACGGGCCTGTCTCCGGCGCATTTTCGTTTGCTTTCAGGTAGAATTCTTCGGCCATGAGATTTCTCGGGGTGGGTCTTCACGGTCAGAAAGCCGGATCGCCTACTCTGTGCCGTCCATCCATCTTGAACGCGGCGCAGCGCCAAGTCAACGAAACAATGGAATGGACTGCCGCCGGAAACTCCATGGCATTGCTGCTCTTCGCCGCTAGACGCACTCCCGGTCGGCGGTTACGTTGAGCCGAGCGTGAGAAGATTCCGCGAGCCGACCTACCTCCCCCAGTTTTCGACCATGGATGATTTTTCGAACTACTGCCTTCCCAATCCCATTCTGGATGCGGTAACGGCAGAGTATGCAACCCTCGAACAAGAGCTCGACATCGCACTGGCGAGCTCCAATACGTCTGACGATGCGCTTCGCGCGATTGTCGGCAAATGGGACCACATCCGGCGAAGACTCGAATCGTGGAGCAATCTGGTTGAGATCCGTTTCAATCAAGAAACGAACGACCCAGACTTCAAAGCGGCGCAAGATTATCGCGACGAAATTGCGCCAAAGTTGACCGAACTCAACGTGCGGATTCAAAAGAAGCTGGTCGAAACGCCGCTGCGGCCACGTCTGGAAGAGATCTTCGGCGCCCATGCGTTCCAGCTGTGGGAAGTGCAAAACAGCACGTTTGATCCCTGCATCCATGACGACCTGGTCCAAGAGTCGAAGCTCGTCTCGCGCTACAACGAGCTGACCGCGTCGGCGAAGGTCGAATTCCAGGGAGAAGAATACAACCTCTCCAGCATCGCGAAGTTCGAAGAACATGCCGATCGCGATGTGCGCTACGGCGCCGCCCGTGCGGTCTGGCAATGGTTCGCCGCCAATCGAGTCGAGCTGGATCAGATCTTCGACGAGCTCGTGACGCTACGTCATGGCATCGCGCAAAAGCTGGGCTTTGACAGCTTTGTCGAGCTCGCCTATCGCCGCATGTCGCGAACCGACTACGGCTCGGAAGATGTCGCGCGCTATCGTGAAGAAGTTCGCGAGCATGTTGTTCCGCTCTGCCGCGAGATCCATCGCACCCAGGAAGATACCCTAAATCTCGAGGACTTGATGTTCTGGGACGAAGGGCTGTTCGACAGCGCCGGCAACCCGACTCCGCAGGGCTCCTACGAAAAGCAAATCGAGTTGGCGCAGCAGATGTTCAATGATATGAACGTCGATCTGGGCAAGTTCTTTCAGTTGATGTGTGAGAAAAACCTGCTCGACCTGAAAATTCGCCCCTGGAAAGCAGGCGGCGGGTTTTGCTCGAGCCTGCCGAGCGAAGAGCTGCCGTTTATCTTCGCCAACTTCAACGGCAGCAAAGGAGACGTCGAGGTCTTCACGCACGAAATGGGACACGCGTTCCAGTGTTACAGCAGCTTTGACGGCGCCGCGCTGCTAGAGCATGTTTGGCCTACCTACGAAGCGTGCGAGATTCACTCGATGAGTCTCGAGTTTCTCACCTGGCCTCACATGGAGATGTTCTTTGGCGACGCGGCCGAGCGTTTCCGTCGCATCCATTTGCTGACGTCGCTGTTGTTCTTGCCATACGGCGTCGCGGTCGATCATTTTCAACATGCGATCTTCGCCGAGCCAGACGCGACGCCGGAGCGCCGTCATGCGATCTGGCAAGAGATGGAGCGGCTGTACCTGCCGGACACCAACTACGGCGACTTGCCGCACGTATCAAGCGGCGGCCGTTGGCAGCAGAAGCGGCACATCTATATGTCGCCGTTTTATTACATCGACTACACGCTGGCCCAATGCTGTGCGCTGCAGTTTTGGGTGCGATCCGAGCGCGACTTCGCCACCGCGATGCAAGACTATGTCGACCTTTGCAAACGGGGCGGCACGATGCCGTTCTCGGGATTAGTCGACAGCGCCGGTTTGAAAAACCCGTTTAAGCCCGGCAGCTTGAAAGAAGTGGTCCAACAGGCCCGCGAGTATTTGAAGCTGTAGTCAATTCTTGGGCGAGGGCGATGGACAAAGTTGAGTTTCAATATTGCGCTGAAGATGCGGACGCGTTTGGCCCTGAAGAAGCTCCTCAGCATCGCTGGTGGAACCATGTGTTACTGATCGTCGGCGGCGTATTGATCGGCGTTCCCGGCGTGATTCCGGCGCTGCTGCTCGACTTTCGTTGGGTCTCTGGCATGATTGCGATCGCCTACTACAGCGCTTTGTACCGTTACGCGCGCTATCTGTTTCAACTGCCGGCCGCTGCGATCTTCCCCGGCGGCCAGTTCCGTGTGCGATTGACCCCCAACTTTCTCGAAGAAGCAGCCGACAATCATCGGGCGCGATTCTCCTGGTCCCATATCGAAGAGGTGATCGAAAATCGTGAAGCCGTGTTGATCTATCCTGATCGACTCCAAGCAATCGTCATTCCCAAGCGGGCCTTCGCATCGTCCAGCGAGATGCGTCAGTTCGCCGCATTGGCGCAGCAGTATCGCAAAGAAGCTTTACAGACAACCTTGCCGGCGATCGGTTTGTACGACGACGACTTCTTCTCCGCCTGGACGCGCGACGCCGGGCTGAGCGTCGAATATCAGAACACTCGCGCTGATTGGGCGCACGCGATGCAGTTTGGCGCCTACGAGTCTCCCTGGCAAAGCATGGGAACGCGACTCTCGAAGTACGTGTTCTTTCTGATTCTCAGCGTCTTGATGCTGTATATGGCGTGGACCATCAATCACATCGGCTTCAAAGCCTTTTGCCTGGTCGCTGCGGCCGCCTTCTGGTATGTCGGTTCAATCTCGCTGGCTCTGGTCGTAAGCGAGCGAGGTCGGCGGCATGACGTGCCAGAACAATGGCTCGCCAGACGGACGCTCTTCATTTCACCGATCGGCGTCATTGCGCTAACGCCGTTCGCGATCCATTGCACCAAGTGGAATGGCTTGGAAGCCGTGTTGCAAAATACAAGCTTCCTCTATTTTCTCGAATCGTCTGACCACATTTGCCAGATCGCGCCCAAGCGCACGTTTCCCACCTTCGGCCAAGCCGAACACTTCGCCCATGAGGCGATCCAGTGGCATCAAGAAGCGTTGGCCGTCGACGCCGAAGAAGCGGCCAACGACTCGCTGCCTACCCAACCCGACGACGGCGAAGATCCATTCCGATCACCGCAAGCTTGAGTCGCGGCGGCATGTCGTCGACAATGGCGCCTTGTTGAAGCGATGAGCACTGGCCAACAGCGCTATTCGCTGCAGGAACCGTCGAGCGATTCGCCGGCAAACGACAATCCTTTCGAACTCTCCCCCCAACCTGATCGGCGCGAGATGGAAGTCGAATACAAAAACGCGCCGGAAGATATCCGCTACATGGTGCGAGTCTTGCCCTGGTCGACCATCGCCGAACTACTGATCACGGCCCCCGGTTTTGTCTTGGGTGCGACGGCGCCGGCGATTTTGATTTTCCTCGCGTCAGAGCACTACATCCTCGGCCTGGGTCTGTTGTTAGCGGCAGTGCTATTCGCCGCGCGACTCCTTTGGCAGACGCTGCAATTCTTCCGCAAGATCCCTGTTAAACCGGGCCGCATTCGCCTGCGGATTACGCCCGAGTTTATCGAGACGGAACATCCCGAATATCGCTCACGGCAAGCATGGACCTATTTGAAATCGGTGCAGCGCGTCAGTGGTGCG
The DNA here is from genome assembly GCF_024584705.1 of Blastopirellula sp. J2-11. Lineage (GTDB taxonomy): Bacteria > Planctomycetota > Planctomycetia > Pirellulales > Pirellulaceae > Blastopirellula. The sequence goes on from NZ_CP097384.1 coordinate 5,806,991, forward strand.
ATCATCTTGATTCGACCGCTGAACCGCGCCTACATTGTTCCTGATCGTGATTTTGATTCTCCCCATACAGCCGAGCTGTTTTATCAAACGGCGCTCGCCTATCACGCCGCGGCGGTGAACCAACCCGACGGGGATCTGGCGCATGATGTCGAAGCGTTCTTGCCGGACTGGTCACACCGCGCTCGGCGGACAACTTCGTATCAAAACACGATCGGTGAGTGGGCGCACGCAATGAATCCAGGGGCGACATCCTTGCGATCATCCTGGCTGGGGCATTTCACCACGATGCTGGTCGCCGTTCTCATGAACCTGATCCTCGCAGTGATCGCCTATGGAACGCATTGGCAGGCTGGCGCTCCGCTGGAGTTTTCGCCTTGGCTGGGTTTTTTCGCCCTTGCGATGGCGACAGTCTCGGCAGTGATCCTAACCTTCCGAGCAGTGCTGAAGTTGCGGGAGTTCACCAATCGTTGGCGAGTTCCGAAGACGCTTTTAGAGCCGCGATCCATCGGCATTTCGCCGCCAGGCATGGTCGTCCGCAATCGGCTCATGGTGCTGGCGATCCGCTGGCCGGCCTTGGCCCAGATCACGCACAACGCTGACGCGATCTACGTCAGCGACGTCTTGCCGTCGATTGCTTTTATCATTCCGAAGGCGGCGTTCGCCGATCCCACAGCCGCCGAGTCGTTCGCCGAAGAGATGCTCACGTGGTACACGTCGGCGATCGAAACGTCGAATCTCGGGATCGATGCGGAGCTGATCGAAGCCGAAGTGGTCGACGGCGACAATCCTTATCGTTCACCACAAAGCTGAGCGATCGATCGGCGGTTCTAGCGATTATCCCGATTGCAGCAAATCGGCGTGCTTGAATGCCGTTCGCCCAGCGACTTCCGCAACTCCTCCCCCGCGATGACGCGATTTACATGCCATGTTGAAGGTGGAAGACGCCCGATTCGCGGCGTCCCATCCTGATTGCTTCGTCTTGGAGAATTCACCGCTATGTCGCGACTCATATCGCTTTCGACCGTTACGTTGGCCCTACTACTAATCGCTCCCTTGACATTGGAAGCTGGTCCCCGCGGCGGTGCTCGCGGAGGCGCACGCGGCGGCGCCGGTGGTGGAGCTCGACCCGCTGGAGGCGGCAATCGACCTTCGCCTGGCGGCGGAAACTTTGGCGGCGGCAATTTCAACGGCGGACAAAATCTGGGCAGTCGCCCCGGTGCTGGCGACAGTCGGTTTGGCGGTGGGGATCGCGGCGGGCAAAGCTTCGGCGGCAACTCGCGTCTATCGAGCGCCCTGGAAGGGGGCAACCTTGATAAGTTCGGCGGCAACGGCGCTGCTGGCGGTCGCAATCCGGCCGGTAATGGTCGCCCTAACAACAACCAACTGAACAACTTTTTGGGAATCGACGGCGGCAAAGGAAACGTCAACCCGGCCAATCGGGACCTAACCGATCGCAATCTGGATCCGGCCAACCGTGATCTAACCGATCGCAATGTGAATCCGACCAATCGTGATCTGAACAACAACAATCGGGATCTGACAAATCGGAATCTGGACAACCGCAACGTCGATGTTCGCAATAACAATACGAACATTCGAAACAATAACATCAACAACGTCAACGTGAACAACAACCACGTGAACGTGAATGCTCGCGGCGGCCAGATCTACAACAACATGAACGGCTATTGGAACAACGGGCCCCGTCCCTTCTCCAACGGCTGGTACGGCGCTCACCCGAACGCTTGGCAGTATCGTTATCCGCACGCCGACGCTTGGGCGGCCGCCAGCTTTGGCGCGGTGACCGGCTGGATGATCGGCGCAGCAGCGACTCCGACCACCTACGTCTACAGTGATTCGTACTACTACCCCGCAGGGACCACGGTCGAAGATCAGCAGACGTACGCCGCGCAACAAGCGACCGACGCGTCGCAATTGGCTTCATCCGCTCCGCAGCCAACCGCCGATGACGGCGAACAATGGATGCCGCTGGGCGTTTATGCGATCGTCGACGGCGAAGATGCGACTTCTTCCAAGATGCTGATCCAATTGGCGGTCAGCAAATCGGGGAACATCGCCGGCACCTACTATCACGCTCAGACCGGCAACAGCCAAACTGTTCACGGCGCCGTCGACTTGAAGACGCAGCAGGTCGCCTGGCAGATCGGCGACAATACGAGCGTGACCTTCCAGACCGACCTGGAAAGCTTGACGAAAGACGAGACCCCGGTGCTCATTCATTACGCAAGCGGCCAAAGTGAGAAGGTCGAGATGGTCCGGATGCCGGACGAAGATTCGTCAAAATCGTAAGGCGGACCGCAAACCGTAAAGTTGAAAGGAGAGCCGTTTACGGCTCTCCTTTTTTTATTGCCAAACTCGACCCGTCTTATGCCAGATCTTGGATGGGTGATTGCGCAGCGGTTAGGCATTTTTGCTTAGGAACCGCGAAAAACGTGCGCACTATCAAATTCACCGATAGTGTCAGAGCTCTAGATTTCGGATTTCTTATTTTCCGCAAGGTATTACCTGATATCAGGTAACGACCACGCTTCGGTACTCCGCAAGCGATTTGGCATAGATTTCGCCATAGGATTGCTCTGCTTGCGACATTACGTCGCAGGCGACTCGCCGACCCTTCGCCGCTTCGGAACAGGGCGAGGGGTATATCCCTCAACCATGGATGGATGAAAGGAAACGAGCATGACTAGTCTCATCGCTGCGAGCATTCTGACGCTCGCCATCGCTGGCGCCGCTCCCCAGGAAACGGCTGCTGTCGATAAGGTCGACCTGATTGAGGTCAACCACCTTTACGATCAACAAGGACGGCACGTGATCGACCAGCTCATTTTTTATGACTGGGACAGTTCACACGGCCGCTTCCAGGTTCGCGCCTGGCGATTGATCAAAAGTCCTGGGCAAATGCCGCAGCGCGACTGGAGCAAAGACACGTACGTTAGCTATTGGCGCGACATGCACGTGATGCGACGCGTTTACGCGAGTCGGATCAAAGAAACGTGGACCACCTACGATCCAGAGGTTCTCGAACGAGAAGTGCTGCCGATCGAATATCGCCAGGAACTAAGCCAGGCAGTCCCCTCGCGGCGGAGAATCGCTTCGAACTAGCGTCATTCTCGTCTATCGAGATTCCCCGTATAATTCTGTAGGAGACGTGATATTCGCCTACGGAAAGGGGCCGATGGCCGAGACCAACAAAATACTGATCGCCGACGATAATCAAGCCAACGTCGAACTGTTGGAAGCCTATCTCGCCGGAGTCGACTGCGATGTCGAAATCGCCGTCAACGGACAAGACGCGCTTGACAAAGCAGCCTCATTTGGGCCTGACTTGATTTTGCTCGACGTAATGATGCCAAAGCTGAACGGTTTTGAAGTTTGCCAAAAACTTAAGAGCGATCCGGCGACCTCCAGGATCATGATCCTCATGGTGACGGCGCTCAACGAACTTGGAGACATCGAACGTGCAGTTACTGCCGGGACAGATGATTTTCTCTCGAAACCCGTCAACAAAGTCGAGTTGCTCAAGCGCATATCGAACATGCTCCGCATCAAAGATATGCAGGACGAAAACGAGCGACTTCGGCGGTACATCGCTGACATGGAAACCGAGTCCGGACACGACGCGTAAGCGGCCAGAGGCCTAATCCGCTGGTTGGCCGCGATAGCTCCGCTATCGGGGCGGCGCAGCCGTAAGAGGCATCCATCGCCACGCGGCGGCTAATGCGACTGTCGATATCGCCAAACAGGTTGGCGAGCCGCCGATTTGACTTCAACCGCGGCATGATGCCTCTTACCGACTTCGTCGGCCCCGATAGCGGAGCTATCGGGGCGAACCACTTCATTCGCTAGCAATACGTCGCTTCATACTGCTGACGACGCTCGGCGATCTCTTCATCGGTTGGCATTCCGCCGACGTCGCGGCGGCTTTTGAAGTCGATGACGAACTCTTCGATGTCGTAGGCGATTTCTTGGATCGCTGAGGGCTGCATCCGATCAAAGAACATGATTCCGTCCAGGTGATCGGTTTCGTGCTGCACGACCCGGGCCAGCATGCCGTCAATTCTCTGGCTGAAGAGTTCCCCTTGCAGGTTGTAGGCGTCAAACTGGATCTCGGCGGGTCGCTTTACTGGACCAAATACCTGCGGCAGGCTCAAACAGCCTTCTTCCTCTTCTTCGTTCCCTTTGGGGCGCGAGATGACTGGGTTGATGAAAACCAGTTCTTCCCCTTCTCCCTTGGTCCCGGACAGATTGGCCACAAACAGGCGAATCGGCAGATCGACCTGATTCGCGGCGAGTCCGATGCCCCGATTCTCGTACATCAGCTCGAACATCTCTGCGACGATCTTGCGCAGATCGGCGTCAACCCGTTTGACCGGTTTGGATTGGTAACGAAGCGTGGGATGCGGATAATGGACAACTTCAAGCGGCAACGGACAACTCCTCAATGAGCCTCTTTCCCATCTGGGAACACGAGGGCATGGCGATAATCCACCAATTATAGGCGAAATCTCCGTTCGGGGGAGGATGCTGACCGCCGGCGCAGCTGCAAATCCCCGCGACAGCTGAACTGACGCGCGATCCCCTGCATCACCAGAATCCCCAATGGCTAAAATGGGGCGAGCAAAAACGGCTTCGATCGTCTGGCGATCGGAGCCTGGGCGACGCCGCTTACCTAGCGTCTTCCAGAGTTTTCTCCAGATCGGTTTTCAGCGAACGCATGTAGGCGCGCCACTCGCCGTCCAGGGCCCGCTTGTCTTCACCGAAGACTTGGTCAAACACCTTTTGCAATTCGTCCGGCTGGGCATGACTTGCTTTGGGAAGCTTGCCCAGTTCGCGATAGTACTCGACCAGCTTGTCGAAATGCTTTTCCATGAGAAAGTGGGTCAAGGCCCACGCTTGGCCATAAGCGTGCAACGTCGCAAAGTTGTTGGCCGAGCGGGTAAAGATTTGATCCGATGCGATGAAATCGATGTTAGAAACGCTACTGAGGGGAGCAAGTTCCCGGTACCATTCCAGTCGTTCCGCGTTCACCGCGCCAATCCCGCTCCAGGCCGCTTGCTTGGGAGATTCAAAATAGGTGGCCAGACCTTCGGCGACCCAAACCGGAATGGGAGAGTCGGCCGGCATCAGCCCCGTGTTGGCGGCCAGTTGATGGGTCGCTTCGTGACTGACGACTTCGATGTCGAGATTCTCTCGTTTCACTTCAATCAAAAGGCTCAGCGTATCGGCAAAGCGGATCACATCGGCCATCCCCCGGATCTTGCGGCGGACGATCTCGTCTCGTTCTGACTGGATTTTCTTGTTCAGAAGATTGAGCACCTCGAACGACTCGTCGGTTCCCTGGTCGTAAAAGACGGCCACATTGTCGATACGATGGTAGAACCCGGCCGCCGACGCCAAGTCAGGGCCCAACAAATTCACGAACTGGAGGTATTCTCGATGCTCGGCGAAGAGAACCACCATCAACAGCTTGTCAGGCACATCCAGTTCGACCCCTTCCAGGCAGAACTTCATCAGGAAGCTTTCGTAGACCGTTTCCAGCAGCGTGAGACGTTCCTCGGCACGCGTCATCCCGGTGCGTTCATCCTTTTTACCAGAGGTATCGTGTAACAACAGAAAATGCTTACTGCGGAGGAATTTCATATCCGCGCGGTTCTTCGTGAAGTCCCGCATGATCTTTTCCTGCGCCGGGTCGATCGGTATCGGCTTGTCGACCGCCTGCTTTAATTCGACCAACTTCTTCACGCGATCGTCTTGGGGATCAATTTCCCAAGCCGCTCTGCAGGCCTGATAGAAGAGATCCAACTTGCCGATCTTTAACGCATGCTGGGCCGCATCGAGACAGCCAGCAAGATCGCTGGCCGCTTTGGCCGTACTCAACTCATTGGCGGCTTGCGACTGAACGGAACGAACTTTGTAGATCTTGACGTCCGCGGCGCTCATGTACAGATTGCCGAACGTCGCATGCCGAAACGTGACGTTTGCACCTGGGTTAACGGTGGCTCGGCCTTGAAGAACAAAAACCAAACCCGTTCCGGGAACGTTATACAGAACCAAGTCCGCACAGGATTGCGATACGCAGGCCAACCCCAGCATCAGTCCTAAGAGGCCTCGAACAATCATGACAACCTATTGGAAAAAAGAGGAACGGTGGGTAACTCGCCCCCCGAATTATGTCCTGGATTGCCGGCGAGAGCAAAATCATCTTTAGAAACTTTGGCCCAATTGCCCCGAAGTCGGCGCAAAACGGAGGCGCCATGCATTGGAAATCGGCGAACTCTCCGTTCGTAGGAGCCGAACGGCAAATTTCGCCCCAAATTGCGAAAACCGGGCATAATAAGTAGCAGAGCGAAGCCGCTAGCAACATCGGCCGCGGATCCAACGTTGACCCCAGATAGACGCCGCTCTAGAATCCGCGCCCTAGGCGCGGCTCGCGCCTTCCTTTCCCTATAACTACTTCCGGTCACTGATGATCGCACCTGTCCATCTACCTGACGCCGAGAGCGAGAAAGCGAAACGCCGTTTTGCGTTGCCGGCCTGGCTGATGTCAATGCTGGTGCATGCGTCAGTCATCGTCGTGTTGGCGATCACCATCCGCTCGGCGCCGCGCGGCGCCGCGAGCGAACCAAGTCGCAGCGGCGGCATTGTCCTGGCCGAGCGTTCGGATGGCCGAACCGACTACGTCGACGGCGACCAGAACGACGCCGCCGACGCGGCCAATGCTCCGTCGACCGCCGAAGCGGTGATGTCCGAAAGTTTGCCTTCGGCCGACCAACCGCCGTTGGATATGACCGGCTTTCTGCCGACCGGCGAAGGGGGCGAAACCGACGGGTCCGATAGGACCGGCCTCCCCAGCGCCAGCGGCTTGACCGGAGGCGGCGGAGGCTCGAAGTCCGGCATTGACGGCGCCGGCACAACGCGCGTGTTTGGGATCGAAGGAACCGGCAGCAAGTTCGCCTACGTCTTTGATCGCTCCGGCAGCATGGGCAACTCGGCTGGCCGCCCGCTGGCCGCCGCCAAAGGCGAGTTACTGGCAAGTCTGCGCGAGCTCGACAAACTGCATCAATTTCAAATCATCTTCTATAACGAAGAACCGCGCGTCTTTAACCCGCTGGGCGGAACGCCGCGGCTGATGTTCGCCGACGAACAAGGCAAAGCCCTCGCCGAACAATTTGTGGGCAGCATTGTCGCGAGCGGCGGTACGCAGCATCTGAAGGCGCTGTACATGGCGTTGGCCATGAGCCCTGACGTTATCTTCTTTTTAACCGACGCTGACGGCTCGCCGAGCGAAGAAGAGATGGCCGACATTCGCCGTCGCAACCGCAGCGCCGTGATCAACACGATCGAGTTTGGGGTCGGCCCCTGGGACGGTCGCCGCAACTTTCTCGTTCGTTTGGCCGAAGAGAACGGCGGACAGCACGTTTACGTCGACACCTCCAAGTTGAGGGCGCGCCGTTGAACCTGCTTCGCTTGATTTTGTTCGCGCTGCTGTTGGTCCTCGGCGGCGCCGTCGGCGCCGCTGCCGAAGATCGCGTCTATCTGCAGCACTCGGTCGACTCGCGTGCGCCGGAAGTCTATGTCGGCGACGTGAACGACTTTACCGGCGAAACCTTGAAGATGACGACGCTGAGCGGCCGGCAGATCGAGATTCCCGCCGCCAAAGTAGCACAGGTCGACTCGGATTGGCCCGAGAAGATGCGCCAAGCACAAGCCCTTGCCGCCCAAAAAAAGTTTGCCGAAGCCGAGATCGCATTCCAAGCAGCCTATCGCGCCGAACCGCGACCATGGGTCAAACGCATGTTGATCGCCGAGATGGCCCGCTGTCGACGAAATCTCGGTCGCAATGATGCAGCCGGCGACGCCTTTTTGGCGCTGGTCGCATCGGATCCTTACACGCCGTATCTCGATGCGATGCCGTTGGCCTGGAAGACCGGCGAGCCTGACGTCAACTTGCATCGCGCGGCGATCGCCTGGCTAGAGAAAACCGATTCTCCCCACGCCCAACTGATGGGAGCCAGCTTTTTGCTCAGCGCCGCCGAACGAAGTCAGGCCATCGCGGCGCTGCAAAAACTGCGCACGGCCGCTCCTGCCGAGTTGGCCTTGCTGGCCGAAATGCAACTTTGGCGCACCGAGCCGCCGACGACGCAAACCGCCGATCGAATTGCCGAACGTCGTCCCCAAGTGGAACGCCTGCCGCGGACCGTGCAAAGCGGCCCGCGACTTTTGCTGGGTGACGCGCTTGCCCGCGACGGACAGCCGGAATCCGCGGCGCTCGAATACTTGCGGATCCCGATCCTCGACAACGTCGACCGACCGCTGGCGGCCGAAGCGCTGTTGCGGGCCGGCAAACAACTAGAATTATTGGGGCGCCCGGTGCAAGCCAAGCGTCTCTATCGCGAAATCATTACTGACTACCCCGCCGCCAATGCGATCGCCCGAGAGGCTTCCGCACGCATGGAACAAGCAGGCGGCGCCTCGCCGTAAGGAGACGAACTTGGCGAATATGACGCGCATCATGATCTGGTCCCTCGCGCTGACGTTGATCGGCGGCGGCTACTGGTTCATCACGCAGCAACCCTCGGTTGCAACCACGCTATTGGCGCAAGACGCGAACACGCCGGCTGGCGCTGCGCCGCTTGAGAGTCCCCCCAGCCAACCGGCGGAAGGGACCGGCTTTATCGACATTTTGCTTTCCGGCGGGATCGTCGGCAATTTGATCATGCTGCTGTTGCTCGCGCTCTCGTTGACCGCAGCTTACCTCGTTTTTGAACATGCGATGGCGATTCGCCACAAAGAGCTTTCGCCGCCAGGACTGGCCGATGAAGTCCGCGAGCAGTTGATCGCCGGCAACGTGAAGGAAGCGGAAAAGGTTTGCCATACGCATCCCAGCTTTCTGTCGTTTGTATTGTTAAGCGGGATCGCCGAACTCGACAGCGGTTGGACCGGCGTCGAGAAGGCGCTTGAAGATTCAGTCGCTGAGCAGTCAGCACGGCTCTTTCGCAAGATCGAGTACCTCTCGGTGATCGGCAACATCGCGCCGATGGTCGGTCTGCTAGGGACGGTGACCGGGATGATTTTCGCTTTCCAGCAAGTCGCCAGCACGCAAGGCGCCGCCGGCGCGGCTGATCTGGCGGAAGGAATTTATCAAGCGCTGGTCACCACGGTCGGCGGACTACTGGTCGCGATTCCTTCGCTCGGCGCATTCGCCGTGTTTCGCAACTGGGTCGACGAATTGGTCGCGGAATGCGCCTATGAAGCGCAGCAGGTCTTCACACCGCTCAAACGTCGCCGTCGTCAAACGGCCGCTCCCACGCAGGGAGGCCGCAGCGGATGAAAGTCCACGCCAACCTCAGGCCAGGACAATTCGACTTCAACATGACGCCGATGATCGACGTCGTCTTTTTGTTGATCATTTTCTTTCTCGTCTCCAGCCATTTGGCGAAACAAGAAAGTCAATTGCCGCTGCCGTTGCCGACCGCGGAAACCGGCAACGAGATCATCGACGACGAACGTCCGCGCGTGGTGGTCAACGTCGCAAAAGATGGTCGCGTCTTGTTGGCGGGCAAGCCGGTGACGCTGGAAGAAATCGGCCAGCGACTCGAGTTTCAGCGCAGCCAATCAGGCGACGACCTGGAAGTTCGTATTCGCTGCGATCGTGATGTCGCCTACGAACATGTGAAACCCATCATGTTGGCCGCCGCCGAAGCCGGCGTCTGGAACGTGAACTTTGCGGTGATTCGCGGGGAGGACGCTCGCTGATGCGCCGCTCGTCTCCCTACGTCGACCGCCAGAGTTTACAGATTTCGATGACGCCGATGATCGACGTCGTCTTCCTGCTGCTGGTCTTCTTTTTGTGGACCGCCAGCTTTCAGGTCGTCGAGTATTCGCTTCCCAGCAACCTGACGCCGCAGATGGGAACCGGCGCTAACGTCCAACCGCCCCCCGAGCTGGCCGACTTTGAGCAAGTGGTCGTTCGCCTGACCGAAGAACGGGGCCGTTTGGTCTGGAAGGTAAACGATCAACCCCGTTTTCAACTATCCGAGGTGCGTCAATTGATGCAGACGTTGGCCTCGATCAAGAACGACGTGCCGCTGGTGATTGACGCCGATGGCGCCGTCGGAGTCGGCGACGTGATCGACATCTATGACCTGGCCCGTGAGCTGAATTTTCAAGACATCCAATTCGCCGTCGACGCAAAAAGCTGAGCGTTCGTCATGCCGCGTAAACCGACAATCTGCAAGCTCCTCGGACTGACGCTGCTGCTCTGCGCTGGCCGGCTCTGCGCGGATGAATCGGCCGACGTGCAGATGATCGCCGGGCTGCGACAACGGCAACTGTTCGCCCTGGCCGAAAAATACGCCGCCGAACGATTGGTCGCGCCAGACCAGGATCAGGCCGAGCGCAGCGTGTTGGCCGGCGAGTTGATTCGCACCTTCGCCGCGCATGCGCTCAATTCGCCAACCGGCGATCGCAATCGTTGGTGGACCGCCGCGCAGAGCGTGCCAACCGAATACGCCAAGCAGTTTGGGGGCGACCCGCGACAGATTATCGTCGAATCCCAAAGCGCGCTCGCGATGCTCGCCCAAGCCGAGCAAATTCGGCAAGAGTCCGAACTCGGCGCCGCCGGCGCCGAATCGGTTGAGCAAACGCAGCTGCTGTTGCGCAAGTCGATCGCGCGGCTGGAAGGTTTGCTGGCCGAAGCGAAACGACTGACGATCGCCGCCGATCTGCAGCGCGGCGCACCAGGGCTATCAGGTGAAGAACTGACCGGGCTATCGCGCAACTTACAGTTTGAATTGGCCCGCGCACTTGAGAATCAGGCGCTCACCTATCCGCCAGAAAGTCTTGATCGGATCAACTCGCTGACGCAAGTTTTAACAACGCTCGACCCGCTGACCAAGTTGGGGGATTCGTCGCCGATTACGTGGCCAAGTCGTTTGGCCGAAATCCGAGCTTTGCGATTGTTGCAAAAATATGCGGAAGCGGAGAACGCGATCATAACGCTCGCCGACGGTAAGCCGCCGGCCGGCGTATTGCTGAAAGCGAAGGCCGAGCAGATTCGCTTGGCGCTCGATGCCGGACAAATCGACGTTGCGAAACAACTGATCGATCAGGGACGTCAACTGAACGGCGTCACTTCGCCGGAACTCGACTTCGCTTACTTTCAGACCTACGTCGCGCTCTGGCAAGCGGCCGCCAAAAATGGGGACGCAGCCGGAGCCAAATGGCAAGCGCAAGCTTCTGCCGTCATTCGCGATCTTGAGCAACTTTACGGCGCCTATTGGGCGCGCCGCGCTGAACTGCTGCTGACGCAAAACGCTCAATCGGCCGGAACCAAAGACATTGATCTGCTCCAGCGAACTGCCGACGGATACTACCGCCGCGGGCAATATGTCGATGCGATCGCGACGTATGATCGCGCGGCGGCCGCCGCAGCGGAAGAGAAAAAAGGGGACCGCGAGTTTCAACTGCGGCAGACGGCCGCGGCGGTCTTGGCGAAACAACAGCGGTACGCCGACGCCGCGAAACGACTCCGGCAACTCGCCAATCTGTTTCCGTCGCAAGAGAAAGCGGGAGAAACTCACTTAACTTCCGCCTACTATCAATCACTGGCGATGCGAGCCGATCCCAGCCTTAACGACAAGACCTATGTCGATCAATTGCGTGAGCACCTGATCCGCTGGCCGACCAGCCAAACGGCCGATCGCGCGCGACTCTGGTTGGCTCAGTATCAACTGGCCAACGGAGATGCCGGCCAAGCGGTCGATACGCTGCTGCCGATTCCGGCCGATTTTGACGAAGCGGAGGAAGCGGCGATTTTAGCGGCGGCGGCGATTCGGGAGCATTTTTCCCAAGCCAGCGCCACCGGAGAAATATCACCGCGCGACGTCGCGCAAGTGCAATCCTTTCTCGAACGGTATGCGCTGACCTCGCCATCGGCTGAAGCGCGCCGCACAGCCGCCGAAGCGCTGGCCGAACTGCTGCTGTTTTACGTGAAGAATGGCTATGCCACGGCGCAAACGACCATTCGCTTGGCCCTACAAGCCAACGCCGACGCTCCGATAAATTGGCGCAGTCGGATGCAGTCGCTGTTGGTTATCGCGCTTGCCGGCGGTGGAGACGAACAAGGCGCCGCCGCCGCCCTGGCCGACGTGAGCGGCGGTGAGCCGGAGAAGCTGTTTCAAGTGATCGCCGCTTTGCAACAGATCAGTCGCACCGCGAGAGGAGACGCCAAATCGCAACTCGCCAAACTGCAGTTGCAAGCGATCGAACAGCTTAAGCCGCGTGCTGTGCAATTGCCGCCGCCGCAACAATCGCAACTGCAAAAGCTTGAAGCCGACGCGTTGGCCGCTTCCGGAAACCGTCAGGCGGCGCTAGCCGAGATGCGCACCGTCGCTCAAACCCAGCCAAAAGACGTGGTGCTGCAAGTCGCGCTGGCCGAACTGTTAGCCGCCGACGGCTCGGTCGCCGAGCGCCGCGAAGCGCTAAATATCTGGCGTTTGATCGGCGCCAGGATGAGCCAACCGCAATCGGATCGCTGGTATCAAGCGAAGTACGAAACGGCCCGTCTGCAAATCACGCTAGGCGAGAACGAGGAAGCGGCGAAACTGCTGAAGTACCTGCAGACGCTCTACCCCGATCTCGGCGGCCCCCAGTGGAAGCCGAGATTTGAGAAGTTGATTACAACAGCAAAGTAGTGTGGATGATATCCGGCGCCAAAAAATTCGGCGCAAGCTCTCTTTCCTACTTTGCCGTCCGCTTGCTCTCCTCGTCGGCGCTCGGAAAGTCATCCGGAATGGGCTGCGTCACCGCGCCGGTCGCCGCCCATTCGGCGCCGCGGCACAAAGTCGTGATAAAGCCAACGCATTCCATCGAGTAGTCGGCGTGTCCCATCGGCGTGTGAAAGACGCGCCCGTCGCCATACTGAATGGTCATCAGCATCGGTTCGTGCCGACCGCTTCCTCCTTTGCCTGGCTCGGCGTAGGCGGTCGCGAGGATGTGCATATTTTCACCGGGGCCGCGAAGCTGATCGTAGAGTTCGTCTTGACTATGCATCCAGGCCTTTGGCATTCCCTTGGTGATCGGATGCTCAGCGTCGCGCACGACAACCTGGAAGGGATGTTGTGCGCCATGGTGACCGCCGGAACCGGGATCCGTGTTGCGGACGACCTCTCCTTCTTTACCGTAATAGATGTAGGGGCCCGACTTCTCGTTGCGGCCGCCCCAGCCGCCGAGTCCGATCATGCGGTTGTACTGATCCCAATTGCCAAACGCATTGTCAGCGGCATGAATCACCACAAAACCGCCGCCATTTTTGACGTAGTCGACAAACGCTTCCTGCGTCGCTTTCGGCCAGGGCTGACCGTTGTAGTTGCTAATCACGACGTCGTAATTTTTAAACTCCGGCGCAAAGCCTTCCGTCGACTTCGGCTCGGTCGTGGCCACATCGACCGTAAAGAGATCTGTTTTGATCAGATCGGCTTTCATCATCCGCGTCGTCTTGGGCCAGATGCCGTGGTTGTTTTGACCATCGACGATCAGCGCTTTCAATTTCGCATCAGCGGCAAAGCCAGGCGCCGCCAGCGCCAACAGGCAAAGTAAGGTGCAGAACATGCGCATGAGGGAAACTCCGGAGTGCGAAAGGGGAGGAAAGTAGTCGAACGCGTGTCGCTTAGCGTCGTGAACGTTTGTAACGGATATTGCAACCAATCGCGATCGTCTCCGTCTTAGCGGGGCGTTCCCCCTTCAGTGCGGCGTCGATCGCTAATTGCACATAATTGGTCTGCGCCTTGTCGGCGTCGGTCGAGTCATCGAGAGCGCCCATATAGACGATCTCGCGTTTTTTATTCAGCACGAAAAACTCCGGCGTACGCGTCGCCCCAAATTGCTTACCACTCTCTTGAGAAGTGTCGGCCAGGTAAGCGAAGGCGAACTTTTTCTCGGCGGCCCGCTCTTTCATCGCCGCCAACGAATCCTCTTCCACCAAATTGCAATTGATCGCAACGACGGCGACACGGCTATCGGCCGCCGCGTACAGAGCGGCGAGCTGATTCAAGCGATCTTCGTAGTCGACCGCGTAAGGACACGTATTGCAGGTGAAAGCGACGACGACGACCTCTTTGGCTTGCAGATCAGACAGCGAGTGCTTTTGTCCATCGACGCCAGGCAAATCTTGCCAGACAGGCGCCTTATCGCCGATGTTTTTGACAGGGTTAAACTCGCCGGCCGTCAGTAACGTAGTCAGACTAAACAGCGCAACGAGGGTCCAGAGTCGTGAGAGCATTGTTTACTTTGGGTGAAGGATCGAAGGGCGAGCCGTTCTACCTAGTTTAACGAGCCGCGCCCCAGATTTCACCATTGCTTGAGCAAACCAAGAAAAACAAAGGCCGTCCCCAGGACAGGACGGCCTTTGTCAGCAACGGGCAACACACGCAATAAACGACTCGAGGTTATTCTCTCTGCTGTTTCAAGGGAGGATGGCCGACGGCGACCGAAATCGCCGCCGACCATCCGGCAGGACACGTCCCGTTTTAATTCACTGTGATCTCATAAACCAATTGCGGCGGCGGAACCTTGGCCGCGATCTGACCGAATGCGTCGAGCAATTGCTGCTCCATTTCGGCCACCGTCGCTCCGCCGGGGACCGCGATATGAACGCCGCCGCAAGCGAACGCGATCGCCGTCATCAAGTTTCGATCGGCATCCAAGCCGACGCTCATCGTGTGGATCGTCACGTCCAGCTTGTGAGCCTGGACCGCTTCGTAGAAAGCGTATTGCTTGGATTTGTCATTGGTGCTGTAGTCCGCATCGCCATCCCCATCGAAGTCGGTGTAGTCAGCCCAGTCCCATTCGTACGGCAGGCTCCATCTGTTGGGGTAGCGGTTCGCTTGGCCGTCGGTCATCACCACCATCGTCGGCCGCGCTCCATGCCGCGAATGTTCGGTCAGCAGCTCACTCGCCTCTTTTACGCCGTATCCCATGCCGGTGTACGAACCGTAATGGCCTGACTGCTTGTGACGTTGAATCAGGTTGAGCGTATCGTAGTCTTCGCTGATGTTGTTTCCGCCGAGCGTCGCGTACTCGCCATGCTCGTCGAGCGTATGTTCGACCCGGGCGCTTTCGTCATACGAGACGACGCCGACTTCGTCGCCAAAGTCGAGATCATCCAAAAACGAGAGGAACAACGTGAAGCCGTTCTTCACCGCATGAAACGGATAGTGGGGCGCCTTCCAGAGATCCTGGGTCTGCCAAGAGTTGTACTTTTTCGCAAGCCAATAGTTGGCCAACGTGACCCCGCCGTACATGTTGCGATAGTCGGCCGAACGGACGTCGTTGTCATTGCGGCAATAGTTGATGTAGTCATCCCAACTGCCGGAGGCGTAAGGATAAGAAACGTCGTAGAGTCCGAACGCGCTTTTCACGGCGCTGTTGGTGTCTTCAAAGCGCTCGCCATAACCAGAGCCTTCACCACTACTATTGCAACCCGATTTGACCCAGGCCTTGGTGATCACGCGATTGTTGTTGTAGCCGGTTCCTTGGAAGGTTCCGGTCTTCCCTTGGTTTAGATTGTCGTACTTGTATTTATTGCCGTTATCAAACTGCAGCACGACGTTCGACAAATCTTTTGACGATTGCACATAGACTTCGGTCCCTTTGAACGTGACCTGAACTTGTGAATCGCATCCGCTTGTCGGCGCCGCGCCGACTACCGTCAGATATGTCGGCTCCAGCGGCAAATCGCCGACATTGGGACTCATCGAAGTAAAGATGTCTCGCAAGTTCTGCGTAACCGCATCCTTGCCCAGGCGATTGATCGCTTTGAACTGGCTGTCGTCATTCATCGAGCCCGAGAAGTCGAGCACGACCACCATATCGCGAGCTTCGACAAAGCTGGTCGCCGAGGTGACCAGCGGAATCGAAGGGATACCGACCGCCCACCCAAACGCCAACGGCACGCGGCCGTCGGGAGCTTCCAGGTTCGGTTGATCGCGATGGGCTTCGACTTTCACGACGTTGTAAGGGCCGTTGGTCCAGTCATACGTCCATTCGCCGCTGCCGGGATCATACGTACGCTTGCCAAACACGACATCGCGATCAGCGTTGAGATATACTCCGTTCGCCGCCGCCACATCGACCGCCATTTGTTTGGCGAACGAAATCGAGATCGAATTGGGGTCGCCGCCGCTATCACCTGCTTGAGCGACAGCCGAAGTGATTTCTTGCGAAGCGGCCAAGGCCGCCGCATCCACTGCGTTCTGCATTCGGGTTTGTTCCAACGAAATCAACCCTGTGTCGATGCCGAAAGAAATGAATGCGAACAAAACGGCCATCACGACGGCGGCCAACACGACGAAGATCCCCTTGCGAGCCGAGCGTCGATTGGTCCAATTGCAGGCGAAACGAGGCATAGCGAAATTCTCCCAGATTTGGCGTATTCAAAAGGACGTCGCGACAGCGCGATTACTGAACGATCGTGCTCTTGCTATTGCGAAATACGACCTTACTCACCAATTTGAATTGGTTCTCGTTGTCGTTATGCGTTGAGGTCAACGAAGTAAGCGGCGTCTCGATTCGCAGCTCAAACAACTGGAAGTCATTCGCGGGATCATCCAGATCAAACTCGTTGCCAGGATCGTCGGGAAACTCGATAAAGACGTCGACTTCTTCCGGGTCAAATCCAGCGGCCGCCAACGTATTGCGAACATCTTGTTTGATTTTGTCGTTGGACTGAATCCCCTGCGCCACCCAGTCCGCACGATCCATCGCGCCCAATCGCGCGCCGTCGCGCGCCGCTTGCGCCATCACCGAGTGGGAGTCAAACAGCTTGCTTCCCTGGATCAAGCCGACGACCATCGTCAAAAACAACGGCGCTACGACGGCAAATTCTACGGTCGCCGTTCCACGGCGACTGGCGACTTGTTTTCGGCGAAAGCGTAACATCGGCCTCTTTCCTTTCCAACAACGTGTGTCTGGTTGTGACGTAACCGGCTATTCGTGACGCGTAATTGATTGGCCGCCCAAGACGGCGTCAGCCGACCAAGGCTGCGGCACGATGGTTACGTCTCCGTAGCGTACCGTCGCGCGGATCAGAAACATCTGTCGCGACTCGGCTTCGGATAATTCGAGATCGGGCAAGCCTGCCCAATCATTGGAGTTGGCGGGAAGATCGCCGCCGTCATCAAAGAAACTGGCGTCCTTGACCTGGATGGTCACCGCGTCAGTGTTGACGGCTGATTTCATTTGATTGCGTGCGTAGGCGACGACTTCTTCGGTCGTCGCTCCACTCGCAGCGCCCCAGCGGGCCGCGTTTCGACACGCGTTTTTCAGTACGTTTGAGACCATCGTCGCATGGCCGAACTCCATGATTGCAAACACAAACAAGAAGAATACCGGCAATACCAAAGCGGTTTCGACGAGCGTTGCGCCACGGCGATCGGCAGTTCGTACTTTGCGTACTCGTAACATACGACGTGCGTCTTTACGAAAAGTGGATCGCCGAGAAAAACCGGCGAACAGGGAAAAGGAATCGAGCGAGATAAGCTGCGTCGGCAGCCGAATAGCCGCCAACAGAAACGTAGGTCAGAACGCCGGCGAAAGTCGCGGAAGAATGGAGAATTCTTGATAGATTTCAGGCTAGAGGGATCGTAGTGATTCTGCGGCCCTGCTAACCGCTTCAGCCGCTGAAACTAAACCCAAAACAAGGGCGCCGGACAAGAAACAAAAAACGGCGTCAACCTGACGGTTGACGCCGTTGGCGACTTGATCGCTCTTTTCTTCTCGGCTTTAGCCCACCTTCTTCAGGAAGGAGACGCGGCCGCCGACAACCCATTCGGCAAGATAGATGTTGCCATCCGCGTCAAATGTCGCGTCGTGCGGATGAACAAACTTTCCCTCGACCCACTTGTCGCGCTGCGACCGAACGCGGCGACCATTCGCGTTGACCGTCTTCCGCCAGGCCGGATCGTCATCGAGATAGGTGATGACGTTGTTCTCTTTGTCGAGCAGCGTCAGCCGCGAATCCAATTCGCCGACCAGCATCACTTCTCCCTGCACGTCCAGCGACGAAGGATAAACCAGGTTGTCGACATAGCTCAAATGCTCGCCATCCAGCGAGAAATATTGCAGGCGATTGTTGGCCCGATCGGTCACCGCTAACGACGGCTCACGACCAGGACGCGTATCGACGTACAGACCGTGCGGACAATTCAGCTCGCCCGGCTTGGTTCCGCGACCGCCCCAACTGCGGACCCAATTCGCGTCTGCGTCATACTGATGGACATAGTGCGAACCATATCCGTCGCCTACATAAAAGCCGCCGCTCGGCGCCAGGGCGATGTTGGTCGGGCAATAGCCCTTCGCATTTTTGTACTTGCCCGATTGTTCAGGAAAACCTTGCCTCCAAACCACTTCGCCCTTCAGGTCCAGCTTGGCGATCTGGCGATTTTTGACGTCGCACAAGTAGAGAAACTCTTGCCCATCTTCGGCACGCAATTCCAGTCCATGTCCGCCGCCGTGAAACTCTTTGCCAAACGAGCGAACGCATTTACCATCAGCGTCAAATGCGACAACGGCGTCCATCGCTTCGCCAGCGGGACTTTGATGCGTGATATAAATGAGGCCAGACTTATCAAGCGCGACGCCGTGCGTCGCGCCCCACTGGACGCTGCTGGGAAGTTCGCCCCAATAATGGTGACATTCGTAGGTATGCTCTCCAGAACCGACGCGAACCGGCGCAGAGCCCGATTTGTTTTCGGCACGTAGAAACAAAGGAGTCGCCGCAACGGTAGCGGCGACGGCAGTTGATTGGAGAAATTGTCGTCGTGTTGGCGAAGCCATGCGGCGGGAACCTTATCGGGGGCTAAACTAGGAAAGCGTTTGCAACGGCGGTAAGCCAGAAAATCTGTACGTAATCTCTTCATTTTACGAGAACTCGCCTCATGGCCAACGCCCAATTCCCGCAAGTTCGGTTTCGCGGAAAACTGCGCCCTTCACAACAGGATGCGGTGGAAATAGCCCGCAAAAGCCTCGATTCGGGCGAGCGGCAACTCTATGTCGTCGCCCCGCCGGGATCGGGAAAGACCGTTTTGGGCCTGTATCTCTGGGCCGAATGCGTGAAGCGTCCGGCGCTGGTCCTCTCTCCCAATTCGGCCATTCAAATGCAATGGGCGGCGCGGACCGACCTGTTTGATCGCACGCCGCCCGGCGGCGAGTTGGCCAGCACCGACCCCAAGACTCCCGGCTTGCTCACGTCGCTCACCTATCAATCGGTTACGCTGCCGCGCCGCGGTGACGACGGACTCGATGACGCCGCGCTCGATCTGTGGCGCGGCAAGCTGATCGAAAAAGAGGCGGCTCGCGATCCCGAAGAGGCCCGCATCTGGATCCGCGATCTGCAGAAGCACAATCGCGACTACTATGATCAACGTCTGTCCGCCTATCGCAAAGAGATTCGCGACGAAGCGAGCCAGCGCGGGGATACGCTCGACATGCTGCATCGTTCGTCGCTGGCGACACTCGACCGGTTAAAGACGCAGCAGATCGGGCTGATCATCCTGGACGAGTGTCATCATCTGGTCGGTCACTGGGGACGCGTGTTGGCGGACGCCGCGGTGATGTTCGACAATCCGGTCATCCTGGGCCTGACGGCGACGCCCCCGGATGTCGATAACAAATCTCCCCAAGACTTTGAACGTTACGCAACCTTCTTTGGCCCAATCGATTACGACGTCCCGGTCCCGGCGGTGGTGAAGGACGGTTTCCTGGCGCCCTATCAAGACCTCGCCTACTTTGTGCGGCCCAGCGAAGCCGAATTGCGCTACGTCGCCAACGCCGATGATCTGCTGCACGAGATCGTTGATCTCGCCAGCGCACCGCGCGACGGGAGCGCCGCGTCACAGGAAGTCGTCGCCCCCCAGCCGGTCAAACCGCCGACATCCGAGCCGACCGAAGAAGAAGAGGCGCCGATCCAGTTGCTCGATCTTTCGGCGCTGCAAGTCGTCGGTTCGGCGGAAGCGGCCTACGCAGAAGAGGCCGAGTCCGAACCGACCGCCAGGGTCGATCCGGTCGCCGTCGCCGAAATAGAGGTCGAAACAGTCGCCGACGCGCCCCGTATCGCGCCGCTTCCCGCGTGGTTGCTGACTTCGCTCGCCGAGAAGAAGCATGCGGCGCAGAAGTTCAACACCTGGTCGGCCTTCGAACGGCGCGATCCCGAGTTCGCCGCGGCGGCGCGCGTCTTCTTACAAATGCGCGAGTTGGCCCTACCGGCAGATGTTCCGCCTGCCGAGTGGGACCCGTCAGCTGAAGCCCCCGAGATGGCGATTCTGGTCCCGGTGCTTGATCGTTACGTCCGACACGCGTTGCGACGTTCTCCCAATTCGGACGACCACGCGTTGGCGCGCGACATCATCACGCGACTGCGGATGCTCGGCGTGCAGATTACCGAAACCGGTTGTCAGGCCTGCGCTTCGCCGGTCGGTCGCGTGTTGGCTTACTCGCGTGAAAAAGCCCGCGCCGTCATCCCGATTTTGCACGCCGAGATGGCGACGCTCGGAGATTCGATTCGCGCGATCGTCGTCGCCGACTATGAAAAAACCGCCGCCGTCATGCCCGAAACGGCCGATTTGCTCGATGAAGAAGCCGGCGGCGCCGTCGCCGCATTTCGCACGCTGCTGCTAGATGAACAAACCGATCGACTGCAACCGATCTTGGTGACCGGCTCCAGCGTCCTGATCGATGACGATCTACAACCGCAGTTTGATCATGTGGCGCATGCCTGGCTGCAGAAAGAAGGCTTCCGCGTTGAACTCGAATACGGCGAAGAAGAAGGATTTTGCGTCGTCCGCGGCCAAGGCGCTGATTGGTCGCCGCGCGTCTATATCGAGATGATCACCGAACTCTTCCAGCAAGGGGTCTCCCGCTGTCTGGTCGGCACCCGCGGTCTCTTGGGGGAAGGTTGGGACGCCAATAAGATCAACGTTTTGATCGATCTGACGACGGTCACGACCAGCATGTCGGTGCGACAACTTCGTGGACGTTCGTTTCGGTTGGATCCAGCCGTTCCCGAGAAAGTCGCCAATAACTGGGATGTGGTCTGCATCGCGCCCGAGTTCAGCAAGGGCCTTGACGACTACGCCCGCTTTCGCAAGAAGCATGACAACATCTTTGGGGTCACCGACGACGGCGAAATTGAAAAAGGGGTCGGGCATGTCCATGCGGCGCTGACCGACTTGCGTCCCGAACTGCTGGAAGACTCGGTTCGCCTGCTCAACGGCGACATGCTGGTCCGCGCCGGACAACGGACGACCGCTCGGGAACACTGGAAGATTGGTCAGCCCTATCATGGCCAGCCGCGAACCACGCTGGAAGTTCGACTCGAGCGCGACGAGCGCGAACAATCCGGCTTTCCGCCGTTCGCCGCCAAAGGAGAAGTGTGGCGCGACGATTCATTGGCGATGAGCATCGGCACAGCGATCTTGTCGGCCTTGGCCGAGACTCAACAAATTACTCCATCGGCTCGGCCGCAGGTTAAATCGCGAGCCGGCGGATATGTCCGGATGTTTCTGGACGACGCGTCCGAGGAAGAGAGCGAGTTGTTTGCGACCTCGCTGCGTGAAGCGCTCGGCCCGCTGCATCGCCCCCGGTACGTGGTGCCGCGGAAGCTCCGTTTCTCGACGCCCACTTTTTGGTCGAAGTTGTTGCCCCAATTTTTGGGCCAGTATCTCGAACAACAAAATGATGAGATGGTGATGCTGCACGCGGTGCCTTCGGCGCTGGCCAAAAAGAAAGAGAGCGCCGAGATCTACGAAAAGTATTGGAATCAATATGTCAGCCCCGGCCAGGCGATGTTCTCTCTGCGCGGCGCCGGCGAAGAACTACGAATCGAAGCCGAAAAAGCAGGCCTCACTCCGCGCGGTTCGTATCATGAGAAGGAAGTTTTTTCCTAAGCGATGAAAGCCATTCGCTATCCGCCGACATAGCGCGAGTAGAGCGTGCGCGCTACAGACGGTTCCGTCGTGCCGGCGATGATCGCGCGACCGTCGGGAAAGATGGTGAGCACGTATTCGTCGACATGCAGTCGCAATAGATAAGGATTCTTTTCGACCCGGCCGACGCCAGCGAGCTTCTCGGCCAGCGCCTCCAGTGATACGGCAGGGCGATCGGGAAAGCTAATCTGCACCGCGTTGCGTCCGCACAGCACGGTTGATTGGCCACCCAACTCGCCGCGGAGCCATTCGTATTGTTGCTGACCGCAGGCAGGGCAATCGGCGTTGTCGCGCAAATTGTCGAGCTTGATTTGACGCCAGCGATTTTCCCACAGATCAACGACCACGAACTCTCGCTGCACCGCGTCACGATTGCCGGAGAGCAGCTTGATCGCTTCGAGCGCTTCGAGTGATGCAACTACGTTGACGATCGGCGCGACAACGCCGGCGGTATCGCAGGTCGGCGTCATCTCGGCAGGCGGGGGCTCCGGCATCAAACAACGGAAGCACGGGGTTTCGCCCGGCAAGATCACCATCATCCGCCCTTCGGCGCCGACGCAACCGCCGTAGATCCAGGGAATCCCGAGCTTCAACGAGGCGTCATTCAGCAGAAACCGGACGCCAAAGTTATCGGTCCCATCGATGATCACATCGACGCCGGCGGCTAGATCTTCGACGTTGCGATAGTCGACATCGGCGACATGCGTTTCGATGTTGATTTCAGAGTTGATCGCTCGTAAGCGTTGCTCGGCGGCGACCGCTTTCGGCAGGCGATCACGCACATCTTGTTCGGTATAGAGAACCTGTCGCTGCAGGTTGTTCCACTCCAGAAAGTCCCGGTCCACTATTCGCAAATGGCCGACGCCAGCGCGAGCGAGCGTCTCGGCGATCACGCTTCCCAGCGCGCCGAGTCCGACGATCAGCGCCGTCCCGCCTGCGAGTTTCGTCTGTCCTGCGGCGCCAATCGCGTGATAGGCGACTTGCCGAGCGTAGCGATCTTCAGGCTTAGCCACATCGTCACTCATCGCACGCTCCCGACCCAGAGACCGCTGAAGTTTGATGCGCCGACCACTTCGGCTTGCAGGCGATCGCATTCGACTCGCAGCTCGCCAGGCGTCACGGCCGACGCTGATTGACAACGCCACAAGATTTCTGGCTGGTCGCCGTTAGGAGTCACCAGCGCGATACTCTCTTCCAAGCAGTTGATCACCACATCGGCCCAGTCAGGCGCCGCTTCTTCGCCCAAGCAGGCCAACGGCAAATGAGGCGCCGACAGCTTCATGTCCGGTAGTTGGATTCGTCCCGGCAAAATCGCCATTGCGATCGAAGCCCAAGCGGCCAGGCGAGCGACTTCGCTGGCGATGTCGTTGTGATGAGCGTCCGATAGATCTGCAATCAAATGCACGCCTGCCAACAGCGCTCGCTCGCAAAGTTCCTGCGTAGGGATCGCCACGATCGCGGCCAGTCCGCTGGTTCGCCACGGAGTAAAATCGACAAGTTCGGCTTGCGAGGCGGCAGCTGCACGGAGTACGAAACGATGATTTTCGAGCCATAGATGCGAACCGCGCACATGCAAGTCACGAAGGCCGAAAGGTTGCGCAGCCCCGGTGATGCGATAGCAGGAAGGAGTGCGGGGAGTCCAAAAGTTCGGCTCCGGCAGCACCGCGCGAAAGGGCGCCGGGCCGCCGTCGATTTTTTCGACCCGATACTGGGCGGTCAACGTTTGTGCGAAAGCGTTGCTTGGCCCTTCAATTCGCGTATCGCGATCGACGGGGCCATCGATCCAAAGCTCGACGCGCGCCTCGCTCGTAGCGCCTTGGCGAATCGTCCAGGATTTGGTGAGCAGATCAGGAGTCATCGCGACTCGATTCTATTCTTTGGGGGCGAGTCGCACGCCGGAGCGTGACAACAATGCTTCAGCCAAGGCGCGACCGGTGCGCGAGTTCTCATTCTGTGCGACCTCCTCCGGCGTGCCGGTCGCAACGACCTGGCCCCCTTCATCGGCGGCGCCGGGGCCCATGTCGATGATGTAATCAGCCGCCATCATCATGTGCAGATTATGCTCGACGACAATCAGCGAGTGTCCAACTTGCAGCAGCGAGTTGAAGCAGTCGAGCAACTGAGCAATATCGGCGAAGTGCAAACCGGTAGTCGGCTCATCCAGCAAAAAGAGGGTGCGTCCCCGTTTGGAGGAGGCCAGATAGCCTGCTAACTTCAAACGCTGCGCTTCACCGGCAGAGAGCGTGTTGGCCGGCTGGCCAAGACGCAAATAGTCGAGTCCGACATCAATCAATCGCTGCAGTTTGGCTTGTACTTTCGGCTGGCCGCGGAAGAAGACGAACGCTTCGCGAATTGTCATGTTCAGCACTTCGGCGATGTTCTTGCCGCGGTACAAAACTTCCAGCACATCCTTTTTGTAGCGGCGCCCTTTGCACTCTGGGCACTTCATGTAGACGTCAGCAAGAAACTGCATATCAATCGCGATATGACCGTCCCCGTCGCAAGCGTCACAGCGTCCGCCGTTGACGTTAAAGCTGAAATGGCTCGCGGTGAAATTGTGCGTACGCGCCTGGACTGTCGCGGCGAAGACCGACCGGATCTCGTCAAACGCTTTAATGTAGGTGACCGGGTTCGAGCGTGGAGAACGACCAATCGGGCTTTGATCGACTAGGACTACATCGTCGATCTGGCCATCGCCAAAGACATCATCGCAGTCAAGCGCCTTGGGGGCTTCTTTCCGCTTGCGGCGGCAGAGCGCCGGATAGAGCGTATTGTCGACCAGCGTACTTTTGCCGGCGCCGCTGACTCCGGTCACGACACAGAGAACGCCGAGCGGGAACTCGACTTCGATGTTTTTCAGGTTGTTGCCGCGGGCGCCTTTAATACGGACGCGACCATGCGTCGTTTCGCGGCGTTTCTCGAGATGGATCACCTTGCGACGCCCCATCAGATAGTCGCCGGTCAACGTTTCATCCGAGGTCAGCAACTCTTGCGGCGTTCCTTGGAAGATGATTTCTCCGCCGCGTTCACCGGCGCCGGGGCCAAATTCGATGATCTCGTCGGCGCGGCGAATCATCGACTCTTCGTGTTCGACCAGCACAACCGTGTTGCCGCGCTTATTCAGATCGCGAATCGCTCCGGCCAGACGTTCGACATCCGCCGGATGCAAACCGACTGAGGGCTCATCAAACACATAGAGCATGTTGACTAGACTGGAGCCGAGCGTACTGGTCAAAGCGACGCGCTGCGCCTCGCCGCCGCTGAGCGTGCGGATCGTCCGATCCAGCGCCAAGTAGCCCAGCCCGACCACATTCAGGTATTTCAATCGATCGAGCAATTGCGACAATACCTGACGAGCGACCGCTTGATGGCGCGGGTCGATTTTCAGCGACTTGAAAAACTCGTACGAGTCCCGAATTTTCATCGTCGAAACTTCGGCGATGTTCTTGCCGCCGATGCGAACGGCGAGCGATTCAGGACGGAGCCGTTTGCCGTGGCACGATTCGCAATCGCGGAAACTGCGCCAACGGCTGAGGAAAACGCGCAAGTGCATTTTGTACTTGCGCCGTTCGAGCCATTGGAAGAACCCTTTCAGGCCGCCAAATTCGCGTTCGGGAACGCCTTCGCGAATCAGACGCAGGTGCTCTTCGGTCAGTTCACGAAACGGAACGTTGGTCGGCAGATCGTAGTCTTTGGCCAGCGCCAGCAACTCTTCCAGCTCATGATGATAGGCCGGCGTATTCCAGGGAGCGATCGCACCGTCGGCCAGCGTTTTGCTGACGTCCGGCACGATCAGGTCCATGTCCATGTCGATCACGTTGCCAAAACCTTCGCAGGCCTGACAAGCGCCGAGAGGACTGTTGAAATTAAAGAGTCGCGGCTCGGGCTCGATGAACTCGAGATTGCACGCGTCGCAGCGGAGTTGATTGCTGTAAACGTGTCGTCGCCAACTGCGGCCGTCGATCTGTTGCAAAATTCCGTGGTCGCCGGCGCCGTTCAGCTCTTCCGACTCGACCAGCAATTGGCAAACTCCTTCGCCATGCAAAAACGCCGTTTCGAGCGATTCTTGCAGACGCTCCGCTTTCAGTCCTTCGCCTGAGAGACGATCGGCGATCGCTTGCACAGCGCCGCCGTTCAGCTGCTGCGAGTCCGATGTCAGGTTGAGCGTTTGTTGTCCAGAGATCACGCGTACGAAACCATCTTCGCGCAAATCGGCGACGACCTGATCCCACGTTTCTTCTTGGTCGGGAGCGACCGGAAAGGTGAGCATCATCCGGCCTGGCGAGTTCATCTCAAGTATGCGCTGGGCGACTTCCTGCGGCGTGTCGCGCTGGATCTTGGCGCCGCAACACGGACAGATGATCTCGCCTACTTTGGCGAACAACAGGCGCAAATAGTCGGTCGTTTCGGTCGCGGTGCCGACAGTCGATCGATTCGAGCGAGAGTCATTGCCGCGGGTCACCGCAAGCGCCGGCGGAATGCCGTCGATCGATTCGGCGGCTGGTTTTTCGAGGCGCTCCAGAAATTGCCGCGTATAGGCCGAGAAGCTCTCGATGTAGCGTCGTTGCCCTTCGGCATACAACGTATCGAGCGCCATGCTGGTCTTGCCGCTGCCGCTAACGCCGCAGAAGACAATAAGCTTGCGATGATCGAGATCGAGATCCACTTTTTTTAGATTGTGGACTTCGACTCCTCGGAGTTGAATCGACGTATTGGGCAACGCTGGCTCCTCCCCACTTCCTCTCCACGCACGCTGGCGACGATCGTAGAATCCTTCATCTTACCCCCGCCTACGCGGACAAGATAGTAGCGAGGACGCCCAGCGGCTTGCTTGCCCCCCGGCAGTCCGATAGAGTGTCGCAAATAGGGTAACGTCATGAGCCGAGTCATTAAAACTTTCAATCCGTTCTTCGTCGCGCTGCTAGTCGCCGGAACCGCTTTCGCCATCACTGCTTGCGGCTATGGCGTCATGACGGTTCGGCTGCTCAATCGGACGGCCGACGCCGGCGGAATGGTCGATTTCTTTCGCCAACACGGGTTTACGCTCTTAATGGCCGAATTGGGCATATTGGCGATCTGCACCGTCTTGGCGATCATGACAGACGACTACTGGACCCGCCGCGCCGAAGCAAAAGCGGCCCTGAAGTTGGAACAAACCACCGCCCCTGCGGACGAAAACAAACGAGAAAACCAATGAAAGTCCAGCACTTTGAACAATCGGTCGCCAACCCAGTGAAAATGGATGGAGCGACCGGCTGTCAGGTACGGCAACTGATCAACGACCAAGATGGCGCCCCTAACTTTGCGATGCGCCAGTTTGAAGTCGAGCCTGGTGGGCACACGCCCAAGCATCATCATCCCTACGAGCACGAGGTTTACGTCATCGCCGGCGCCGGCGTCGTGCTCGAGGGCGACCAACCGCGCGAAATCAAAGCAGGCGACGTCATCTATGTGGCGCCCGACGAAGTGCATCAATTTCAGAACGTGGGCGAGGCTCCACTGAAGTTTTTGTGCCTGGTGCCCAACTCGGCGAATAACGCTCAGTTTGTCGCCAAGCCGGAATGCGCCGAGTAAGCGCCGCGACCGCTCGTTTCGCTCGACTCCAGTACGCGAAGGACTACGTATGGCAGCCGTCCAAGAAGAGATTGATCAACTGCGGGCCGAAATCCGCCGTCATGATCGGATGTACTATGTCGAAGCGAAATCGGAGATCAGCGATCTAGAGTACGACAAGTTGCTCAATCGGTTGAAGCATCTCGAGGCCGAAAACCCGCAGTTGATTACGCCTGATAGCCCCACGCAGCGAATCGGCGATCAGCCGGTCGAGCATCTGAATCAAGTGGCGCATCGCGTGCCGATGTTGTCGATCGACAACACCTACAGCCTGGAAGAGCTAAAAGCGTATGGCGAACGAATTCAAAAGCTGCTGCCCGAGGAAAAAATCGAGTGGGTCGTCGAACTGAAAATTGACGGCGTCGCCGCTTCGCTACTGTACGAAAATGGACAACTCATTCGTGGAGTGACGCGCGGCAACGGTCAGGTCGGCGACGACATCACCCACAATATTCGGACGATCAAAGATATCCCGCTGCAATTGGCTGGCGACGACGTTCCGCCGGTTCTGGAAGTGCGGGGCGAAATCTATATGACCAACGAGGAGTTGTCGCGAATCAACGAACGTCTGGCCGAAGCGGGCGAAGCGCTTTACAAGAACACGCGCAACGTCACCGCCGGCAGCATTCGGTTGCTCGATCCACGCATCTGCGCCGAGCGAAACTTACGCATGTTTACGCACGGAGTCGGTTATGTGGAAGGCTTGAAAAGCGAGTCCCACATCGACTTTCTGAACGAACTGAAACAATACGGACTGTCGCCGACGCCGAAGGTGGAAGCGTTTGCAAATTTTGACGCCGCGGTCGCTCATTGCGAAACGCTGATCGAAACGCTGCAAGACCTGCCTTTCGAGGTCGATGGCCTGGTGCTGAAGGTCAATCGCTTTGAACAACGCGAAAGACTAGGAAGCACGACCAAAAGCCCGCGCTGGATCATCGCCTACAAATTTGAGAAGTACGAAGCGATCACCAAGCTGAACGACATTCGGGTGCAAGTGGGCAAGACCGGCACGATCACGCCGATCGCCGAACTTGAGCCGGTCGAATTGGCCGGCACGACAGTCTCGCGCTCGAGCCTACACAACGCCGAGCAGATCGAGCGGCTCGATATTCGCATCGGCGATGTGGTGGTCGTCGAGAAAGCAGGTAAGATCATTCCGCACATCGTGCGCGTAGAGATGCACGAGCGCAAGACGGAACTGCCGAAGTTCGAGTTTCCCACCGTCTGTCCGATTTGCAAGACAACGCTCGTAAAGGACGAAGGAGGCGTTTATATTCGCTGCCCCAATCGCGAGACTTGTCCTGCGCAATTGAAAGAACGGATCGGATATTTTGCGTCACGCAATGCGATGGATATCGAAGGACTGGGAGACAAATTGGTCGACCAGTTAGTCGTGGATGAATTGGTCAAGAGCTATGGCGACATCTATCGATTGACGACCGAAGAATTGTCGCAGTTAGAACGGATGGGAAAGAAGTCGAGCGAAAATCTGATCGCGTCCATCGTCTCCAGCAAAGACCGCGGGCTCGCCCGACTATTGAATGCGCTATCGATCCGTCATGTCGGCAATCGCGTCGCGCAGTTGCTGGCCCGCCATTTTGTGACGGTGGATGCGTTGCTTAGCGCCAGTGAAGAGGAGATCGCCGCGGTCAATGAAATCGGGCCGATCATCGCGGCCAGCGTGCACCACTTTTTCGCCAGCGACTTTGGTCAACAAACGATCGCAGACCTACGTCTATTGGGGCTCAAACTGACCGAGGATGTTCCGGATGTCGCCGCTTCCGACGAAACGGAGGGCCCGCTGGCCGGTAAAACGCTCGTCGTGACCGGGACGCTGGTGAAATACGGACGAGATGAAATTCAGGAGCTGATCGAAAAGCATGGAGGCAAAGCGACCTCCAGTGTTTCGAAGAAAACCGACTATGTGGTCGCCGGAGAAAAAGCGGGAAGCAAATTGGCGAAAGCCCAACAACTGGGGGTCAAGGTTCTGAGTGAAGCAGAATTTGAAGCACTTTTGGCAGGAGACCACTCCCCCCAGGCCAACTGATTTGATGCAAATATGCGACATTTCTCCGCACAAATGATTTTTTTGTCCTCCAAATCATTTTGAATTCGCTTAGATAAGTAGGCAGCCAGCCAATCAGCCAGTGAGCCAACTTTTTTATCTAATTCTAATGACTCTTTTGGGGATCAGGGGCATGCGAATTCTGTCTCTCAATTTGCGAGAAAGGGCGACCGCTTGGTATCGATGTCTTCGATGCAAAACTGTCGTCGCTGCGATGCAACCGCTTTCAAGTCACTTTCACTGCGACCAGTGCGGGCAAGAGCTGGACGAAGATGACGAGATCGCGATCGTCCATCCATTAGAACGGCGACCGCCTTCCCAAAATTAGCGTTCTGAGAATGAGCGTGTTAACAGGGTTCTGGTGGCGAATCGGGCGTCGAAGTGCTACGGCGCCCGATTCGTTGCTTGAGGACAGCTTCTTATTTGCTGTCTGTGTTGATGTCTTTCAAGCTGCGTCCCAAACGCTTGGTACGAGGACCGGCGCTGGTCGCGGTCGAGCCAAGTGATTTGCGAGCAGCGGCCGTCTCGCCAACATCGCCCATCAGACCCAGGAAGTCAGACTTCCCTTTCTCTTGCTCAACCGGCATGCCGATTTGCTCGACAGCGTCATTCACGCCGAGCAACACCGCCTGTTTCACGCCGTCGCGCATCCACTGAAAGAAATTGAAGTTGTTCGTAGTCATACTCGCTTCCTTATTTGCAAAGTCGCCCGAATTAAATCGGTTCGGGAGCGTAACAATCTCCCGCCGCCGCGTCCAGGCGAATCGACAGACGCGTCAAACTCGCCCAATTTTGCTAGCACCGACCTAAGCGACTAAGAAAGGGTGGAAATTTGGAGAGAGTGCGTCGATAAACAAGGAAGGGAAGGCTGCGTGGAGATGCGCAACCGAAATTCTACCGGTAGGAGACGGAACGTGGCGGCGAAAAACCAGGCGGGACGACATAGTGAGAATGTCAACCAACAGGAGCCTTTTTCGTGGGGCGCCTTTTCTTTCGGAATCATTTTTGGCGTGGTTTTGCTCTATATCGTGATTGTGCGCCCGGCGCAAAACGATACGCAGGCCCTCGAACTGCGGATCTCGCGAGTCGATCGCACCTTGAAGGAATTGGTCTCCTTCAAGTCGAGCGTGACCGAGACGAATGACTTGATGTCTTCGTTGCAACAGCAAGCCGAGCAATTTGCCGCTGCTCGCGCTTCGCTCGACTCGCTGGAGAACATCCGCTGTGAGTTGGCCGCCAGCCAAACTGATTTCCGACAAGTGGAGGCCGCCTTGATGCGGCTTGATCGACTGCAGCAACGCTTAAATGATCAGGCCCATGCCGCCGCCGCGTCCGTCCGTGTGGTCGAAAACATCGACTACATCCACCGTACGTTGCTAGAGCAAGATGCAGGCACGCTCGACGCGATCGCCGCACTGACCAACGCCGACAATCTACGTAGCCGAGCGCAACGCGTCGAGCAGGATCTAGCTCGCACCGAAGTGACGCTCGACCGGGTCGCGTCGTTGCATCGCCGCATGCAAGATCAGTATCCGGCGGCGCTGGCCGCCGAGCAAACGCTCAACCAACTGCTCAACGCCCAATCGCGGATCGCGAGGGCGGATCGCGATCTGGCGACGACCGATCGCGCCGTCGAAGGGTTGTTGCGTCTGCAAGACAAGACGCTGCACAGCGCCGCCAACATGCGTCAGGCCGACATGCTGCTCGACAACGTCTTGGCGATCCCCGGCGAACTCGCCAAGGTCTCGCGCCACTCATACGTCGCCAACCTAGAGAACAATCTGGGATCGTTGACCAAGCTGCTGGACAAAGTATTGGCTTCCCAGTCGCAGACGCGTCACGCCGATCTGCTGCTCGAGAATATGCTCGCTCGTCAGGACGAGATTATCCTCTCCGCGACCGAAGCTCGCCAAGCCGACATGGTGCTCGGCAACATCTTGGGATTGCAAGGGGAATTGCTCTCCGCTACTTCGCAGTCGCGACGCGCCGACAATGTCCTGCAAAACTTGCTCGGCATGCAAGACGAGTTGGTCGACAGCGTGCCGCAAGCTCGCCAGGCGGACGTCGTGCTCGGCAACATGCTGCATTTGCATGACGAGCTCGTAAACTCGCGAACCAACGCCGTCGCCGCCGAAATCGCCCAGCAGAACATCTTCGCTTTGCAGCAAGAGTTGGTGCAAGCGGCGCCGTTGACGATGCGAGCTCGCCAGGTCGCCGGCGACATGATGCGGATTGAAGCGGAACTGATCTGCCAGGCGGGCGACAGCGGTGAAGCTCGAGAAACTCTCGGCGAGTTGGTTTCGCTACGCAGTGAACTATCGGCGGGGAGTCTGGACGTCGAGTCGGCTTTGGCTTCGTTGCGTCAGCTGATGACGTTCAAGACCGAAGTGCTGCAAGCGTCGCAGCCGCAGCAGAGCGGATTCTTCCGCTTCGCCCAAGCGGTGAGCGGAGCCCTGGTTCGCAGTTCGAGCGTTGTCGTTTCACTTCGCCCCCACGAGCTGCAGCGAATGGCCGATCGGTCGCTAGGCGAACAGCCGCAAGCAATCGCTCGCCAGATTTCGGGAGCAATCCTGCGTTAATCAAACTACCGGATCCCAGACGGCGGTCGGAGGTCACGCTCTGCTGCCGTAGGTAGAAAGGGAGTTCTCTTTGCAAACAGAGAACTCCCTTTTTCTATTTCTGGATTCACGCTTTTACCACGTTTTCGTGGGAAACGCATGTCTTCCTACTGCGAGCGTCTAGGTGATTTCAATCCAAGCTGCGTTTGGATCTCTTTTTGCACAAACTCGGCTGGCTGCATGCCTTCCACTTCTAGGACGAGCTCTTTGCGTCGAAATAGTTCTAAGATCGGCGCCGTCTTTTCGTGATACGTCTTCAAGCGATCCGCCACAGCGCTCGGAGTATCGTCGGCTCGCTGTGTAAGCGCCGCGCCGCAAACGTCGCACTTATCAATCTCCTGCGGGCGATGATGGATCAAGTTGTAGTCAAGTCCGCAGCCGCTGCAGAGCCGGCGTGAGAGGACGCGCTCGCGCACGACTTCGTCCGGCACCACAATATGAATCACCGCATCAATGTCATACGATTCCAGAAAAAACTCGGCTTGGACGACGCTGCGAGGAAAGCCGTCCAAAATAAAACCAAAGTTCCAGTCATGGTCGGCCAGCCGACGCTGGACGATCTCGGCGACAATTTCATCGCTGACCAAATCGCCGCGGCTGATGATTCGCTGGATGCGCGCCGCCAACTTGGTGTGATGCGCGATATTCCAACGAAAGATATCACCGACGCTGATATGCGCCAGGTCGTACGCTTTACAAAGCAGCTTGGCCTGCGTTCCTTTGCCGCACCCCTGAACGCCCATAATCACAAATTTTTGCATCGTTCGACTCTCGGAATCTACTACCGAAGCTCAATTTTTTGAAGCCGCACTAAGGGAAAATTTGGCGGGCGATTCTCTTCCTATCCGAAACGCAAGTTTTGAGGTTGCGCTTTTTCGAGCCAAGTAAACACTAGCCCGCCAGCGCCAGCGAGGGAATGCGGCTCGCCAATTCAATCCGAGTTGGGATCGCCAACCGCATTCCCTCGCTCGCGCAGCGGGCTAGTGTGACGATTTTCGGTTGATGCTGGACGGGTATATGGTCCTTTATTCACGTTCGATCATTCGTGAATTGCAAATAGCGCAACCTCAAAAAGCGCAAGCGAGAGAAAATCGATCGGCAATTCCAATACGGTTCGAAGTAATCAAACGCATTTCCCGTGCTTGTGATTCGGGTTATGAAGAGAGAAAAGAGCTCGGCAAATGGGTGAGGGGGCTCTAGCGGCATTCGACCAGATGCGACGATCGTCGAAAAGTGTTTTCAGCCTATTTTGAGGAAAAAACGGAGGGAAGTTTGGCGGCTCCCCCTCCGTCTTCACCGGTCTTCTTCCACAGCGCCAAGTGCTTATCCCAAGCGTGCGAGATAGTAGTTGTTGATGATGTCATGATCCAATCGCCGAATATCGACCTGTGAAAATCCAGCGGAGATCAACATCTCTTGGGCCATCTCTTCGCCCCAAGCGGCCCCTAGCCCCATTCCTCCTTGGGCCAGCGACACGCTCATGCAGTGCATGCATGAGATGGTGTAAATAAACGCTCCCAGCGGCTGATCGATATTTTTTTCGACGTAGCTCGATGCGCGAATATCTTGCATTAAAAAGATGCCGTCGCGGCGCAGCGCCCGCGAGATATTGTTGAGCACCTGATCGGGATAGGCCTGATCGTGGATTGCGTCAAACGCGGTGATCAGGTCAAACCGATCGCAGTCGACCAACTGCGAGACGTCACGAACTTTCAACGTCAGGTTCGGCAGGTCCCGCTCTTCCGCAAGTCGTCGTCCGGCGACGATCGCGTCCGCACATAAGTCGTAGCCGTAAAACCGACTATGGGGGAATCGCTCGGCCAGCAAGATCAGCGCCTTGGCCGATCCGCAGCCGACATCCAGCACGTCGATCCCTCGTTCTAACTTCTCAATCAAACCGTCGACCAACGGTAGGATATGATCAATCATCGCCGAGACCGTCGTTTGCGAACTCTCTTCCGCCATCACATCATGAAAGCGATGGAACTCGTGGTAACAGACGCCGCCGCCGTGAGAGAACTTATCGACGATTTGCGTTTCGACATATCCCAACACCGCGATCCACTGGGCGACCGACGCCAAGTTGGACGGCGTCGCCGCGCGGGTCAGCAGCGCCGCATGTTCGGCCGGTAAGCGATATGATTGTTCGGCCCGATCGAAATCAATCACTTGGGCCGATACCAGCGCGTTGAGCCACTCGCGGACGTAGCGTTCGTTCAGACCAGCCGCCGCGGCGACTTCTTCGCTGGTCGCCGCCGGCAAATCGGCCATTGTGTCGAATAACCCAGTCCGATGTCCTATCGAAGACATCAGCATCATCGCCGCGCCGTTCATTGCTTCTAAAAATCGGGCGGCGAAGGCCTCTATTTTGGCCTCGTCCAGTTCCATCGCAGTCGACATGTCTCTCTCCAATTCACGCTTTCAAGGCGATATCCGGCCGCGGCGACGCTGGCCCGATCGTCGCGACCGAAATCAAATTCCCTGCACAAACAGGGCGATATTTCGTGAAGCGGAAAGGAGCGAAGAATGTTACGAAGTTTTTTTCCGGCGCAGCGTAAAGATCTCCGCTTCTTGCTGATCGAAGCCGAATTGCCGGTAGAACGGGATCATCTCGGCGGAGCAGGCCAGGGTAATCGTATCGACATTTCGCAGCCGCGGATGCTCGATCACGGCATCCATCAGCCGCCGCCCCAGTTGTTGCCCGCGATAGGCGGGATCAACGACCACATCGTGCAGCATCGCCCGATAGACAAAGTCGGTCAGTACTCGGCAAAAGCCGACAAGCTGGTCGCCAGCCGCATCATCGATCAAGCCGATCACGAGCGAAGAGTTGCCGATAGCGATCCGCACGTCGTCCATTTGTCGCCCCGGCGTCCACCACAAATCTTGAAAGAGCGTAGTTAATTCAGCAAGCTGCGGCTCGCTCAGCGCAGCGACCTGACGTATCGACATCGATTTTCCCATGGAGAAATGAACAAGAGTTGGCCGTGTCGGTCAGAGCCAAAAATCGACGCAAAGGTTCGCGGTCGCCGTCGGTTAGGAAATTTCGTCTTCAGCAGCGTTCGGCGTCCAACCGCCGGGAACGCCGGAGACCGTACCAGCGACCAGATTCCACCAGGGAAAGATGAACGCATTCTGACACTTGCGGCAGGTGACGCGTTGCCCCAGATACTCCAGCCGACAACTGCTGGAGGTTTGGCACTGATCGCACTCGCCGTGCCAGCGAGCGCTCGCAAGATCCAATTGCGTGCGGTCCAACGCGTGCTGCGTTTCAAACGCAATATCGTCGCCGTCGAGCCGCATCAAGACTTCGCGGGTAATCTGGTCAGGCGGCAGTTGATGAACCCGTTCTGAATGCCGGCCAATCGCTTGCTCAAACACATTGCGAATAAAGCGAGCGTTGCCGAACCGCTCGTCACGCTGATCATAGGCAAGCGTAAACAAGATGCTGGCCACCGCGCGTGACTCGGGCGATAAGAGATATTCGCCGTCGGTGCAAAACTTTTCGAAAATGCGACACAAATCAGCAACGCCAAAATCGGCAAAATCCAGGTATCGCGTAAAGCGGCTTTGGAGGCCGGGGTTGGTCTCGATAAACTCCTGCATCAGCCGCGGATAGCCGGCGACGATTACCACCAATCGCTCGCGGTGATCTTCCATCATCTTCAGCAGCGTGTTGATCGCCTCGGATCCAAACGTATCGCCGCGCTCCTGCGAAGCGCCGCTCGACAACGTGTACGCTTCGTCGATAAACAGCACGCCGTCCAGAGCGGACTCAATCTTTTTCTGCGTCTTCATCGCCGTCTGCCCGACGTAGCCGCCAACCAGGTCGGCGCGACTGCACTCGATCACGTTGGTCGACTTCAGCAGTTCAAAGCCGTACAAGATCTTGCCGACGATCCGAGCGACCGTCGTCTTTCCGGTACCAGGATTGCCGGTGAAGACAAAATGCAACGTTTGCGAAGAGGTCCGCAGTCCATATTTGCGCCGCTGTTGTTGGATTTTTAGAAACGCGGTGAGTCGGCGAACTTCGGCTTTGACGCCGGGCAATCCGACCAACGCGTCCAACTCGCTCATCGCCGCTTGCAGCGACGCTTCCGGCGTCAGCGAATTCTCCGTCGTTGGCGCACCAGACTTTTCAGGAATCAGGTTGGCGAAGCCTTCATCGATGCTTGACTTGCCGCTGGCGCCCCAGGAGGTTTGCGTCTTGCTGGACTTGCTCGTGATTTTCACCCCTTGCAGCGTGGCGAATATCTTTTCGATCTTGGCGATAAACTCTCTCTCGGCCGGACAGCGGGGAATCCCGCCAAAGACCAAGCTCAAAATCGTTTGAATGATCTTCTCAAACGTCTGCATGTGGGCGCGATCGCCGGTCGCGCTGGCGACGGCGAGCGTCAGTTTCGCACTCAACAGAAACGTCGGCCCATCTCCCCGACCGCCAAACGGCTGACGATCTTGCTGGAAGGTTTCCATGAAAGGGCGAACGTCGTCGTAGGTCAGATTGGCGTAATGCCGATAACGCTCGAGCGCCGAAAGATAAAGGACCAGGTACCGCGACAAATCGAACGCGGTCTGCATTTCGTCGGCGTCAATCTGCCCGTCCGAGATGACCGCCGAGGACATGATGCACAGGATATCGCTGGCCAGTCCCACACGCACCACATTTTGCGGATAGGTCGGCAAGCCGCGAAACGGCTGCGTCAGTTCGCTCCATTTCGTTCCTTGCGCTTCCATCGCCAGGCCGACAGTCTTCTCGACCTGCGGATCGCTCAGCGCGGCGGTTAACGAGCGGATCAGACGATTGAAGTCGTCGTCAATCTGTTTCCAAGAATCGAGCATGCAGTTTTTGGCGGTCGCGGCGAAGGAAATTTAGATATCGCTATTGTAGTTGTTCGACGGGCGACTGCGTAGCGATCAGAGCAACGGTCATTTGCCGTTGCGTCGTTTTCAATCCTTCCGCGTCAACTCCAACACATTCTGCGTGCAAGAAAATCGATAGCTCGTCGGCGACACGGCAAAATACTGCTCGACATAATTTTCCAGATCGGCCTGCAGCGGCGGAGAGACCAGCGGCAACATGTTCAGCATGAACTCGGCGATTGCATAGGCGTCTTTGAGATTCTTGGTCGTGATGAAGCTGTCGATCGAATGCATCGTGGCGGTAAACTTGTCACCATGTTGGGCGACAAACGCTTCACGCAGCGGATGAAGCGAAAAAGTCTGCTCGTCAAAGAAGTGACGCATCCGCATGCAATCGGTATCAGCGCATTGCAAAATGATCCAGGCTCGTCCACCGGGGCGAATCCAAGCGGCGATTTGCGCCAGATTGTCGAGCCAGCTTTCTGGCGGAATATAATAGAAGACATGCGAGCAAACGACCAGACTCGCCGATTGCGGCGGAACGTCCGCTGCCAAGATTCCCCCTTCAATGGTCTTCGCGTCGGGGCAGTCGACTTTCAAGTCTTCCAGCAAATAAGGATTGGGATCAATCGCGATCACCGAATCGAAGCGATCATCAAGATACTTGGTCAACTCCCCATTACCGGCCCCAGCATCGACCAGCAACTGCGTATCTGGCAGTTGTAGAATCTGCGCGTCCATCCATGCCCTGGCTTTCACCTTCTGATCGGTGTTGGCCAGAAACGTTTCAAACGCGATGCGGTATTCATCGGTATCGGAGAGAAAGGCGCGAACTTTTTCCGTCATGGGGATCTCGCTGCTGTTTGGGAAGGAAATTTCAAGGACACGCCGCAATCCACAAAAGCGCACAACGGACTCGTGTATCCTCTGCGAAAGTAAGTATTACGCCGGATGATGGGATCACCAACGAAATTCTCGAACGATCCAAAGCGTGTCTCAGAATATTAAATGCTCACCCCAAACGGTTCCCTCCATGTCGCGTCTTAACAGTCTCGCAGAACTACGACTTCGGTTGATTCACGTCATGACATCGGAACACGAAAACCGCAGACGTTGGATGACCGCCCAGATTTTCTATCATCTGGCCGCCGTGTTGGAAGATTCAGTAGCAGGGCTGCCCATGCACACGCGCCATCCGGCAATCGTTGCTCCGAAATGTTTTTGGGCTAAGCAACTATGTTCGTTATAAACCCAGGAGCAACGAGTCTTCATCCCAATTCGAAGCAAGGTTTTGAAGTTGCGCAATTTTCCCGATTGGCCGCGATAGCCCGCTGAGGCCGTCCAAGAAGTTACGCAGGCGAGTTAAGAGCTTTAAGTCGCATCAGCCAGCGCCGCCAAGCGCTCGTGATAGGGCCCGTCTTCCATCAGGTCGAGACTCCACGCCAAACGGCGGCGGTCTTCGGCACGGGGTAAGCTTTCCAGCGCGTTGAAGACGCGGTTGATCTGCTCGTCCGTCACTTCGCTGACCAGCGGTTGACCGAGGCCCATTATCACTTTGGCGCGTTGCAAGTCGGCGAACTTTTGCGGATCGTCTTGCATCGCGGCGAAGAGCGCCGTTACGGCCGCTTGCGACTGCGCGACTTCGTTCCAGCGCTGCTCGGCGGCGGCTTGCAGTAAGAACTTGTATTGATAGACGGCGAGCGACATCGGCCCTGAGGTGACTCCCACGCGCTGTCGCCCCTCTAGGTCGTACTTGGGCCCATCTTGCAGCGCTTGGGCGAGATGCGGATCCCAGCCTTGTACGATCTTCAGTTTTGTCAGTCGCGGGCTATTCAAATATTGCTGCGTGCTGGCGGCGTAGTCGGCTTCGGTAATTTTAGCGGCGACGATCCGTTCTCCGCCTGGAAGATCGAGCAGTTGTTCGGTCGCGGCGGCGGTAAGGGGAACGCCGCTGACATCGGAGATCGAATAGACGCCGATTGCGCGATTCGCTGCGGCCGCTTGTTTCAGCAGCGGCGTCATGTTGGAGACCACTTCGGCGTCGCTAGCGCCGGTCGGCAGATTGGCGCCGGGACGCAAGAAGACGACAGGGATCTCTTGCTCGACGATCACGTCCAACAGCCGCGCGTTCGCTTCTTCGCCATCTTCAGGGCGAAGCAGGGCCATCTTCACCATCTCGCCGACATTGGCCTTACCCGCCGCAGCGAACCACTGGGCCAATTCGTCCACGGTCCGCAGATGCCCTTGTCCAGTCGATGCGGCTAGCAAGACGGCCGCTGCGCCGGCATGCGCTAAATTCTCCAGGTAGGCGACCAGACGCTCAGGATCGAGCTCTCGACGCGGCAAATCACCGCGGGTCGGATCGAAGCAGGCGACCGTCGCAGCGGGATAATTTCGGATCGGATCGGCGACCAGGGATTCGATATATTTACTCGTCATGGCGTCATCTCTTGCGGCGGAAGGAACAAAGGCGCCGCTCAACTCTACGCGCTCTTTCGTCGCTCGACAAGCGTTGCGCTACGCTTCCCCCCGTGCGCGGCGACATTCCGTGACAATTTGACTAAGATAGTGGAACCCTCTGGCCCCACCTACTTGCGGAGTCTCGCCATGTTCTCACGTCCATTTTATCTCATTGCGGCGCTATTTCTGTTGGTCGCCTCCTCGGTTGTCGCGGCAGAAAAGCAGCCCAATATCTTGCTGATCGCGGTGGACGACTTGCGAACCGAGTTGGGCTGTTATGGATTGCCTTATGTTGAAAGCCCGCGTCTGGATCAATTGGCCGCGCAAGGGATGTTGTTTCGGCGGCACTATGTTCAAGTCCCGACCTGCGGAGCGTCGCGCTTTGCGCTGCTGACGGGACGCAGTCCAGCACATACCCGCGCGCTGGCGAATACGGCTTTCTATTCTGGCAAGAGCAAGCTTTCACCAACCCAATTGCCGGGTGCGCAAACGATGCCCGAGCTATTCCGCCGCAGTGGTTATCACACCGTTTGCATCGGTAAGATCTCGCACACGGCCGACGGAAAAGTATTCGAGTACAACGGCAAAGGAGATGGACGAGACGAGCTGCCTGGCGCTTGGGACGAACTGGCGACTCCCTACGGCCCCTGGAAGCGTGGCTGGGGCGTCTTCTTTGGTTATGAAGGGGGGAGCCATCGTGAAGATGGAACCGGACGCCAAGACTTGCTAGAGTTTACCGCGACGCGTGACGAAGATTTGCCCGACGGCATGTTGGCCAATGCGGCGATCGACAAACTGAGCGAGTTGAAAGATCGAGACGAGCCCTTTTTTCTGGGGCTTGGTTTTATCAAGCCGCATCTGCCGTTTGTCGCGACCAAGCAAGATTGGGATGCGATCGCCGAGCTTGACGTTGCGCCTCCGACCGCGCCGGAGAAATTGAAGTCGGCGTTCTTGCCGAACAGCGGTGAGTTCTACAGGTACGACGCTCCCTACGAAAAATCGCGTCCGCTCGCGACTGACGATGCGCTGACCGCTAAGCGGGGCTATCTCGCTTGCGTGCGGTATGTTGATCGGCAGATCGGCAAAGTGTTGGACGAACTGGATCGCCTGGATTTGGCCGAGAATACGATTGTCGTCGTCTGGGGCGATCATGGTTGGCATTTGGGCGAGTATGCGATGTGGGGAAAACACGCTCCCTACGAACGAACGCTCAACAGTACGCTGATTATCCGCGCCCCCGGCGTCACCAAGCCGGGTAGCGTTAGTGATGCGCTGGTTGATTCGATCGATCTCTATCCGACATTGATCGATCTGTGTCAGCCCCGCTTTACACAAACAGCCCATCCGCTTGATGGCAAAAACTTGCGACCTGTTTTGAACGGCCAAGCCGATCAGGTGCATGACGTCTCGCTTAGCTATTGGGGCGGTGCGACCTCGATCCGTTCGCCGACACATCGTTTGATTGTGAAACAAACCAAGGCCAAAGGGCCGACGGTGGAACTGTACGATTTGCGGGAGACAGCCGATCCGACCGAGAATCTTGCCGCGAGCCATCCGGAATTGGTCGTATCGTTGCTCGCGCAAAAAGAAGCTCGCGAAAATTCTCCAAAACCGTAACGCTGCGTCTCTCGTCTAGCTGGGTGAATCAAGACATTCCCTGCCCGCGTTTGCAGTTACGCCGGCGCAGCCCAGCTTTTCGAGGGAGAATCGAATGCGAGTTTCGAGAATTGTGTTGCTGCTGGCGGTCGCCGCCGTTTGCGGCTGTCGCCCCCAAGTCGGACAGAATGAACGTCCCGATGCGACGGCGACACCGTCAAGCACTGCGGTTGTTCTAGACGCGGAACGCGAAGAGAAGACGGCCGAAAGGGATTCTGCGCCTATCAGCATGGCC
Source organism: Blastopirellula sp. J2-11 (assembly GCF_024584705.1). Taxonomy (GTDB): domain Bacteria; phylum Planctomycetota; class Planctomycetia; order Pirellulales; family Pirellulaceae; genus Blastopirellula. Next base: position 5,848,499 of record NZ_CP097384.1, read on the forward strand.
GGCAAGAAAGACGCCAAGCCGGTGAGCGAGATGTCCACCGTCGCCAATCAGCCGGCGCCTACCGCGCCGGCGGCAGATAGGTACCGGGGCTCCGGGCGAGAGAAAGAAGTCGCCAAGTCCCAAATCGACGCCTTGCAAATGCAGTTGAAGACCATGCCGGCGGAAAACCGCCGATTGGTCATCCAACAGCCAAACGCCGCGCCTGGATTCGCGCCGCAGCTAGAGGGAATCGCCGGGCACGGAGCAGGTCCCGGCGAGGGCGGAGACAAGTTCGCCCATGTCGAAAACAACCCGTTCCGCGCGGTTGCGGATGAGCCGCTTTCAACCTTTTCGATCGACGTGGATACGGCCTCGTACGCGAAGATTCGCTCTTACTTGATCGATCATCACCAACTGCCGCCGCAAGGAGCGGTACGTGTGGAGGAGTTGATCAACTACTTTACGTACGACTACGAGACCCCCACGGACCAGAATCCCTTCGCCGCGAATGTGGAAGCGGCGGCTTGCCCTTGGAACTCAGAGCATCGCTTGGTGCGGATCGGCATCAAAGGAAAAGAGATCGCCAACGCCGATCGTCCGGCCACCAATCTTGTCTTCTTGCTCGACGTCTCCGGCTCGATGAATAACAGTCGTAAGCTGCCGCTGCTGAAGCAAGGAATGAAGCTGCTGGTCGATCAATTGGGAGAGAACGACAAGGTTGCAATCGTCGTCTACGCCGGCGCCGCCGGCATGGTGCTCAATAGCACCAGCGGCGATGACAAGTCGACCATCATGGAGGCGCTCGATCGTCTACAGGCCGGCGGATCGACCAACGGTGGGCAAGGGATCGCGCTCGCCTACCAGGCCGCGACCGAGAACTTTATCAAAGGGGGCGTCAATCGCGTGATCCTTTGCACCGACGGCGACTTTAACGTCGGCGTCACCAGCACCAGCGATCTGGTCACGATGGCGGCCGAAAAAGCGAAGTCCGGCGTCTTCCTCAGCGTGATGGGCTTTGGAACCGGCAACCACAATGACGCGATGATGGAAGAGCTCTCGGGCAAAGCGAACGGCAACTACGCGTTCATCGACACGATCACCGAAGCGAAAAAAGTGTTGGTCGAACAGATGAGCGGTACGCTGACGACGATCGCAAAAGATGTGAAAATTCAAATCGAGTTTAACCCGACCAAAGTCGCCGCCTATCGCTTGGTGGGCTACGAAAATCGGCTGCTCGCCAATGCAGATTTCAACGACGACAAAAAAGACGCCGGCGAAATCGGCGCCGGGCATTGCGTCACCGCGTTCTACGAAATCGTCCCGGCTTCGGTGGAATCGCCGGTGACGACCGCCAAAGTTGACGATCTCAAATACCAATCGACCCGCGACATTACGCCGGCCGCCGATAGCGACGAACTGCTAACGCTGAAGATTCGTTACAAGCAGCCTGACGAAGACGAAAGCTCGTTGATTTCGGTCGGAGTCAAAGACTCGGGGAATCGTTTCGCCCAAGCCAGCGGCGACTTTCAATTCGCCGCTGGAGTCGCTATGTTCGGCATGCTGCTGCGAGAAGGAGACCAGGACGCGAAAGTGAACCTGGACGAGATCACCGAGTTGGTCAGCAACAACGTCGGCGACGATAGCTATCGCGGCGAGTTCCTGAAGATCGTGCAGGCCGCCAAGACGCTCAAGAAGTAATCAAGCGACCGTTATGACGGGTAACGAAGCGGGCGACGGTTGCCCGTTTTTGTTTTCTTGAAAGACGGAGTCCGGCATCTTGCGGCAAGGCAAGATGCGTCGCTACGAAACTTCCGCGCCAACGATTGTCGGTTGACAAAGCGCACGGATGCATGGTCGATTGCCGTGTGGCGCGAAGAATAGCGACGGATCTGGACCAACGCTCCTGACTTGGGGGAAGAGCGCCAGTTGGGCGTCTCTCATCGGACTCCTCCGCTCTTTGACAATTCGCGTTTCTCAACGGACTGGCGGTCCGGTCCAACCGATAAAGCCGTAGCCAATAAACCACCCATTTTAACTTTCGGGAGGTGGGGGCAATCGGAACAAAAAAAGTAGAGCGGTCCGGTCCGATGTTCCCTGTCCAATTTGTACCGAAAACGGAATCGCCAGATTACCCAGATTAACTTTGGGGCAATCTGGGGAAGGTGATAAAAAATCGTAGCGGTCCGGTCCGATGGGCGCCGCTTCAAGCGACGCTGGCGGGCTACGAAGAGAAAATGCCTGGCTACGCTAATTATCAACCGTAAAACTAGCGTTCTCCTGATCCTCGTCAGCAGGCTTCGTGCCGATCCAGGCGTTCCAACCAAGTCGCGACGCTTTCGCCGGATCGCCAGAGAGTTGCGTCTTGGGCACTTCTTCTTTTTTTAGGACCAGCTGAATGTCAAAGTCGAGCGACGGACCGACGAAGACTCGCGTCAATTGACCTAGCGACCATTGTCCTTGTCCGCACAACGCTTCTTTTCCGCGATGGGATGCGACATCCATCGTTGGGGGGGCCGGCAAAAATTCATTGAACTGATCGAGCGTCAGAGGGCCGAGTTGTAAGCGAAACTTGTGTTGCAGTTCCCAGACGCGGCGTCCCAGCACGGCTGTTTTGCCCAATTGCTGGTTGTGGCGATAGCGGCCAATTTTCGTTTGCTGACTTTGGTCGAGCGAGAGCCATTGACCTTGCAGCGGCTTGACCTCGATTGGGATCTTGAAGTAGTCGACCAGCATCCGCCGCAGATTCTCGGCCGAACGACGCTGTTGTGCCAACAGTCCGCTATAGCGGAGCAGGGCCAGGTCGCTAACGCCGGCATTGTCGCTGGGACGTTGCAAGCGATCTCGTAGCGTCGGCAGACCGAACCCGCCAAGGCTGAGCAAACCTTGCGTGAAAGCGTCGGGAGACTTTTTCTCAAACTCGCGTCGCGAGTAAGGAACCCAAAAGCGATTCTTTTCCCAGACGCGATAAAAAAGTCGCGTCAAGCGATCGTTAAACAGGTCAAACCAGTCACGCAGTGCGAACTTGTGGTTGCCGCGCAGTTCTCGATGCAGACGCAGCATCATCTCGGTATAGTGATGCGGCAATACGCCGCTCGGCCCGGTCAAGCCGAGAAACGTGACCGTCATTTCGGTCGCTTGCGGGTCGTCTGGCGACGCTTCCAGGTCGTAAATCTCACTGGCTGGAAACGCGGACGAATTGTGAGCGCGGAAACGAACGCAAGGGCTTCGTTCTTCGTGCGGCTCCGCTTGGTTGCTTCGTTCTAACAGACGGACCGCCTGAAAGAAGTCAAAGGTTTGCGGCTCTTTGTAGAGTCGCGCCAAGACTGAACCGGCAGGCGCGCGTAGTTGGGGAGGTTGGCTGGAAGCGATCATAGGAGCATCGCCTCTCCGGCTCGAGGTTCAAAGCGTTTCAGTAAGCCGCGCTGTTGCGTCACGGCAACCAGCTGAGTGAACGAGTTGATGTTGACGTACAAGCCGAGAAATCGCTCCAAGACTGACGCAAACAGATAGGCGCCGACGCCATGATATTTTTGGTCGTCAAGTTCGATGCGAATCTCCAGGCCGCGGCAGAAGCCTCCCTTTAGTGAGCTGCCGACGCGAGCGACGGTTCGATCGCACTTTAGCCGCTGCACGCCTTCGATCATTTGGCGGTTACGAATTGCTCGTTCGTGACCGTTGCCATCGGTCGAAAAATCATACAGACGCAAGATCTCACGCAGACTGTCGATTCCATGCTTGTCGGTCAGCGACAGATGATTGAGCGACAAGTGCGAGACCAAGCGCCAGCGATTGCCGTTGTCGACAGGAGGTCGTAGCGGCGGAGTCGGTTGCCGTAAGCAGCGCGTCGCTTTGATCGGCGCCGGCACTTGCAGTTGGAATTCGGCCGAACCCCATTGATTGTAAAGCTTGGTCGGGAGATCGCGATTGGAGCAAACGGCTTGCACCGTGGCGACCGCGTCCGCTGGGCGACAGGGATCAAAGTTCAAGTCGACTAGCTGCAGGAATGAGTCGTCGCCGTCGTCTCCTGGTTGAGTCGAAGGTCGCCGCGACAGATGCCAATAGGCTTCGTCGGGGGCCGCCGGATTCCAACGGCTCGCGTGCCCCACCGCATAAAACGGGCGAAACTCGACGTCGCCGTCGACTCCCTGTGTGGTCACACGGCGAATCGAGTGAACCTCGACATCGTTGGGGCGTTGTACGTCTGGCGTGATGCGGTACTCACTGCGGCGGTGATCGATCGCGATCGGTTCGCAAATCTTGTCAAACAGGTTGATCGCCGGCGTGCATCCAAGTTGGAACGTGTCGGCATGAATCGAGCCATGAATGAGTGGTTCGACGCTATCGAAAAAGAACCAAACGTCGATCTCACGCTGCCAGCCTGCTTTAGCCGCTTTGCGAAAACCATGCAGATCAAAGTAGAGGAACTTCTCGGGGTAGGCGAACAGGTCGGTCAAGAGTTGGTAACCGGGCTGACCTTGAGCAGCCGACGGCAGCAACGCTTCTTCGGGTTGGAAACCGACCGGCGTGATGACTTGCTGAGGATCAAAGTTGACGCGAGTCTCTTCTTTTTTGTCGTCGGCGGCGACGATCGAGACGCGATTACAATGGTTCAACATGTATTCGTAGAGCTTGGCGGTGACCTGGTCGCCGCCGTGCAAATGGAAGCGAAGCGACTCCATCGGCAGCGAGCTGAAAGAGGTGTCGGCCTGGCAACGCAGGCGAATACGAATCGCGGCCATCGCGTCGCGACGAACGGTAACCGAATTGCTCCACGGCGGCGTGAGCGTGTCGACATGAGTCACTTCGACCGGCCAAACCGTCGTGTCGTAGCAAGTGCGAAAGAAGCAGGGGCCGTCGCCGACACGTTGCGTACGGAGTTGACTGCCGCGGGCGATTTTGGCGCCGGAGGCTTGCGGGTTGGTCGGATCGGGCTGGAATTGGACCGTGGCCATCGACGGAATCGGGGCCAGGTAGTGCGGATACAGAACTTCGAGCAGCGCGTCGGTCACTTCCGGAAAATCGTCGTCTAGTTTCTTTTGAATGCGACCGGCGATCAGCGCAAACGACTCGATCAGGCGTTCGACATGCGGGTCGCGGCTACGATTCGCTTCTAGCAGCAGACGACCGGCTGCGGCAGGGTGCTTGCGCGCGAACTGCTGTGATTGCTCGCGGGCGAGCAATAGTTCACGTTCGTAGTAGGGGAAGAGCGTTTCGTTCATGATTCGTTCGGCGTCACTTCAATGCGACGGTTGGTGGGGTTGAGCGCCGCGCCGACGCGAATCTTCGCATTGGGCAACGCTTTGGACGTTCCTTCTATCGCAAACGAAATGCGATTCCAGACGCTCTGCTTCGAAACGTCGAGGTTGACGTGAACCGTGTCGAGACGAGGTTCGAAGCGGCGAATCGTGTTTTCAATATCGCTCGCCAAAGCAAGCATATCGGCTCGCGTAGCGCCATCATGCAGCGTTAGTTCGGGAACGCCATAGCAATAGACCGAATTGCGAACAGCCAGCGCATCGATTTCGTCCACCGGACGCGAAGCGGATGTGTTCAGCAGGTCTTCGAGATCGCGGCAAATGCCCAACACAAATCCGCGCACGCTTTGCGCACGGCTGTCGGGTTCCACCTCGAAACAGGCGTCCACCAATCGATCATAAATCGACGGCGTTAATTCAGGAGTGAGGGTCGGTCTCGGCATGTCCGGGCCTCCGTAAGGGGAGCGGAGGTATTGGCTGAACGTCCTGCGGCGGGTCAAGAAGCGGACGTCGGTCGAGGCGAGCGGGAAAAAAGGAAAATCAGGCGACCGCGGCGGCGGTGCGCCTGACTTCCGGTGTTGGCGTCAAGCGAACAAGTTCGCTTAGACAGGCTTGTTGGCCTTCAGGTCGTATCCGGCTTTGACCGGATTGTCCATGCTGCCGTCGTCCTTCTGCGGACGATATTCGCATTCGATCTTCGCGAAGTTCAATTTCACGAAGTCACGCGGCAGGCCGTCGTCGTAGCCTTGACCTTCTTCGGTCGAACCGGTGTTGCGATGGCTGGAGGTTTGATAATGGGCGATCAAAACGTCCTTCATCGTGATGGTGTAGAACTCTTGCTGTCCGCCGCCCGCCTTACGACAGGTGAGGGTCACTTCGGGAATGTGATCCCCTTTGGCGCAAGCGAGCATCAGTTTCGGCGAGGCTTTGCCGGTGCGGGTCATGAACTCGAAATCGTTCATGCGGACTTTGCCGGCGCCGCCGCCAGCGCCTTGAGCGAAGGTGCCGGTTTGCGAAGCGCTCCAATTGAATTCCGAGATTTCGATTTCTTTGGCGTGTACCGAGTCGCCCGATTCGCCTTCGATGTCCGAGATTTTCAAAAAGTAATCGACTGCCATGATATTGGCTCCGTATGTCAGTTAGCTGGTGTTGATATTTGGAATACGAAAAAAGCAGGCGCGCCGCTCGAAAGCGGCGCGACCCGCAATATTTAACTAGCCTTGCTTCGGCACTTCGGCGACCAAACGCATCGAGGCTTCGAGCGTTTCGAGCTGGAAGTGAGGACGCAGCCAAGCGACCGCTTCGTACCAACCCGGCTTGCCTTTGACTTCGCGAACTTCAACGCGAGCGTCAGACAGCGGGCACTTCGCTTTGGTTTCGTCGCCGGCGGTGGCGGGATCGCAAACGTAGTTGCTGATCCAGCTGTTCAACCAACGTTCGGCTTCGGCGACTTCCAGGTTCGAGCCGATTTTGTCGCGAGCCATGACCTTCAGGTAATGCGCGAATCGCGAGACGCACAACAGGAAGTTGATTTTCGACGACAGTTCGGCGTTCGAGTTGGCGTCGTCGTCGAAGTAAACCTTCGGCTTTTGAGCGCTTTGGGCGCCCATGAAGACGGCGTAATCCGTGTTCTTGGCGTGCAACAACGGCAGGAAGCCAAGGTTGGACAACTCGAACTCACGACGATCACTGATCGCGATTTCGGTCGGGCACTTCATCGCAATGTCGCCGTCATCGGTCGGGAAGGTGTGAACCGGAAGGTTCTCCACTTTACCGCCCCCTTCGACTCCGCGAACTTTGGCGAACCAGCCGTATTTCGAGAAGGCGTTGGTGATGCGGACGCCATAGGCCCAAGCGGCGTTCATCCACAGGTACTTGTGGTAATCTTTGCCGTCGACCGCTTCTTCAAAGTTGAACTCTTCGACCTTCTTGAACTCTTCGCCGTAAGGCAAGCGAGACAGAACGTGCGGCAGAGTCAAAGCGACGTATCGCGAATCTTCGCTATCGCGGAACGAACGCCACGAAGTGTGGGTCGCGCCCTCGAAGATCTTGGCCAAGTCACGCGGGTTCGGCAGGTCCGAGAAGCTGTCAAGGTTGAACAGCGTCGGCGAAGCGGCCGAGATCAACGGAGCGTGAGCCGCGGCGGCGACGTTCGACATCAGCTTCAATAGGTTGATGTCTTCCGGACGACGCGAGAACTCATAATCGCCGATCAACAAACCGTAAGGCTGACCGCCGAGTTGGCCGTATTCTTCTTCGTAGATCTTCTTGAAGATCGCGCTCTGGTCGAATTCGACGGCGGTCTCCAGATCTTTCAGCAGGTCGTGCTTGGTCGCGTTCATGACGCGAATCTTCAGCGACGTGCCGGTTTCCGATTCGTGAACCAGGAAGCTAAGTCCGCGCCAGCTGCTTTCCAGGGCTTGGAACTTCTCGTGGTGCATGACTTCGTTCAACTGGGCCGAGAGCTTCTTGTCGAGCTCGGCGATCCAGAAATTGATCTTCGTGGCGGCGTCCTTCGAGACCTTGTTCTGGTCTTTAGCGGCCTGGCGTACAAATTCTTCGATGTACGACTTGTTCAATTCCATTTCAGCGTCGTCAAGCGGACGCGTGTTTTCCAGAATCTGATCCAGCAGGGTCAGTTCTAGTGTCGCCGTTCCGCCGGCGGCGGTTTCATTTTCAGCAGCCATTATGTGTATCTCCTGTTACTTTCGTTGCGTTTGTTGCGTGTGTTGCGGAACGGGAACTAGGCGGTCGGAGCTTCGACGCCAAGGTCTTTGCTGATCGTGTCGCGAGCAGCGTCGTCACCCAGCGTGTCGTCCAGCAATCCGCACAAAGCGTCGTTGCCTTCCATTTTGCTGAGCAGTTGCTTCAAGCGATCACGCATCTCGAGCAGATTGGCCAAAACCGGAACCTGGCGAGCGACGTTGGTCGGCTCGAAGTCGGTCATGTCTTTGAAGTTCAGCTCGACGCTGAGGTTCGTGTTATCGTCTTCCAACACGTTCGGAACCTGCATCGCGACACGGGCGCCGCTCTTTTCCAAAACGCTGTTGAAGTTATCGCGATCGATCGGCACGAACTTGCGTTGCTTAATGCCCGGCAAAGCTTCTTTCGGCTGGCCCGAAAGATCGGCCATCACGCCGACAACCAACGGAAGCTCTTTGACTTCCATCGCGCCGCCGGTCTCGACGTCATACGTAATTTGCACGCGCGGAGGACGCACGCGATCAAGCTTGTGTTGCAGGCTTTCGCTCATCAGTCAGTTTCCTTAAGGGTTTGTGGCGGCTACGCGATCGCAGCCGCCTTTCACGCTGCGGTGCGTCAATTCGCCGTCGAAACGAAATCGGAGAATCAATTTGCGATCGCAGACGTCTGCGAGTCGCCAATTTGCCTTTGTAATTCGTCCAGCACCGTCTGTTCGCGTACGATGGCTTGCATCAATTGCGGAAACGGCATCTGGCCGAGTTGAACTGCGCGACGCACAAGGAATGGCGCGGGGCTGTTCGGTTCAATTTGCTCGAGCAGATCGGCTGCCGCCGAAAGCTGCCGATAAAGTTCCTGGCGGCGAACGACAATATCGCCCACGTTGCCAGAACGACCATCGTTGGCGACAGCCCCAGGGGCCCCCGCTTCTCCGGCGGTCGTGGATTCAATTTCCGGAGTCGGTTCTGGCCGTTTGGCCAGTTCGGCCGCCAGCAAACGCTGGCATTCCTCCAGCGCCTTTTGCAAATTCAACAGCGCCGTCGCGTCGCAGCCGAGTCGTTCATCTAGCAGACGTGCGATTTCGCGGGCCGCATCGTGCGACCGCTGCGCTGCTTGGACGGCGTGCTGCACGTCGTCTCGCGTAGCCGCAGCCAGAATGCGCGACAAACGAGCTTGTTCTTCCGGGTTTTTGGATTGTTGCCATTGCAGCCAATCGACGGCGGTCAGTTGGCCTTGACTGTTCGAGAGCAGCGGAACGCGGCGAATCGTGCGCGGAAAAAGAACACCGCGATCTTCGTCGTCCAACAAGTTGGCCAGCGGAGCGAGCCGGGCTTCTGGGCCGTTGTCCAGCGGCGGATTCAGAGTATCCCAACGCTGTTCAATGAGATTTTTTAGCAGATCAAGTCCAGCGGCGACCCCGTGGATTCCTTCGGTTCGGGAGAGACCTTCGATCAAGTGGCAGACGACCCGCAGATCTTTGCTATCGTGCAAAAGCGAATTACGAGCAAGATCGACAATACCGGCCCAATCGGCCTGCTTCAGGACGGCCGGTCGCGTGACGTCGTCAAAGTCGTCGGCGTCCTCTTCACGACGTAATTCACGAAATTGATCGTGCAAACGATGCGAATAGGCGTCCGGATCGCCGGCGGGACGATCTTCGGAGACGGGCGAAATTAGTTCGGCTACGTCTACTTCGGCCATTGTCGCTGGTGGGTTGGTTGAGGGAGTGGCGCCGCGGGAATTGGCGACTATTGGGGAGTGCTGATCGATTGCCCTGCAGGGGTTACCGATCGATGTTCCGGCAAAGTTAGGTCAGGAATTGGCGCAGAGCAAAAGCCGCGAAATTTTTTCCCGTCGCCGACTGGTCCGCTACCGCAACCTATATTGCAACGAACTCACGCCTATGCAGCGCACGGACGATCTCGCCGATTTGTCGCCGCGCACATGCCGATACAAAGACCCACCGCAGCCGTAGCGTTTCTAGGGATCCGCAGCGAAGCTCCTCGTTTTGAAGAGTGAAGCGTAGATACCGAAACGTTTGCGATTCGTTACAAACGGCGGATGCCGTCGCCGAATTCGGCTCCGCCGCTTGTAACGGAAAATGGATCGGATTGCCTCCTTGTCGGGCATGCCGGATACGAAACATTTCCCCTTAACGAGACGCGCGCCATGCAATCTCCCTTGGCAGAAGACGTACGTGCCGTAATGGACTACGGACTCGAACTGCTCCGTCGACTCGAGTCGCAGCAGAAGGTGGATCTCGAGTTTGAACAAGCGATCCTGCTTGATCTATTGCAACGTGACTCGATCGCAGACGTCGCGAATACGCGTCGCGAAGAGCAGACGGTCAACGTTCAGTACGCACTTGCATGTTGGCTCGATGAAATTTTTACCGACTGCCCGCAGTCGACGACCGCCTGGAACGAACAAAAGATTGAGATGCATCTGTTTGGCGCCAACGATCGAGCATGGCGTTTCTGGCACGAAGCCGAATTGGCGCTGCGTCGCGGTAAGAATGATTCTTTGGAAGTCTATTACCTTTGCGTAGCGCTTGGATTTCGGGGTGAAATGCGTGTGCAGCCTGAAAAGCTGATGTCGTGGATCTCGCGAGCTCGAGTCGCCGTGGGCGACATCGACGACTTGCAAGTTTCCCTCGAAGCGGAACTTCCGCCGTCATGCGACGCTCGACCCTTGCGTGGAGAAGGCCGCATGCAAACGATGATCGCCGCTGCTTGCGTTGTCGGACTTGTTGCCGCCCCTTTTCTCACGTTCGTCGTCGTCGACTGGTTCGGTCGCTAACCCTCTAACACGGAACGTACGCGATGTTCATGAAGATACTTAGTTCGATGGGTCAATCGTTGGCGAGTCTCGCCAATTTGATCACGGCTCCCGTCGCTGCGACCGCCCGCGCTCAAGGGACCGCTCGCTTGCTGCTATGGCTGGTCCATGGGCTGGCGATCGTCGCCATTTTGATCGGGCTGTGGTGGCTGAATGATTATTTAGAACTGGAAAAATCAGTTCGCTTTCCTTCGGCCATCGTCCGCTCTAGTTGGTTGCCAATTCTGTTTTTGCTGGGCTACGCATTGGGCTGGCAAGTCTGGTGGATGATGCGTCTCGTGCGGCAACGCGTCAGCGTTTCTCCCTACCCAGATCTGGACCAGGCTTGGACCGAAGCGACCGACCAACTGATGCGCAATGGGGTTTCCTTGGTTAACGAGCCGCTATTTTTGGTGTTGGGCCAAACGACGGCCGGTGATGTCAACTTTTGCTCGGCTGCCGGACTCTCGCTCACGCAGCCGCCGACTCCGCGCGGCGCCGACGCGCCGCTTCGCATTTGGGCGGATGAACGAGGCGTTTTCGTTTCGTTGCGCGATGCGTCGCTATTGGGCTTGCAGGCTTCACGTTTGCACGACTTGGCCCGCGCGGCGGAAGAGACGAATCCAATGGAAGTGGTGGTCGCCGGCAATGATCCGTATAACGAACCTGTCTACGCTGATTTTCTAAACAGCGAGAGTTCTGGCGTCGCTGTCATGCCGACGACGCAGAAGAAACTAGAAAGCACCGCCGTTTCGGCCGAATCGAAACTGGACGAAGCCGAGTCGAATTTGGCATTAGCTTTCGCCGAACCTTCCGCTAACGCGATGATTCGGACAACACCGCAGGTCGAAGCCAAAACCACCGTTGAGATTAACAAAGAAGAGATTGACGAAACGCTCGATCGGCTCGACTATGTGATCGACTTGATTCGCCATGCACGCGCCCCTTATTGCACGCACAACGGAGTGATCGTGTTGGTCCCCGGCGATGCGACCGAAAATCTGGCCGTCGCGCAACAAACGGCGGTCCTGATGCAGCATGATCTGCAGCAAGTTCGTCAAGCGAGCGAAATCGCTGGTCCCGTCACGGCGATTTTCTGCGACGCAGAACAAATCAACGGCTGTGACGAATTGCTGCGTCGTTTTCCGGAAGAACACCGTTGTCGTCGCTTTGGCGCCGAACTGCCAAATGTCCCGGTCGCCGATTTCAGCAACATCAAAGAGATCTTGCACAGAGGCGTTGAGTGGGTCAATCGCTCGCTCGCATCGGCCTTAGCCTATCGGATCTTCGCCCAACGCGATTCGTTCCACGGGGATCAACGCCGCGAGATTGAGAGCAATCGGATGCTTTATCAGTTCGTCAGTTCATTGGACCGTCGCAGCGATGCGATCCTGCGTATTCTAACTCGCGGTCTCTATCCAGAACATCACGGCGATTGGATTCCTTCCGGCTGGTATCTGGCCGCGACTGGAAACGATCCGCTCACCCAGCAAGGCTTCCTGCCTGGTGTGATGACGCTGATCTTTGACGCCCAGAACTTCGTCAGTTGGACCGAAGATGCGCGCCGCCGTGATCGCATGCGAAACTGGTTCACGGTCTTCGGCTACGCCGGTCTGGGCGTCGCGGTGCTGGCGCTGTTGATCGTCGCACTCACCAAACTGTAAGCTTTGAGCGCTGGCTCAAGAAAACAAAAAAGCCGCCGGCATATTCGCCTGCGGCTTTTTTTGTAGGGTTGAAGCAGAAGTGCTTACGCTTCTTCTTTGCTTTCTTCCTGGGCTTCCGGGATTTCGCCTTCGACCGGTTGACCGGTGATGGCGAATTCGATCGGCGAGACGCTCGCCTGGGCGTCCGCTTCCGCCGGAACTTCCGTGAATTTCGCTTCGCCGGTGATCAGTTCGATCACCTTGCGTTCGATGATTTGGTTACGAAGCGTGTCCATCAGACCTTGCTTCTCGAGACGAGCACGGACGCTTCGCGGCGACTGCTTGCTTTGTGCGGCGATCTGCATGATCTCGCGTTCGTAGTCAGCCGGAGCGTCTTCGATCGTTTCGTCTTCCGCGATACGCTCTAGAATGAAGTGCTCTTTCAGCGCCTTTTCGGTCGACTGCAGGCTGTTCTGGCGAAGCGTGTTTTCGTATCCGCGGATCGCGTCATCATCGAAACCGTACGAACGAAGGTCAAGGATCGCTCGTTCCAGTTCGCGACCGGCTTGACGACGAAGCAGCGCCGGCGGCAGATCCCAATCGGCGTCTTTGATCAACTGCTCGGTAATCGCGCCACGCAATTGTTGTTGCTGGTGATACTCGAACTGGCGTTCCATGTCGGCTTTGACGAAGTCGCGAAGATCCCCTTCGCTTTCGAAGCTGCCGATCTTCTGCAGGAACTCGGCGTTCATTTCCGGCAACTCGAGACGCTTCACTTCCAGGACTTCAATCTCAAGATCGAGTTCTTTCCCCTTCAGTTCTTCGTTGGCGGCCTCTTCGCTGACGGTCGCTTTGCCGGTCTTCTTGTCGCCAGCTTTGACGCCGAGGACCGTCTTGCCGAAATCTTCCCAGTTGGCGTCTTGGAAGCTGAGCGTGTCACGCAGACGAACGCTGACCTCTTCGGTACGAGCGATTTCTTTGCCGTCCAGTTTGCTGACGATGTTCAACGTCAGGAAGTCGTCCATTTCGGCCGGAGCGTCAACTGGGGCGATTTCGCTGAAGCGATCGAGCACTTTGGCGAGATGCTTGTCGATGTCGGCCTTCTCGAACGTTTTGACCGGCTTGTTGAGCTCCAGACCTTTCCATTTCGGCAGGTCGAACTCGGGACGAACTTCGATATCGAACTCGAACGTCAGCGGACCTTCTTCAGGAAGTTCGACCGCATCGAACTTGAAGTCAGGCTCACTAATCGCCGAGAAGTTTTGTTCGTCGCTGGCCTGGGCCATGCTGTCCATCAACAGCGAGCCTTTGACCTGATTGGCGACTTCCTTGCGGAAGCGCTTTTCAACCAGCTTGCGCGGCGCATGGCCGGGACGAAAGCCGGGGACAGCCGCGGTGGGCGCCATTTCGTCAAAGGCTTTGTCGAAGTAACGATCGACGTCTTCGTGCGAGACAGTCACCGTTACGTGACGCTGGCACGAGCTCGGGCTTTCGACCTTCACTTCCAGCGACAGTTTTTTCGACTCTTCCGTTTGTTCGGCTTCGACCGCCGTGGTTTCATCCGGTGACGTCATCTGAATGCTTGCCAAATACTGAGGTTGCGTAATGTATTTTTAAGAAGACCCGCTCAAAGCGACAGCGGCTTGCGAAGCCGAGAGTTGCGGATCCGCCGAGCGCGGGACAAGGTTCCAATCCAAGAGAAGCGATGATCGAAACGCTTCCGCTGCGGCTACTGAGAGTCCTGGGCTCGACCTGTCCGAATGAAATCGGTCTGGCCAAGCGAAATCAAAAAAGAGCGGGTGAAGGGATTCGAACCCTCGACAACAACGTTGGCAACGTTGTGCTCTACCAACTGAGCTACACCCGCACTGGTAGTCCGCCGACAAGCGACGGAAACAACGGATTATACGTCAATTGGGCGATGAATCAACCGCCCTCCACGCCATCCGTTTCTAAATTGTGCTCCAACAGCAAAATCCCTTAAAAGGGCCAAATCTGCTACAGGAACCACGAATTATGCCGCTCTCCAAGGGCCCTGTCAACAGGGTTCAAACGACAGAATGGGAGGGAAATTGCAGGTTCAAAACCGTCGATTTGGCGTCAAGCGATATCATTGCTATCGCCGCTCGCAATAGCGCATTGCTCAGGTTCGATTGACGGCCCCCCAACAACACGAAGCCGACGCATGTCGAAACATGCGCCGGCTCCGCTGAGGGTGACGTCATTCCATCAAGCGCGACGGGCCGCGGTTACTTTTGGCCACCGACATTGACGTCGACGTTGATCTTACGATCCTTCTTCATCACTTTGCCGGTCCAAGCCGAATCGGCATGGTGCGGCCAGTTCGACTGGTCAAAACCTTGGCGACTTTCGAGATCCTTTTCGGTGACGTTCATCACCAGATAGTTCTCGTTTTCACCTTTCTGGAATTTCAGGGCGTCCAGCGGCACGGCGAACAACTTGTCGCCGATACCAACGAATCCGCCAAACGACAGGGCGACGTACTCGACCTTACCGCGATCCGAATTCAACGCGGCGTCCGCGATCGAACCGATCGTTTCGCCCTGTTGATTCTTTACGGTGATGCCGTCGAGCGTGCTGAGACGCATCGCGGTCACGTCGACCGGCGAATCAGCGCCAGCCGTCGCGAGTTCACCCTGGCGAACTTCGTTTTCACGCTCATAGTCGTAAGCGCGATCATTCGTCATGACCCATTTGGCGTCGCCGAAATCGGGCCAATGGGCTTCGTCGAAGCCTTTGGCGTTTTCCAGCGATTTCTCCGTCGCGTCGAATTCGATGTAAGGGTTGTCTCCCTTGTGCGCCGCTACCGCTTGAAACGGGACGGCGAACAATTTATCGCCGATGCCGGCGAAACCACCGAAGCTGACAGCAACATAGCGAATCTTGCCTGATTTCAAATCGATGACGGCGTCATTGATCGTTCCCAGGTTTTCGCCTTCCGAGTTCTTCACCGTCATACCGATCAAGTCGGCGCCGGTGCAGACTTTATTGTTCGTGTCCTGGGCGTCTTCACGATTCGCATTGCGCTGGGCGTCTACTTTGACGTTCACACCGCCTGGTTCGGTGGCCGGAGTCGTATCGTCGGCCAAAAGCGGAGCGCTAATCAACAGAGCCGCGGCGAGGCCGCTAGTCATCCAAAAGCGTTTCATCGTTGTTTCTCCTTTTAGAGAACAGTTAGTAGCTTGTTCAATCCCTCGGCAGCGTAGTGACGCTGCAACTTGAACGAACTACCATCGCAATGGTCGTGCCATGCGGCGAAAAATTGGAGAAACTACCGCAATCCCCGTATTTCCAAGCACTTTGCGATAAGATTCAAGTCGGATCAAATTGGCTGCATCGATCTATTTGATCGTCCAAGGATCGCGCTGGCCGTAGCAGAGTCAACAGGCCGCAAACGACGAAGAGGACGCAGATGCGTCCTCTTTTCTATCTTGCTACAAGAGATGAAATTGTGTCGTGGTGCTAGCCTTTTTCGGCGGCCGCCGGTTCTGTCGGAGCGTAATCGTAGATCCGAAAACTCTTCACCTTTTTCGCGCCGCCCCGTTCAAGGGTAGCGCGCGAAAGATGGTTGCTTTCCAGCACCCAAGAGAACTCTGCTTCTTGGATCCCAAATTTCAGGCTATCCGGAATGAGGCGTTCCAAAAGCACCAGGCCGATCCCCCAGCGTTGGAACTCCGGCAATATATTGGTGCTCATCAGACGTACGCGGTGGATCTTCTTGCGATTCCAAAGCAGTCGTAAGAAGCCAAACGGAAAGAGCCGCCCGTCAATCTTCTTGATGCGGGGATTGTAGTCAAGCAAGCCGAACACGGCGCCGACCGGTTTTCCTTCGATTTCGCAGATGGTGGTCAATTCGGGCACGACCAGTTGCTTCAACCCTTTGGCCATGTGGTCTACCTCTGCGTCCGAGAGCGGAACAAATCCCCAGGTCGCGACCAACGACTTGTTGTAGATGTCGAGGAACATCCGGACTTCTTCCGCAAAGCGGCTCTTGTTGATAGGACGCAGCACCGGTTGGAAACGGCGTTTCGCTTCGTCGACGATAAACTTCAGCTTGGGGTCGAGCGATTCGAGCATGGCCAAATCTCCCCAAAACGCATACAAGTCTTCGACTTTGCGAAAACCATAGCCTTCAATCAAATCGGCGTAATAAGGCGCGTTATAGGACATCATGAAGGTCGGCATCGAGTCGAAACCTTCGATCAGCAGACCACACTCATGATTGAGCGATGGGTTGGTGGGCCCACGGACCAGCAGGATGTCGTGTTCTTTCAACCAGGCTCGAGCGGCGTCGAACAGCGCATTGGCGACTTCCTGGTCGTTAATCGACTCAAAGAAACCAAAGAAGCCGCGGCGTTCTTTGTAGCGTTCAATATGCCCGTTGTTGATGATCGCGGCGACGCGACCGACCGGCTTGCCATCCTTCAACGCCAGAAAGCATTGGATTTCGTTTTTTACATAAAACGGGTCCGGATCGAAGTTCAGCAGTTCTCTTTGGTTCTGTCGCAGCGGCGGCACCCAACAGGGATCCCCCCGGTAGAGGTCCCAGGCGAGTTGCGTGAACTGTTTTTGTAAGCGGCGCGATACGACCGGTTCAACGGTTATGGACATGCGAGACTTCCGGAAGTTTTTTGATCGACGAAGAAGACGGCGATTACGCCTGAACAGAGTGAGTCGACGCGGCGTATCTTCTTAGAATGTGGCGCGCGCGTCGACCGCCCTTTCTGAAAATTATCGATCGGCGTCGGACGATAGTTTCTTCGGGATGAACTCATTTTTCGCTTGCAATTCAAATGCAGAAAACTTTATAAAACAACCTTTGATTCGACAGTTTCGCCGATTCTGAGCGAATAGGCGTTCGATATCCTTGGTCGCTTGCGACCGGGAGGACCCTCACAGACACTGCCCCGTTTGTGGGGGTTTTTCTTTTCTTGCCATCCCTCATAGGCGTTAATTTTGCTCGATCGCACGCACGGCGTCGCCATCGTGGAGGCTTGAGTCCGGCGCCAAAATGACCAGATCCTCAGGCTTCAAGTTCGCTGTGATCTCGGCGAAGCGATCGTTGATCAATCCGACTTCAACGCGAACCAAGCGAGCGACATCGTCGCGAACGGCCATCACTTGCCAACTGCCGTCGGCGGCGCGAAACAGACAGGCGCGGGGGATTGTTAATGCGTCCTCTTTCTCTTCTTCAATCGCGCGAACTTGCACGCGATAGTCGACGCCCAGCGTCCGATCGACGGCGATCTTTTCCAGTTCTCCGCTGCGCAGTCGGACGATCACTTTGACCCGTTGCTGATCGACTCCCAGCGAACTCCGTTTGGTAAATCCAGCCGGTCGAATCCGCTCGACGACCCCCTCTAAACCGTTCTCCGGCGCACGTCCAACCGCCGCGCCATAGATCAGCGCCCGCGAGCCGTGATGCAAATTAACCGCATCCTGACTCAGCAGATCGGCTTCGACTTCCAGTTCGTGCAAATTGCCGATCGTCAGCAGTTGCGTGCCCGCGGCGAGTTGCTGCTCGTTGACGATCGATCGTTCTAGTACGACGCCGTCGATCGGACTAATCATCGTACCGCGCTGGACGTTCGTCTGCGCTTGACGTAATCGCGCTTCGGCTTCCAGCTTTTCTTGTTTCAGCACGGCGATGGTCAAATCTTTGCGATCGATATACTGCTGCACTAGGGTCGGCAGCAGCAACGTGGCGGCGTCAATGGATTTCATCGCCTGAAAAATCAAGATGTCTTGCTGATAGTCGGTGTCGGCTTCGACCTTGCGCAACTGCGCTCGATCGAGTTCATCTTCGGTTTTGGCGCCGGAAGGAATTAACGTCTGGACGCGACCCAAAAAAGTGATCGCATAGTCGAGGCGCGACTTGCCGGCGACCATTCGCGACTTGGCCGCTTCGACGGTCGATTTCATCGATTCGACGAAGTGGGACGCCTGAGTTTTGCTGGTATCCTCGACGGTGGTATCGGCGTTTTCTGCGATCGAAGCGGTCAATCGTTCGACCGCCGCTTTCGCCTGGTCTAATTCATTTTGCAGATCGCTCTGCACCAGACGTGCGACGGTTTCCCCTTTTTTCACGGGATCGCCTGGCTCCAAGGCGATCGCTTCGATTCGACCGGCCAGCGGCATCGTGATCTCATAGGTGCGCGGCAAGCGGGTTTTTCCTTGTTCGTCGACGTACTGTGCGATCGGACCGCGTAGCGGCCGGATTGTTTCCACCGGCACGCCGGATGATTGTCCCAGCGCCAGCCAGCCGCCGATAATCGCCAGGATCACGACCACAGTGATGGACCACTTGTTTATCCAGCTAGAGCCGGAACGATTTTTTTTCATGGCTATTCCTTTACTTGAAGAGCCTCGAGTAAATTCATGTTGTTGATCCGTCGCTGGACGACCGCATGAGCGGCTAGAGCGAACGAAATGGAGGCGACGCTTCCCGCCAAATAAATCCAGGAAGCCGTCACGACCGGAAAGCGGATCAGATCTTTATCGATCGTATAAGTCATCAGAACCACCAATTCGTATCCCAACGGAAATCCCAGCAGCGTACCGATGACGTTGGCTAACATGCTCTCGCGCAGGAACATCGCCCCAATTTCCCAGCGCGTATATCCCAGCGCGCCCATCGTCGCCGCTTCTCGCTCGCGTTCGGCCAGATTGATCAACGTGGCGTTGAGCACGCTGCCAAAGAAGATGATTCCGGCGAACAAGATAATAGAAAAGATCATCACCAATTGCCCTTGGACGAACGTCTTGCGCATGTTGGCGATCATATCGATGCGAGCGTTCACCGATTCGATCGCCGGCATTCGTTTCAATTCGCGATAAAGCTGGTCAAGCTCTCCAGGCGCCGGATTGATTTTCAATTGCGCGCCGCTGGCGGCGAACTCTTCCCCGCGCAGTTTGTTCAAATAACGAATGTCGGCGTAACAGCTCAATCCAAACATGCCGTCGCAAAGCTGGGTGACCGGAACCGTCAACGGCGTTTGATCTCCTTGCACAGGTCGCAGCACCAAAAGATCTCCCCGGCCGACTTCCAGGATCGTAGCCAACTGCCGATCGAGCATCAGGCCAACATCCGGCACGACGATCCGCCGTCCCTGTTGGTCTCGCGGCGAAGTCAAGTTTGCTCCCGGCGTAATTCCCATCACGGCGCTCCGCCGATTGTGGGCTCCATTTTCGAGGGTGCATGCGACGCTGAATGTGGGTTCGATCAGATCGGCGCCAGGCAAACGCTGCAGTTCGGTGATCGCAGAGCGATCGACCACATCTTTAAAAGACAAATCAATGTCGCTGCGGACGATCTCCTCGAACTGGACGCGAATGAAATAGTCGGTCGCTTCGTACATCATCAGACCGGCGACCAGAATCGACGCGCCGGTCATTGATGCAAAAATCGCCACGGCTGTTCGGACGCGATTGCGCACCATGCCGCGCAGCGCAGCTCGCCAGGGCGACGACAAACGGTTCCAGAACCAGGGCAGGCGCTCCAACCAGATTCGGCCTGCATGCTTGGGCGGTTCGCTCCGCATCGCTTCAACCGGCTTCAAGATCAACATCGATCGAGCGCCATACAGCGAACCGAGAATCGCGCAGCTTAAGCTGACCGCGAGACCGGTCAAATGGGTCGAGAGAAAGAAGTCGGCGTGTAAATCGGGAAACTGAAACAACATTTGGTACTGAGCGGTCATTCCCTTGGCGAGCAACATTCCCAAGGTCGATCCGCCGATCGCGCCGGCGATCCCGACTGCGGCGCCATACTTCAAAAAGTGGGCGAACAACGTCCAGTCGCTGTAGCCAATCGCTTTGAAGGTTCCGACGATCGTACGCTGTTGACGCGCCAATCGCGTCATCAATACGTTTAACACCAACGCCGCGACCACCAGAAAGACTGTTGGCAAAAACGTGGCGAAGTTGCTCAATTGCGAGATCTCGTTCGAGATATAGTAGTTCGACGTGTAATCTTTCAACGGCGTCGCCGAGAAAACCCCGTACGAACTGAGTTGCAGTTCGATGTCATCGAGCAAATGCTCCAGATTGGTCCCCGGCGCTACCGCACCGACCAATTGATTGGCGGCGCCAGAGAAGTCATAGGCCTCTTCGGCGAAACGCTGCGGTACATAGAAGACGCCGAAATTCTCGGGATCGGGAGTAAGCGCGCCTGGGCCCAGCAGATATGTAAACTCGGCGCTGATCGCCGTGCCGACGACAAAAAACTGTTGTCGGCGATCGTTCATCAACAGATGAATCCAGTCGCCCGGCGAGATGCGATTAGCGGCCGCGAACTTGTCATTGATCACCACTTCGTTGTCACGCCGCCCAGTAAAGTAGCTGCCGCGAACCATCAAGATGTCATTCAGCACCGGTTGGCGGCGCTGGGGCATGGCGATAACCAGGCCGTTGAGCGGTTTGATGCGGCTATCGAGGTCGACCGTCGCGGGAAATTGAATCCGCGCCTGCAACTGGCGGATCCCTTCAATCTGGCGCACCGCTTCCACTTCGGCCAGCGGCAACTTTTTCAGATCGATCCAGAAGTCAGCGACGCGGCAATCGGCGTAGTAACGCTGCTTGGCGCCGCTCAAACTGCGATAAGTCGACTGCATGCCGACAAACAGACCGATCCCCAGCGTCATGATGCTAACGATCGCCAGCAACAGACCGCGCGACTGCACGAGGTCTCGCGCGAGTTTGCGGTTGAGCATGCTCACCAAATCACCTCTTCCGGCGCGATCGGATGTTGGTTGACCACCAGTTCGCTAATCTCTCCGCTGCGCAAGTGAACGACGCGATCGGCCGTTTCGGCGATCGCGCTGTTGTGAGTGATCAGCACGATCGTGGCGCCCAAGCGACGATTGACGTCCACCAACAATCGCAGCGCCTTAATGCCGGTCGCATAGTCGAGCGCACCGGTCGGTTCGTCGCACAATAACAGAGCCGGATTTTTTGCGACGGCGCGGGCGATCGCGACGCGCTGTTGCTCGCCGCCGGAAAGCTGAGCCGGAAAGTGATCGGCCCGCTCGGTGAGTCCGACCATCTCGATGACTTCGTCCACGTCGGCCGGATCGCGGACGATCTCGGTTGCGGTCAGCACATTTTCGCGGGCGGTCAGATTGGGCGCCAAATTGTAGAACTGAAAGACGAAGCCGACATGATCACGGCGATAGGCGGTCAGCCGGCGATTCGATGCGCTGGTCAGTTCTTCGCCGCGAAACAAGATTTCTCCCGAAGTTGGCTGATCGAGTCCGCCGACCAGGTTCAGAATGGTCGATTTGCCGCTACCGCTGGGGCCAACAACCGCCAGGAACTCGCCTTCATAGATATCGAGCGAAAAGTCGTGCAGCACTTCGACTTTCACTTCGCCCATGGTGAAAACGCGACCGACGCGGTCCAGCCGTACGATCACCAAGCGATCTGTCGTCGGGTCAGAATCGGAAACCATGATAATGCGGGGCTGCCAATGAGTTCGGTACAAACCATCTATTCTACCTTACGTTCCCCCCCTTCTCGCCCCGCGCGGCTGACTTGCTGCCTGACAGGCTGACGCACGATCAGATCCTTGTCGCAGTAGTTGCTAAAAGCGTTGCTATTTATGGACTTGCGCCCATTGGCACGCCAAATGCATTTGCATGAATCGTTCGTCAAATTTTGCGGACGCTTCCATCATTTCCAAGGAGAGAGTCATGTTAGGTTGGGCTATTACATTTCTCGTGATTGCGTTGATCGCCGCTTTGTTGGGCTTTGGCGGTGTCGCCGGTATGGCGGCTGGTATCGCCAAATTTCTGGCGGTCGTGTTTGTGATTATGTTCATCATCAGTTTGGTTGTTGGCGGCTTTCGTCGTCCTGTCGTATAAACGGAACGTCTAACGGAGCGCTACGGAGGATTGGTGTTTAGGGTTCCTTGAAACGGTTCGCGGAGAATGCGATGGAGACATCGGCAGAGCAGAAGCTGGACGAAACGAAGCATCAGCTGGGGATGGGAGCGATCCCCCATGAAAATGGAACCGCGTTTCGCGTCTGGGCGCCGAACGCCGACTCTATCGCCGTCGTTGGCGAGTTCAACGATTGGAGCGGTGACGCAAATCCGATGGCGCTCGAAGAACGAGGTTTCTGGTACGCCGACGTCAGCGGCGCAGTTCCAGGCCAACGTTATCGATTTTTGATTCGCAACGGAGAGCAAGAACTTTCACGGATCGATCCGTATGCTCGCGAAGTGACCAATTCGGTTGGAGACGGCGTGATCTACGACACGCACAGCTTTGACTGGGAAGAGGACGCATTTCAACTGCCGACCTTTAACGAGCTTGTCATCTACGAGATGCACGTCGGCACTTTCAACGGTCAGGACGAAGATGGCCCCGGTGGTTTTGCGGATGCGATTCAAAAGCTCGACTATCTGAAAAACCTGGGGATTAACGCCATCGAATTGATGCCGGCGGCCGAGTTCGCCGGCGACTATTCATGGGGATACAACCCCGCACAGATCTTCGCCGTGGAAGGCGCCTACGGTGGGCCGAATGGGCTGAAGCACTTTGTAAAGGAAGCCCATCGTCGCGGCATCGGCGTGATCTTGGATGTCGTCTACAACCACTTCGGTCCAAGCGACTTGAGCATTTGGCAATTTGACGGCTGGAGCGAAAACGGGAAAGGGGGAATCTATTTCTACAATGATTGGAAATCAAAAACTCCCTGGGGAGACACGCGTCCCGATTATGGTCGCGGCGAAGTTCGGCAATACATCCACGACAACGCGCTGATGTGGCTCGAAGATTATCATGTCGACGGACTCCGCTACGACATGACTCTGTTCATTCGCAGCGTGGACGGCGGGACGGATCTTCCCGAAGGATGGTCGATGACCCGGTGGATCAATGACGTCATTCGCAAACGTTTTCCTGGTCGCATCCTCATTGCAGAAGACCTACAGAACAACGAATGGCTAACCAAGTCTCCCGAGGAAGGGGGCGCCGGCTTTCTCTCTCAGTGGGACGCCAAGTTTGTCCACCCGATTCGGAGCGTCGTGACAATCTTGGACGATTCTGATCGGTCGATGGAAGTCGTCCGCAACGCGCTGCTGTATCGCTACAACGGCGACGCTTTTCAGCGGGTTGTCTATAGCGAATCGCATGATGAAGTCGCCAACGGCAAGGCCCGCGTCGTCAGCGAAGTGAGTGCAAATCATCCGCATGACGTTTACGCCAAACGGCGTTCGACGCTGGCCGCTGCGATGATGTTTACGGCGCCCGGCATCCCGATGTTATTTCAAGGTCAAGAGTTCCTGCAGGATGGATGGTTCCGCGATGACAAGCCGCTCCAATGGGAGTTGGAAACCGAGTTTCGCGGAATCAAACGGCTCTATCGCGATCTGATCCATTTACGGCTGAATCGCGCAGGATTATCTCGTGGATTAACCGGGCAAAACATCGATGTCTTTCATCTCGACGACGCCAACAAAGTGATCGCGTTTCGTCGCTGGTGCGAAGGTGGTCCCGGCGACAGCGTTGTGGTGGTGGCCAACTTCGCTAACCAAGCGTTGCATGACTATCGAATCGGTTTTCCCCGAGAGGGCGTCTGGCGATTGCGTTTGAATTCGGACGCAAAAGTCTACAGCGACGATTTCAGCAATTACGCCGATGGAGACCCCCAAGCCGAAGCGGCTCCTTACGATGGTCAGCGTTTCTCCGACACGGTGGCGCTTGCCCCCTATAGCTTTCAGATATTCTCGCAAGATCCGGCATAACCGTTAGAGCTTGCTTTGTGCTGGACCTCTTGAGAACGGCCCGCTGCGGGCCGTTCTCTTTTTCACTTCGCAGCGCCGCGTGGTGGTGTACAATTCCGGTAGGCGCAGCATTAGCACGGCAACCGGGAAAGCCTTCATGGCGAAGATGATGGATACGATCTCTACGATTAACACGACGGTTCGCACGCTTTTGGCGTTGTTGGTCGCGATAGTTCTCAGCTTCGCCTCTTACTTTGGCTACAACGTCTATCACGAAAAAGAGCTGGCCCTGCAAGACGCGCAAACCAAAGTGGTTGCGCTCGAAACGGAAGTCTTGCTGAAAAAAGAGGCGATCGAGAAGTTGGAGATTCGCCTGAAGCTTTTAAAAGTGGATCGCCGCATTGGTCAGTTTTATGTCGTCGATCAAACGATCGATGAGGAGACTGGTAAGAAGACTTCGAAGATCCGTTTTATCGAAGTCGATCGCCAAGGTCAGGCGATCGGAGCGCCGCGCGAGTTTGTCGTGAAAGGAAACGTCGTTTACATCGACTATTGGGTGGTCAAGTTTGAGGACAAGTTTGTCGAAGAAAACGACCCATTTCGTAACACTTCCATCTTCCTCTTCCGTAAAATATTCGGCGACGCCCAATCGGCGGATGAAGTTCCCGATATCGATAAGGTGGGTGATCGTCCGCTGGTCTACGGTCAGAACCCGAAAGCGACTGAATTTGAAAACGAGCTCTGGTCCGACTTTTGGAAGCTGGCCAACGATCCGCGAGCGGCCCAAGAAAAAGGGATCCGCGCCGCGCATGGCGAAGCGGCCAGTATTCAGATGCTTGAAGGAAAGACTTATGAGTTGGAGCTACGCGCCTCTGGCGGCATCAGCTTGAAACCGATCGAGAATCCGACGAAGCCAGAGTTGTAAGTCGCCGCCGCTATTGCCCGATGCAATAGAGCGTCTCCAGCCGAGTTCCGCTGCTTGAATCAGCGGCCCGCATGAACATTTGGTCTTCGCAAAACGAGGGAGAAGCGAACGCCTCGTCGCC
Source organism: Blastopirellula sp. J2-11 (assembly GCF_024584705.1). Classification (GTDB taxonomy): domain Bacteria; phylum Planctomycetota; class Planctomycetia; order Pirellulales; family Pirellulaceae; genus Blastopirellula. The sequence continues at coordinate 5,873,685 of NZ_CP097384.1, forward strand.
GAGCTGATTTTCAGCGACCATTTCGAACCGCTGGGGATTCGCCTTGAAGACGAAGCATTTGCCGCGCTCGTTGAACAGATAAATCGTATCGCCGACCAGCGTGGGTGAAGAACTGACCGAGCCTCCGCCCAGCCGCTGCTTCCACATCTCTTGCCCGGTCACAGCGTTCCAGCAATAGGCGATCCCGTCGTCGCTGACCGCGTAGACGTAGCCATCGGCGGCGACCAGCGATTGCTCGTAACACCTTACCGGTTGGCGCCACAAGACCTTGCCCGAACCATCCGCTTTGACGGCGATGGTTTCTTTCTCGGGATAGCCGCCGCTGGCGAAGACCGTGTCACCCAACCAGACAACGGTGCCGCAAGTCGCCAGCGCCGGACCATCGACCGACCAGAGGAGCTTGCCGGTCTTCGGATCGTAGCTGCATACCTTGCCGAGTCCGCTAATCAGCATCTGGTCTCGCCCGGCGAGCTTGGCGACGATCGGAGAAGAAAAGCTAATCTGCGGACGATCGATTTTCCAAGCGATCGAGCCATTTTTCTTGTGGAGCGCAACGATGTAACCTTGTTCGTACTCGGCGGCCAAGATCACCAGGTCGCCATAGAGTAGCGGCGAAGGACCAAACCCAAATTTGAACTGCTGCGGCTGGAAAGGCCCCTGTTTCTTCCAGAGGACCTTGCCGTTGAGATCCAGCGCCGCGAGTTGCACCGAGTTGTTGTTGAACAAGGCGAACAACTGTTTGCCATCGCATGCGACGGTCGGAGACGCGTGCGTGTTTTTCGAGTGAATCTCGGCCGGCAATCCGCCGGTGTTGACGATCGTCGTCCAGAGCGGATTGCCGGACTGGCGATCAAAGCAGAGAACCGACTGCGTTTGCTTTTCTTGGTCCGCGGTTGTCAGCACAACTTTATCGCCGACCAAAATGGGGGACGAGTGGCCGCGACCGGGGACCGGTGTTTTCCAAACGACATTCTCACTATCGCTAAACTTGGTCGGCGGGCTCTGTCCAGGTTCGGCAATTCCCAAATCATGGGGACCGCGCCAATGGAGCCAGTCTCCAGCTTGCAGTGTTGTGGAAGACAAAACGAAAACGGCGCCCAGGAGGATAAGTCGCGCGATCATGACGATTTGCTCTGTTCCTTGTGAAGTCAGCCAAATGATGCGCAGTGCGCAGTTGCTTCAGGATTAGGATAGTTTACCTGCATCGTGCGGCATGTAAGCCAACTAACCTTTCTTCCTCTCGGCGACTTCCTGCGGCATTTTGGCGTTCATTTTTGTTTGCCAGACTTGGAGCTTTTGGCGTAGCTCGGCCGCTTTATCGGGGTTCGATTGGCTCAGGTCTTGTAACTCGCCGGGGTCTTGTTGGAGGTTGTACAACTCGGCTCGATCCTCTTCGTAGAATTCGATCAGTTTCCAATCGCCGTCGCGAATCGACGCTCCTGGCGTCCATTTCGATCCGTGATAGTGCGGATAGTGCCAATAAAACGCACGATCTTCGGTGGGAGCTTTTCCTTCCAGCAGCGGAACCAGATTTTGACCGTCCAAGTGCAATTTCGGCTGCGCGGGCAGACCGGCGAGCGACCGGATGGTGGGGAAGAAATCCATGCTGACGACCGGCGTGTCGCAAACCGAGCCGGCTTTGGTCACGCCGGGTGCGCGAATGATCATCGGCTCGCGAACGCCCCCTTCGTACAACCAGCCTTTGCCCGAGCGGAGCGGCAAATTGCTGGTCGGTCCCGCTCCGCCGACCGTGCACAGTCCGCCGTTGTCGGAAAAGAAGATGACGACCGTGTTGTCGGTCAGGTTCAAACGATCGAGCGCAGCCAAAATGGCGCCGACGCTGTCATCAACCGCGGCGACCATCGATGCGTACTGCGGGTTGTCCTGCCGCATGCGCGACTTTCCACCCCCTTCTTTTTGAACCGGCGTTTCTCCCTCAAACTGCTTCGCTTTTTCTTGGTAGTGATCGACACGCTTCTTATAAGGCTGAATCGGCGTGTGAACGTTGTAGTAGGCCAGGTACAGGAAAAATGGTTTCGCCTTGTCGCGCGTCTCCAAAAAATGAATCGACTCGTCAGTCAACCGTTCGGTCAGGTATTCGCCGTCCTGCTTCGCTTCTAGCACCGGGTTGTTCCAGGGCGAATAGTAGCCGCCGGGGGGAGAGCCTCTATCGTGCCCTCCGATGTTGATGTCGAACCCTTGCTCGGTCGGCCAGTTTCCTTGGTCGCCCAAGTGCCACTTGCCAGCGAAGAAGGTGGAGTAACCGTCGTCGCGCAGCGACTCGGCGATCGTTGTTTCTTCCGGCGCCAGATCATCGCGATCGTTGATTTGTTGGAAGCGGTGGTTCTTTACCCGCTCGGCGTTCATCCCCGGGATCCAATCGGTAATGTCGACGCGTACCGGATGTCGCCCTGTCATGATGCTGGCCCGCGTCGGCGAGCAAACGGGACAAGCGGCGTACCCATTGGTGAAACGCATGCCGCTGCTGGCCAGCTTGTCGATGTTCGGCGTTTCGTAAAACGTGCTGCCGTTGCACCCGACGTCGGCCCAGCCGAGATCGTCGACCAGGAAGAAGACAAAGTTCGGGTGCTGCGCCGCATCGGCGTAAACGGCGCCGGTAACGGCAAGACAAAGCGTCAGGAGGGCGTTTCGCATAGCAGGCTCACACAATGGACGAGCGAAGGGGGGATTCAGATTGGTTCTCGTCATTATTCCTGGACGGAAGTAGTGACGCAAATCGCGCACAGAAACAGATCTTGGGGGGGCGAGCCGTAGGGCGGACGTTTGTTTTCGCGGCCTTCGACTCAAGGCACTGGAGTTTTGAGCGGTGACATGGCGCCGGTCGGAAAATGCATGTTTGGCGAATTTACGTAAAATTTACCGAATCCGCCGGCTTTGTTTCGTGTTTCAAACAGAACCCGATAGTCGCTCCGCCGCCGAGAGCGACTTGCGCCTTTCGTGCTATTGGCGACATCGAAATGCACAAGACAATTCGGCTGCAACGACTGTTAAACCAGGTGCAGAAGCTAATTAATGCTAGCTGAGGCGCCCTGGCCAATTGCAAAGAATTCTCCGAATAAATCTTATACGCGATTTTCAAGAATCTTGGGATTTTGGGAGGAGTAAACCAATGTCTGTGGAACCAATATTTGAGTCGCCAAGTCGAATTAGAGTCGAAGATTCGCCAGACAACAGGACCGCAAACCTCCCTGTTTGCCCAGGCTTGCAAAATTATGGCTATTTGCCATTTCATGGTCCCCATTTGCCGCGTGAAGCATGCGTGAAAGTGGATTAGTGAACTTCGGATCCTATCCGTTACAATTGCCGCGCATTACCTAGACTGACCTAATGGAATCTGGTCGGCCTCCGTTCCTTCCCTTGTTCCAACGAAGACCTACAGAAACATCTCTATGCAAAATCGACGTGATCGAGACTCATTGCGTCCCTTCCTTGCTTCCACCTCCCAACCTCGCCGAAGCCGGAATCATATCTCGCTATTGGAATCGCTGGAGCCGCGCGTTGTGCTGACGGCTTCCGGCGTGCCTGGCAATGATTGCCCGCCGGACCTCAATCTTGAGAACGTCCCCCAGATCAATCTGGTCGTGGGTCAGGCCTTCACGATCGATTTGTTCGCCAATGGGGCGACCGTGGTCGATCTGGACGCGAGTGGAACGCCGACCGGCGATCAGATTCGCCTGGTGCTCGATCCTGATGTCGGCACAGACACGCCGGAAGGCGCGAAGATCTCAACCTCTGGCGTCTTCACTTGGACGCCGACGGCAGGTCAGGTGGGAACCCATAAAATCATCGTCATTGCGATCGACCGGGGAACAACACCGCTAGCAGACTCCGAAACATTCACGATTGTCGTTTCCGCCGAAGGGAACCAGACTCCGTCGGTTGATCTGAACGGTCCCACGGCTGGAACCGGATATAACGGCCAATTTACGGAAGATGGCGGGCCAGTCGCCGCCGTCGGGGCAAACCTGACGGTCACGGATGCGGATAGTCCGCTGCTCGATTCGGCCAAGATTGTTCTGTTGAATCATCCCGATGGAGCGGCTGAATCGCTTTCGGTAGATGTCACCGGTACGAGCATCGTGGTGACCAGCTACAATCCCAACACCGGCGAGCTGCTCCTCTCGGGGTCTGATTCGCTGGCCAATTACCAGCAAGTCCTGCGAACGCTCCAGTACAACAATACGTCGCAAGATCCGGACGCCGCCGTGCGCACGATTGAAGTGACGGTCAACGATGGAGTTTCTGACAGCGTCAAAGCGGCCTCGAAGATTACGGTGATTCCGGTCAATGATGCGCCGACGACTGACCTGAACGGCGACGATGCGGGAACTGGTTTTGAAGCGACCTTCACCGAAGGGGGCGGTCCAGCGGCGGTTGTCGATACCGACCTGGCGCTGACGGATGTCGATAACACGACGTTGACTTCGGCCACCGTGACAATCACCAATCTGCTGGACGGCGACGCCGAAGTTTTAGCGGTGGTGACGTCTGGTACGGCGATCACGGCCAGCTATGTTGGCGGCGTGCTGACGTTGACCGGCGAAGATACGCTGGCCAACTATGAACTGGTCTTGCGTTCGCTTACCTACGAAAACAGCTCGGAAAATCCGACCGAGACCGCGCGCGTGATCGAAGTGGTCGTCAACGATGGCGCCGACAATAGCGTCGCCGCGATCAGCACCGTCACGATCCTGCTAGAGGATGATGCGCCGAGCGTCGATCTGAACGGGGACGACGAGGGAATCGATTTCAGTGCGACATTCACCGAAGAAGAGGGCCCCGTCGCGATTGTTGACACCGATCTGGCGATTGCAGACGCCGATAGCGCAACGTTGACTTCGGCCACCATCACGATCACCAACCTGCTGGACGGCGCGGCCGAAGAACTGGCGGTGGAGACGTCCGGAACGGCGATCACGGCCAGTTACGTCGACGGCGTCTTGACGTTAACCGGTGAAGATACGCTGGCCAACTACGAGCTGGTCCTGCGATCGCTCACTTACGATAACACGTCGGAAAACCCGACCGAGACCGCGCGAGTGATTGAAGTGATCGTCAACGATGGCGAAAGTGATAGCGTCGCGGCGGTCAGCACGGTCACTGTCGTCGGTGTGAACGACGCTCCTGACCTGGAGTCGATCACCGATCAGGAAGCTCACCTCGGCGTATTGATGGAAGTAATCGTCACCGCTTCTGATCCGGAAGGGGATATGCTGGAATTTCAGCTCGATTTTGACGATCCCAGCGGCAACATGCCTGCATCGGCGACGATCACCAAGACCAGCGAGACGACGGCGTTGATCTCGTGGACGCCGAGTATTGAAGACGGCCCCGGTCCGTTTGTGTTTGTCGTGTTGGTGACCGATGACGATGTGACCGAACCGCTTTCCGATTCGGAGTCGTTCACCGTCACGCTCGTCAACGATCCGCCGATTGTCGATCTGAACGGCGAGGAGGAAGGAACCGGCTTCGCGGCGACCTTTACCGAAGACGAAGGGCCTGTCGCGATCGTCGATACCGACCTGACGCTGACCGATATTGACAATACGACTGCAACTTCGGCCACGGTGACGATCACCAACCTGCTGGACGGCGCGGCCGAAGAACTGGCGGTGGAGACGTCCGGAACAGCGATCACTGCCAGTTATGTCGACGGCGTCTTGACGTTAACCGGCGAAGATACGCTGGCCAACTATGAATTGGTCCTGCGATCGCTTACCTACGAAAACCTGTCGGAAAATCCGACCGAGACCGCGCGCGTGATCGAAGTGGTTGTCAACGATGGCTCCGTCGATAGCATCGCGGCGGTCAGCACGGTTACCGTCGTGGGAGTCAATGACGCGCCGAATCTGGAAGCGATCACCGATCAAGAAGCCCAAGTCGGCGTGCAGATGCAAGTGCTCGTCACCGCTTCTGATTCGGAAGGGGATATGCTGGAATTTCAGCTCGATTTTGACGATCCCAGCGGCAACATGCCTGCATCGGCGACGATCACCAAGACCAGCGAGACGACGGCGTTGATCTCGTGGACGCCGAGTATTGAAGACGGCCCCGGTCCGTTTGTGTTTGTCGTGTTGGTGACCGATGACGACGCGATCGACGCGCTATCCGATTCGGAGTCGTTCACTGTCACGCTTGTCAACGTTTCGCCGATCGTCGACCTAAACGGCGAGGAGGAAGGGACCAGCTTCGCGGCGACCTTTACCGAAGACGAAGGGCCTGTCGCGATCGTCGATACCGACCTGACGCTGACCGACGTCGACAATACCACATTGGCTTCGGCCACGGTGACGATCACCAACCTGCTAGACGGCGCCGACGAAGAACTAGCGGTGGAGACGACCGGTACGGCGATCACGGCTAGTTACGTCGACGGCGTGCTGACGTTAACCGGAGAAGATACGCTGGCCAATTATGAATTGGTCCTGCGTTCGCTCACCTATGAAAACAGTTCACAAGAACCGACCGAGATCGATCGCGTGATCGAAGTGGTTGTCAACGATGGCGCTGACGATAGCGTCGCAGCGGTCAGCACGGTCACCGTCGTGGATGTGAATGAATCGCCGAACCTGGAAGCGATCGCCGATCAAGAGGCGCAAGTCGGCGTGACGATGCAGGTGATCGTCACCGCGTCTGATCTGGAGGGGAACGATCTGACGTTCCAACTCGATTTTGACGATCCCAGCAGCACGATGCCTGAATCGGCGACGATCACAAACAACGGCGATTCGACGGCGTTGATCGAGTGGACGCCGAGCATTGAGGACGGCCCAGGTCCGTTCGTGTTTGTCGTCTTAGTGACCGATAACGACCCCGATTTTCCGGGAACTGATTCCGAGTCATTCACCGTTACGTTGACGAACGCTGTGCCGATCGTCGATCTGAACGGAGAGGACGAAGGAACCGGTTTCGCCGTCACCTTTACCGAAGATGGCGGTCCCGTCACGATCGTTGATTCCGACCTGGGCGTGTTTGACACGGACGGGCTGACGTTGACTTCGGCCACGGTGACAATCACCAATCTGCTGGACGGGGACGCCGAAGTTCTCACCGTCGACGTGACCGGTACGTCGATTATCGCCACCTATGTGGACGGCGTACTGACCATGATCGGGGAAGATACGCTGGCCAACTATGAGTTGGTTCTACGTACGCTCGCCTACGAAAACACCTCACAAGATCCGACCGAAGCGGATCGCCTGATCGAAGTGACGGTCAATGACGGTACGGACGACAGCGTCGCGGTGGTCAGCACCGTCACGGTGGTGGCCGATAATGACGCGCCGGAAGTCGACCTGAACGGCGAGGACGAAGGAACTGGTTTCGCGTCGACCTTTACCGAGGATGCAGGGCCTGTTGCGATTGTCGATACCGATCTGACGGTAACCGATGTCGACAGCACCACCTTGGTCTCGGCGACGGTCACCATCACGAACCTGCTCGATGGCGACTCGGAGTTGCTGGCGGTCAATACGACCGGGACGGCAATTACAGCGAGCTACCTCAATGGAGTTCTGACGCTCACCGGAGAAGATACGTTGGCCAACTACGAGTTGGTCCTGCGTACGCTCGCCTATGAAAACAGCGCGGAAGTTCCGACCGAAACCGATCGCACGGTCGAAGTGGTCATCAATGACGGCGCGCTCACCAGCGTGGCCGCTGTCGGTACGGTGACGATCGTAATCGCAGGCGAACCTCCTTTGGAAGGGGAATCGATCGGCGGCGACGAATTTGATCTGGCGCTGACCGAAGTGCTGGACGAAACTTGGCTGTAGCAACTAGCCAGGTCGCTCGCCCTGTTACATTTTTTTGGAGAGAAAGGACATCTCGGTCGAGGTGTCCTTTCTTTTTTGCGAACCAAACAGCAGATTCAGGAGGATCGTTGGAAGGTCGTGATTATCATGGTTTTGTCAGGCCCGCTTCCACCCTCAAAAGACGCATTCCCGCATGTCCCACCGACGACGATCTTTATCCTGTGAGCGGCTCGAAGGTCGCCAGCTTCTGAGCGTTTCTCCGAGCGGCGTTGATCAGCTGGTGAATGATCCGACCATCGGCGATCAGATTACCGATGCCGGCAATTCGGCGACGTTTTTGGACGATGGATCGATCGTTGTCGCTTACTCAGGCATTGGTCTCGGCGATCGCGACGGCGTCTTCTTTCGACTCCTGGATGAAACGGGGCAACCGCTCGGTTCACCGCAATTGATAAATCAGACGACGGCGGGTGAACAGTCGAATGTCTCAGTCACCATGCTCCCTAGCGGCGGATTTCTCGCCGTGTGGCAAGGCCGCGGGGTCGGAGATCGCGCCGGCATTTTCGCGCGCTGGTACGACGCCTCCGGCGATGCGATCACTGGCGAAGTGCTAATCAATCAAACCACCGGCGGCGTGCAGGAAAATCCAGAGGTTGCGATCGCGTCTGACGGCGCGGCGACTTTCGTTTGGCAGGGAGTCGGCGGCGGCGATTTTGATGGGATCTTTGCTCGCCGGTTTAGCAGTACCGGAGTCGCTCTGGCTGGGGAGATGCTGGTCAACACGACGACCTTTCGCGAACAAGCGTATGCCGACATCGCGATCAATGCCGATGGGATCATGCTGGTCACGTGGAGCAGTCGCCACCAGGATGGCAGCGATTGGGGCATTTATGCTCAGCGATTCAACGCAGATGGAACCAAGCTCGGGGACGAGTTTTTGGTGAACTCCAACACGGCTCAAAGTCAAGAAGCGGCGAGCGTGGTCGCGCTCGGCGATAGTTTCGCCGTCGCCTGGCAAAGTCGTAATCAAGATGGCGACGGCTGGGGTCTCTATGCACAACAAGTTGGCGTTTCGAGCGGGCTGATCGGTTCCGAGTTCCTCATCAATGCGGCGACGCAGGGACAGCAACTCGAAGTGAATTTGGCGGCGACCGCCGAAGGCGCGATCATCGCCGCTTGGACCGACGGCGTGTTGGATGGTACCGGCTGGAACGTCAAGGCTCGCGAAATTGACCTGTCTTCGACGACTCCGGTACTCGCGTCCGAATTTTATGTGAATGCATCGACCGCTGGGCCAGAATTTGGTCACCAGCGGGCTCCAAACGTCGCCGCAACAGACGCAACCTTTGCGATCGCTTGGAACGGTGACGGCTCCGTCGATCATGACGGGGTCTATCTGCTCTGCTTCCCTAGTGAGACGGTGGTCAACAAATCGCCTGATCTGGCGCCGATCCCGGATCAAACCGCCCAAGTCGGAGTCGAACTGGTCATCGAAATTAGCGCGACCGATCCCAACTCCGGGGATACGCTCACCTATATGCTTGACGCCGAAGATTCGCCGGCGGGCGCGACCATTGAAAAAGTGGATAACAACCACGCAATTATTCGTTGGACCCCGACGGCTGCCGATCTACCCGGACCTGTCTCGTTCCGCGTGCTCGTGATCGATAACGGCGAACCTCCGCTTGCTGACGACGAGGAGTTTGTCGTCACCCTCTCCAACCCTACCTAACTGATAGCTGCTAGCAGCCGTAAAATCATCACAACCAGAAAAGTTGGATTATTCTGCGCAGACTACCGATAGACGAATATAGGGAAATCCAGGGTCCGTTTCTGGACAAATCCCAGGCTTCGTTTGTGGAGACTGTTGGATGTCATTTACTCGCCTGCTCGCCGTCGCGCTGCTTATCGGAGTCTCTACGCCTGCCGCGTTTGCGGAGTCGACTCAAAGCATGAAAGGAGCCCGTTCCAACGCCCAGCCGCAGCGTCTTCAACAACCGGCTGTCGCGCGCCCGCTTACCGCGGCTCCCAAGCGAACTGCTCGCCAGCAGTCTGTAGCGACGATCGTCACCAACGATCACGTCGCCCCTGTCAGCTATCACGACACGACGAGCATGCCGACCGAAACGATCTATTCGCCCGGCGATTCGCGGATGATGGTCGGCGAAGCGATGTCAGGCTGCTGCGCGGCTGAATGCGTCCCTTGCGGCGCCAATTGGTACGCCGGCTTCGAGGCGACATTTTTGGCGCCGCGGTTCAGCCAAAATCCCGCTTATACCTTGATGCAATCTGACGGCGCAAGTTTCGAGTCGTACCAGCAGGTCGAGTTCGAATCGAAAATGGCGTTCGCACCGCGCGTCTTCACCGGAGTTCAGCTGAACCCCAACATCGGCTTTCAAGCGACCTGGTGGCAATTTTCTCATGACCCGGCCAGCATCACGGCGCAACCGCCGGCCAATGGATTTGGCCAGATATTGCCGCCGCCGTTTGGCGACGTGGACGTCTCGACCACCATCCCCGGCGAGACGTTTACTGCGAGTTCAGGACTGACCGCCTATGCGATTGATCTCGAGTTGACCAAAAAAGGTTGTTTCTCATGTTGGAACTTTGGGGTCGCCGGCGGCGTTCGTTATGCCGAAATTAACCAGAGCTATCTCTCACAAACGACCGACGCCGCAGGCACGCTTTCGGGACAGATCGACTATCAACATGGAATCAGCGGATTCGGCCCGACGTTGTCGATGTTCGCCTCGGTTCCTGTGGCGCCCTGTTGGTCGCTGTTCACACGCGGCCGTGGTTCGCTGCTGTTTGGCGATGCTCACAGCAATTTGAATGCTGGCGAAGACCTCGATCTGACGACCCCTTTCACAACGACCAGCACTTCCAACCGCGATGACCTGCTGTCGATTGGCGAATTGCAGTTGGGGCTTCAGTGGCGCGGCGGCCAGTCTTGCCGCATCTGGAAACCTTTCGCCACCGTCGCGATGGAAGGGCAATTTTGGAACGGCGTCGGTAATGCGGTCAGCGAAGAAGGAAACGTCGGCTTCTTCGGCGTGGTCACTTCGATCGGCGTTAATTGGTAATGAAATGATCGCCTTGCCTGCGGCGGCTCTAACTACGCCGCGCTGCGGGCCTTATCTGATCGGGCGTGCAGCCAAAACTCGACGGCCGGCAATAACGAGTCAAACCGGCCGATCAGCGAGGGAACGGCGGCCGGCAGTTGCTGTTCGGTTTCGTGGCCATAGCCGGTGCGCACCAGAATGGTTTGGCATCCGGCGAAGCGGCCGATGCCGAGATCGGATGGCTTGTCGCCGATCATGACGCTTTCCTGCAGATCGAGTCCATGTTGGCTCGCGGCGGCATACAGCATCCCTGCTCGCGGTTTGCGGCATTCGCAATCGACCCGATAGACGGCGCTAGCCGATTTCGGATGATGCGGGCAATAATAGTAGGCGTCGATTGACGCTCCTTGCTCGGCCAGAAGTTGATCGAGACGCCGGTGAATCTCGGCGATGCGCGATTCCGGAAACATTCCCCGGGCGACTCCAGACTGGTTGGTGACGACAATTACCGGAACATGGGCGCGATTTGCGGCGGCGATCGCCTCGGCGGCTCCAGGCAGCAGTTCTAACTGCGCCGGATCGGCCAGGTATTCGCGTTCAATATTGATCGTGCCGTCACGATCCAGGAACAGGGCGCCGCAAGCGTAAGACATCGCTCTCTCAAGGGGTGGGGAATGGGGCAATAGGAGTTCCGTTTTTAGCAGCTTGTCCCCCCATTTCCCAAGACCAATCGTCCCAACTATCACCCGCAGAGGGAGGCATTTGCGAAGAATGACGCGGCTCAGTTGATGTTCCCCCTAGAACGTGTAGGATTCAACTAGGTATCGTTTTTCCCCTTTTTCGACCGTCTCAGAGATTTGCAATGCTCGATCGACCGGAAGTTCCTGTCGCAGATGAACCCAAAACCTGGCGCGACGCTTGGTTCGACCGAGATCTGAGCTGGCTCGAATTCAATCGCCGCGTCTTGCAACAGGCGCTGGACGAACGGACGCCGCTGCTAGAGCGGGTCAAGTTTCTAGCAATCTTCACGTCAAACCTGGACGAGTTCTTCATGAAGCGGTTGGCCTTGTTGCGGACGCGCAAACGGGCCGAACTGTCGCATTCGATCGGTGCGCCAGCGACCGAGCTGCATCTGCAGTCACTGCGCCAGGCCGTCGACGAAATGTACGCCCAGCAGGGAGAAGCCTACGACAACGCGATCTTGCCGGAGTTGGCCGAGAACGGCATTCATCTGCTGCAGTGGGAAGATCTGACCGATGCGCAGCGAACGCGGGCGCACGAATTCTTCACGCGCAACGTCTATCCGGCGCTAACGCCGCTAGCACTCGATCCAGGGCACCCGTTCCCCTACATGTCGAACTTGTCGATCTCGCTTGGCTTTGTGCTGCGTGTGCCTGATTCGGAGGAAAACCTGTTCGCGCGGGTTAAAGTTCCCAACATCCTGCCGCAGTGGATCGCGCTGGAAGATGAAGACAAGACTAAATGGCACTATCTGGGTCTGAAGGATCTGATTCATCACAACGCGGGGACGCTGTTTCCGGGTATGACGATTGTCGATTCGACCTCGTTCCGAATCACGCGAAACGCCGAAGTCGAACTGGATGACGACGATGACATGGAAAGTCTGCGAACGGTCGTCGCCGAAGAACTGCGGCAGCGCAAGTTTCAGCCGGTGGTGCGACTAGAAATTGAAAGCAACCCCAACCCGTGGGTCCGCGGGTTGCTGATGCGTCAGTTTGAGCTGGCCGAAGACGACGTTTACGAGTTGCCGTCGGAGTTGGATTATTCGGGGCTGCTGCCGATTGCTGGTCTCGATATCAAAGCGTTGCGCGACGAACCGTGGAATCCGGTGATCCCCAATACGCTGCTCGATGACGAGGCTGACATCTTCTCGGTCATCAAAGCCGGCGACATGCTGGTGCATCATCCTTTTGACAGCTTTGACGCGACTGTGGAGAACTTCATTCGCCGCGCCGCGCGCGACCCGAAAGTGGTCGCCATTAAAATGACGGTGTATCGCGTCGGTGACGATACGCCATTCGTCCGTTCGTTGATCCAAGCGGCCGAATCCGGCAAACAGGTCGCCTGTTTGATCGAGTTGAAGGCGCGGTTTGACGAAGAACGCAATTTGCATTGGGCGAAGGAACTGGAAAAAATCGGCGCCCACGTCGTCTACGGCGTGTTGGGTCTGAAAACGCATACGAAGATTGCGCTGGTCGTCCGCAAAGAGGCGGACGGCTTGCGCTGTTACGCACACATCGGCACCGGCAACTATCACGTCAAAACGGCTCGCTTGTATACCGACGTAGGGCTCTTCACCTGCGATCCGGTCATCTGCAACGACGTGGTCAATCTGTTTCACATGTTGACCGGCCGCTCTCGCTCCCCCAATTTTGACAAGCTGCTCGTCGCGCCGATCAACATGCGCGAAAAGTTCTTGCAGATGGTCCAGCGAGAAATCGACAATCATCAAAACGGGAAACCGTCGCTGATTGTGGCCAAGTTCAATGCGATGGAAGACCCCGAGCTCTGCCGCGCCATCGTCGAAGCGTCGCAGGCCGGCGTCCAGGTCGAACTGATCGTGCGCGGCTTCGCCTGTTTGCGCCCCGGCGTCGCAGGCGTTACCGAAAATGTGCGGCTCCGTTCGATCATCGGCCGCTTTCTCGAGCATTCGCGGATCTATTATTTCGCCAACGGCGCCGAGAGCCCGCTCGACGGCGAGTTCTATATCGGCTCGGCCGATTGGATGTCACGCAATTTGACCAAACGGGTTGAAGCGATCGTCCCCGTCGAGTCGCGTCCGCTCAAGGAACGCTTGTGGGAGATTCTCGATATCTGTCTGAAAGATCGTCGTCAGTCATGGCTGATGCAACCCGACGGCACCTATCAGATGGCGACGGCGAGCGAAGACGATCCCGAAATCGCGAAGATCGGCACGCATCCGGCGCTGATGGCGCTGACGCTGCATCGCGCGAAGGATCGCTTGGCGTAAAGGCAACCAGCGTGGTAAGTCGAGGTGACTCGATGGCTATTGGACCTTCTTTCTTTCGCACCAGTCATTGATTGACAGCAGTGCTGTAATAGGGGCAATCTAGTGTCGACCGTGATTAATCACACACTTCATTGGACGGCCAAGGTGGGCAATGAATTCAAAAAAACGCTGTCCGCAGCTGCACTAAAGTCCTGGTAAGTTTGCCAGCAAGTTTATTGCATCCAGTCTGGTATAAAATCTTCCATATAGCTCCTGATTAGCATTAGAACAAGCTGAGGGTGATTGGTCATTTGAATCTGTCGATGAAGTTGCAGTTGTCCACACGCTTCTGCGACATCTGCGATCGCTAAAAGGTACGAATCATCGTCGATTCGACGACTAGCGTAGTATCGAAATAGTGAACTCACAGCCGCTGGAGCATAGTAGCCGATGCCAATCGAGAAGAAGCCGAAACCCTTTGCGGAATAGTCGAGCCTCATCTGGTCGGAGTTGAGTCGAAGGCTCACGATGAATCTTTTGCGGCCATTATGTCCTGGATAATCGACGATCTTTGGTTTGGGTAAAAGCATTTCCGCGGGTGTGCGGTCAATTAGTCGAGCGAGTACTTGAAGTTGCTGCCCCAAGGCATCAGTGACTTCATGAACTCCAAGATTACTCATCGATCGAATGGCGAATGCCGCAGTGAAAACCAATTCGGCAAATTTTTCGTCGCGGCCGGAAACATTGGTTTCATAAAAGATTGAAAGAACCTCTTGTTCGTGAAAATTAAATTCACCATTAACTGCAATTTCGTTCAACCGTTACCTCCAGTGCTTTGCATTCGGTTCGATAGTCAAGCCGATCCGGTCGGGAAAATGATTGGCCGCCAGAGGTCTAGCAGATTTGGTAATAGCAATTCGGATTGCCAGCCGAATCCTCGATGAACAAACTAGCAAGTGATGTCGCAAGTCGTATGATAAAGGCTGCGCAAAGATTGTCTTCGTTTCAGAGGTTCTCCGCAATCGTTAAAAAGTGGTTTTCTTATTCGCCACGCATCTGTCGGGAGACTACTCAATAGCCAAGCCACTCTATACACATCATCATGACAAATCCGATCAAGCAACACTTCTTCAGTAAATTCGCGGATCTTCTCTTCCCGTATCAGGATTTATTAGTAGAGCGGCTTTCGACGCCATTTTTTCTGGTGTTCACGCAACCAAGGGGCTCGCCCCCCTCTTTGGGCCCCTCTGGCATTTCTCTGTTCCGCCGGCTGACAACTGCGGCGGCATCGTCAGGTAACATTTGCCGCTTTCCATTATTCTTGCCACATGATTCGCCCCACTCAACCCTAGCGGGTTTGAACTCTTGGCTTCGGTATTTCGTAATGACGGTTATGCGCAAGCTTCATGCTTTGCGAAACCTTCGCTGCCATTTTCGCTCTCTTAGGGAGTTAGCCTCATGCCGAAAACCTCCATTTCCGCCGGCTTGCTCAGCTGCTGCGCGTTGACGCTTGCTTTGTTCGCCGCTTCCATCCAACCCAGCTTGGCCCAAGAATCTGCCGCTCCGATGGCCAACGCCTGGCGATCGACTGCCGATACGCGCGTGAGCGATGCTCGACCGATGCAGCGGCTGCGGCCAGCGACCGGTGATCTCGGCTTGACGCCGGACGAAGAGCGAAACATCTATGTTTACGATAAAGGGAATCGCAGCGTTTGCCACATCATGACGCGCAGCGTGCAGCGCGACACGGTCTTTGGAATGCTGATGACCGAGTCGCCGGCCGAAGGTTCTGGGTCCGGCTCCGTGCTCGATAAGCAAGGCCACATCCTGACCAACTATCACGTGATTGAAGGAGCGACCGAGATCGATGTCATGCTCTTCAATGCCGAGAATTATTCGGCCACTCTGGTTGGCCAGGATCCGGTCAACGATATCGCCGTGCTCAAGATCAACGTGCCGGCCGATGTTCTTTATCCGATTGAGTTGGGGGACTCGGCCAATCTGCGCGTCGGCCAGAAGGCGTTCGCCATCGGCAATCCGTTTGGGTTGGAGCGAACGATGACGATCGGCATTATTTCTAGCTTGAATCGGATGTTGCCGTCGCGCAGCGGGCGAACGATGAAAGCGATCATCCAGATCGACGCGGCGCTGAACCGGGGGAACTCGGGAGGGCCCCTGTTTGACAGCAACGGCCGCTTGATCGGCATGAACACGGCGATCGCAAGTCGAACCGGGCAAAACACGGGCGTTGGATTCGCCATTCCGGTCGCTACGATTCGTCGAGTCGCCCCCCAACTGATCGCCAGCGGCAAAGTGACGCGACCCGATTTGGGCGTGACGCGGGTTTATTTGACCGACGACGGGCTGGGGATCGCATCGCTTGCTGAAGGAGGACCCGCCGAAAAGGCGGGTTTGCGTGGGTTTCAATTGATTCGTGAGCAAGTTCGCCGGGGACCCTATGTTTATGAAGAAACCCGCGTTGACCGCAGCAAAGCGGACGTAATTACCGCAGTCGACGGCGCCTCCGTCCAATCTTCCGACGACCTACTGACCGCGATCGAGCGAAAAAATCCTGGGGAAGTTGTGACTCTGAGCGTTCTGCGTGAGGGAAAAAAAGTCGACATTCCCGTCACGTTAGGCGTCGGCGATTAGCGCTCTGAGCCGCGGATCCCAACAACGTGCTAAACTGGACTGCACTTAGAGCGTCTTGGCGCCTAAGATGATGATGGCGCCGCCGGTGATAACGATTATGCCAGCGGCCAGACCTCTAGCGGCCGAAGTGCGTTACGGAACATGGGAATCTACGACCGCGAATATTATCAAGACGAACCGCGCTCGATGTCTTTCGGCTCGGGCGGGCGCTCGATGGTAAACACGTTGGTGATCATCAACGTGATCGCCTTTTTCGTCGACTGGCTCGTCTTTGGCAGCCGGCTCGCCGGCCATTTTGATCTGCAGGCAGGCGGCTTTGTGCCTGGCCTGGCGTCGGTTCATGCCGATACGTTGCTCCACCCGCTGATGTGGTGGCGGTTTCTGACCTACGGCTTTCTGCATAGTCAATCCGACATTTGGCACATCATCGGCAACATGTTTGTGCTGTGGATGTTCGGTCGGCAGATCGAAGAACGTTACGGCGGCGCCGAGTTTCTGCGGATCTACCTGGTCAGCGTCATCCTGGGGGGCGTTTTCTGGTCGGCCGTCTGTTTGGCGACCGGCGCCATCAACGGCTCGGTTGTCGGCGCCTCGGGCGCGGTGACGACGGTTTTGATTCTGTTTATTTGCAACTACCCGCGCGTCACGATTTATGTGAGTCTGCTCTTTCCCGTCCCGGCTTGGTTGGTGGGCGTCGTGCTGATCGGCTTCAATGTCATGGGCGCTTTTGGGAATGGACAAAGCAACGTCGCGTTCACAGTTCACTTGGCCGGCGCCGCATTTGGCTTGGCCTACTTTTATGGCGGCTGGAATCTAGGTTTCCTCACCTTTGGCGGTCTGCCAGAGCGACTGCGCGAATCGATGAAGCGAAAGCCGAATCTGAAGGTGCATTCGCCCCCAGAAGATGATCCCTATTACGATTCCAACGATGAAGCGGAGCGGATCCTCGATAAAATCCGGGACGAAGGAATGAGCAGTCTGACAGCGACCGAAAAACGGAAGCTCGAAGCATACAGCCGTCGGATGAAACAAAAGCATAGCTAACTGCGCAAAGTCGATGCGGCAAGGAGGCCGTCGTGACCAAATCAACGCCAAGGCTTCAGTACATGCGACAGTTGGCCGCTGGCAAACCGCCGGGCCAACCGCGCCGCAGTTACTTGCTGCCGATTGCCGGCCTGGTGATTCTCAGCCTAGGCGTCGGCTTCTATTTCTTTCCGCCGGAAGGCGGTTTTCCTGCGCTGAGCATCGCTGGTCTCACCGGATCGACGCACAGCACGCCGCGCGCTGAAGTGATGGAGAGCGACGACGACGGCATGATCTCGCTCGCCGGCGGGCTCTTTCTATTGGGGAAGCCCGATGGTCCGCTCGACGCGCAGCCGGTCGTGAAGGTGAACATCTCGCCGCTACGGATTGATCAACACGAAACAACCAACGCCCAGTTCGCGGCCTTCGTCGAAGCGACCCAATATCTAACCGACGCCGAACGGCGGGGGCGGTCGTGGGTTTTCGACGCCAAGACCGGAGAAGCGTCGATTGTCGACGGCGCCCAGTGGCGATATCCAACCGGCCCCGGCAGTACGATCATTGGGCGCGAAGATTATCCGGTCCTCCAAGTTTCCTGGTATGACGCTCGGGCCTATGCCGAGTGGGCCGGCAAACGGTTGCCGACCGAAGCCGAATGGGAATTCGCGGCTCGCGGCGGTCAAAACGTCGGCGAATACCCGGCGCATGATGCCGAGGGAAAAATTGGCAACGTCTGGCAAGGACGATTTCCGTTTGCAGACGCCGCTAGCGACGGCTATGCCGAAGTAGCGCCGGTCGGCAAATTCGCCGCCAACGGATTTGGGATCTACGACATGGCGGGCAACGCTGCCGAATGGTGCAGCGATCACTATGCCGAAGACAGCTATCAATTGGCCGATCGCGTTGATCCCGTCGGCCCGGTCGATGGTGAAGAACGGGTTATCCGCGGCGGCAGTTGGCTCTCTAGCGAACAAGACGGCGTGAGCGAAGCGATGGTCTGGTATCGCTCTCACTCCGTCCCCCGCTCACCCAACAACTTTACGGGGTTTCGCTGCGTGCAGTCGGTGACGCGGTAGTTTTCTCGGCGTTGATGATTGTCCCGGCAAATTTAATCTTCGTCGTGTTGCGATCTAATAACGGTTTCAATTCATAGATGTTCTTGTAGCCATAGCTGTACAGCGCGACATAAGTGTTGATGTTGAGCGACACGAACGCATTCTTGGGAGCGAGCGCCACCGGAGCGTTCTTGAAGTTGTTGTTGCAGTAAATCAGCACGCGCGTCTCTGGGGTCGGAATTACCTCCGCCAGCGACGCTGCAGTAAAGTCGGTATAGGGCAAATTAACGGCGCCCTCGACATGCAGCAGCTTGTACTTACCGGCGCTGCGCGCATCCAGCACCAGCGTCGCCGGATCCTGCGCCATTTCGATGAATTCCTTTTCGGAGACGCGACGCTTCGCGCGAATCTCTCTTGCCTGCAGCGCTTGCTTAAGATGCCCGTCAAAATCAATCAATGGATTCGCCAGTTGGGAGTTGCTGGTCAGACCCTCTGAATTTTCGGATTCGGCCGCTTTGACTTCACTGGTCCGCATCGTATTGGTAACCCAAACGCCGGCAAGTACGATCCCCCCGATCAACGCCCAGCTAATGGTCCATTTGCGCATGACATGCTCCCTCGTCGAAATCGCGTGCGAAAATCTAACTAATCAGGAAGACGAACGATCCCGCGCCGCTGTTTTTCAAAAATTGGCCCCGCTCGTGCGATGCGATCTCCATTTGCATGGCGGAAAGCCCTGAAAGAAGAACGGAAAAGGTGGCTAGGAGTTTTATTCTTCAGTTCTTCACTTCTAATTCCGGACGTGATGCTCTTCTCACGAAGACGCTACTTTTGCGGAGCAAAAGGGGACTATCGGTTCGGACCGGAAAGGTTGGACCGGACAGGACCGTTTTTTTTCGTCCAACGAATTCAACCAATCCAACACCAGCCCGAGTGGGCAAGTTTTGTGGTTGCGCTATTTGGCCGAACGGATTCCGGTTGGCCCGGATAGCTCCGCTATCGGGGCCGACGAAGTCGGTAGGAGGCGTCGAGTCGCGATTGGGCTTACTTCGGTGGTCGCTACATC
This sequence comes from Blastopirellula sp. J2-11, assembly GCF_024584705.1. GTDB lineage: Bacteria > Planctomycetota > Planctomycetia > Pirellulales > Pirellulaceae > Blastopirellula. Next base: position 5,893,289 of record NZ_CP097384.1, read on the forward strand.
GTTTGAAATGGCGAAAAGACCCTGAACTGCTTATGGGGAACCAATGCCTCCTACGGCTGCGCCGCCCCGATAGCGGAGCTATCGCGGCCAACCAGGGAAATCGCGCAACCTCAAAACTCGCGCGTCGGGATACGAAGAATAAGGCCGATTGGATCCACAATCGCCTTTCGCTCCCGCGAAAGTAACGGAAGGAAGACGCTACTTTTGCGGAGCAAAAGGGGACTATCGGTTTGGACCAGAAAGGTTGGACAGGACAGGACCGTTTTGAATTTGGCATACGGGACTCGTCGCTCCAGTTGGAACGTTGATTTTCAACCGAATCACAGAGGCGCATAGAATCTCCACCCCCAGCGACCTATTTGGCCGCCGCGCGAACGTGATTCACGTGAATAATGCTTCACTGAAATTGACCCGAAGTCCGTGCGTTTTGTCTACGGACAATCTTTTCGCAACGAAGGCTGCCCCAGTCGGGGACGGGTAGACGCGCAGTAACGCAATTGCATCGATCGGTTGCGTTCCCTCGCGGGGGGGCGAGTCGCTACGTGAATTGAGCGCCGATGGCGCGGTAAAAGCAACCCAATCAGTCTTGGACTAACAGGGAGGGCCCCCCAGCGTAATCTGCGTTTCTACTTTGCCTACTTCGTCCTAAGTCGTTGACGGATAGATAGATCGACGCTGAAGCAAAGCCGCCAGGTCGACAGGCGACAGCGACTGGGCCGCTATACTTCGCAAGCGTAAAATCGTCTGGCCTGGCCGCCTGTGTTGTTTTCCAGCAACCATGCCGTCCAATCCGAAGTGAAATACGTGACTGTCGTAACGACCAGCATGCCCCGATCGGCGGGTTCTGGGTTTGAATTTGGCGTACCGAGCCGGTTTGCTTGTGTTCGTCAAAAAGCGCAACTACGATATACGCTGGAAGTTGCCGCTATTTTGCTGGGTGCTATAGGATCGCTAGAGCGGGCTTTTTCGCCTCTCTTTTCTCAGGATGAGTCCCACCTACGGCCCTTCCAACATCGGGTGCAAGTGACTTCTTGACCCACTTATCTTGTCAACTATTCAATTCAATCGCTTCGGTTTGAATCTGTAGGGAGATTCGTTTGATGACGAGGAACGTTGTCTCGGCGTCGGCTGTCGCCGCACTGCTGTGGCTAGGAAACCCGTGCGTCGTTTCGGCTCAAGAGCCGATCGTCGTCGAGCTTTACGGCCAAGGGGTGCATCAGTTCAATCGCGGAGAAATGACCGAGGCGTTTATGACGCTCTCGACCGCCATCGACCAGGGTTCGAAAGATCCGCGCGCCTTTTACTTCCGAGGGCTCGCCCTGTGGAATATGGGGCGACCGGAACAAGCCGAACTCGATTTCCAGGAAGGCGCCAAATTGGAGCTGACCGCGGATCGCTCTTATGCGATCGGGAAATCACTAGAGCGAGTTCAAGGCTCAGCTCGTTTGAAACTAGAAGACTATCGCCAAAAAATCCGCGTCCAGGAGTTCATCGCTCGTAAACAGTGGGAACGCCAACGCTATGAGATGCGGAAAGCGGCCGAAGAAGAAGTACTTCGCGGCGCCGTTCCAGCCAGCGCCACTTTGCCGGTCGAGCCGAAAGCTTCTGATCCGACCGATCCGTTTGGGAGCAGTGAAGCGGTCTCGCCAGGCGCGTCGACACCAACGACTCCTGCCGAACCGGCGATGCCGGCTCCGATGAACGACGACCCGTTTGGCGGTTCGACCCAACCGGCAACCGATGATCCTTTCGCGGCGCCGACCAAGCCAGCGATGGAATCGGCCCCGCCTGCTCCGGCGACCAACGATCCCTTTGACGCGGGCGCCGGCACAACTCCCGCTCCCAACAATGTTCCCGCGATGGAAAACGCCGAAGCGACTCCTTCGCTGGACGATCCGTTTGGCGGTTCGACCCAACCGGCGACCGATGATCCTTTCGCAGCGCCGACCAAGCCGGCGATGGAATCGGCCCCGCCTGCTCCGGCGACCAACGATCCCTTTGACGCGGGCGCCGGCACGACTCCTGCGCCCAACAATGTTCCCGCGATGGAAAACGCCGAAGCGACTCCTTCGCTGGACGATCCGTTTGGCGGTTCGACCCAACCGGCGACCGATGATCCTTTCGCGGCGCCGACCAAGCCAGCGATGGAATCGGCGCCCGGCGCTCCGGCGACCAACGATCCCTTTGACGCGGGTGAAGCCCCGACCAAGACTTTGCCGCTCGTTCCCGATCCAACCGCCAAACCGGCGATGGAAGCGGCTCCGGCCAGTGATGATCCTTTCGCCGCTCCGGCTGACTTGGTCCCGACGCCGAGCGTTGAACCGGCGATGCAGTCGCCTCCTGCGCAGCCGGCTGTCAACGATCCGTTTGGAACGGGCGCACCGAGCGAAGACAAATTTGGCCCAGCGGTGACACCGGCAACGACCAACCTGGAAATGCCGGAAGACGCCGTCGCCAAACGTGCGCCGCTCCGTGGAACCGCCAATGTGATGGAAGGCGCTGCAGCCGCCGGCGGATCAACCACCCGCGTCGTTGGCGCCGCGATCAGCGCGATCGGCAGCGCCCTGACGCCGAAGCTGAAAACTCCGAGTTTGCCCGGCATGAGCGGACAATCGACTCCTGCCAACGACGATCCGTTCGCCGCTCCGGCCGAGACGAAGCCAGCTGCTTCCGATGACCCATTCGCGACTCCGGCTCCGGCTGGTGATGATCCGTTTGGTGCAACTCCTCCGGCCGGGATGAAACCGGCTCCGGCGACGACGCCGGCCAGCGACGATCCCTTCGCTGTTCCCGCTGCGGATGACCCGTTTGGCGCGGCTCCGGCGAAAGACATGGAAGCGAAGCCAGCCCCCGATAACTCGGACCCATTCGCCGATCCTTTCGCCAACTAAAGTCTCGCAAGATTTTGCGGGACTCAAGCAAAAAAATGGATTAAAATAAAGGACGCCGGAATTACTCTGGCGTCCTTTTTTCGTATCCACCCCGGCTTCCCCCTTTGGAAGTTGCGCATTTGGGAAACACGACTATCATTTTCTTCGTAGCCCGAAGCGCCAGCGAGGGAAAGACGCTCGGCAATGCTGATACGGCTTGAAGTAGTCAGGCGCATTTCCCTCGCTGGCGCTTCGGGCTATGAAGAAAGGCCTCGGGCTACGAAGAAAGATAGACGCCTGCGATTTCCATGGCGCAACCTCAAAAACTCCCGCCTGTCCTCCTGCTAATTCGAAGAGAGCCACGAACCATGCTGCGCGCCGCATCGCTATCGCTCGCCTTCTCTCTGCTGACTACCCTTAGTTGGGCCGCTCCCGCCATTCAAAACGTTGCACCGCGCGGTCTGCAAATTGGGGGCGTCACGCGCATCACCATCACTGGATCGGAACTCGCTGCCGAACCGCAGTTGCTGCTTCCGGACGGCGGGACGGCGGAGTTGGTCGGCGAAGCGAAACCGAATCAATTGCAATTTGACGTCACGCTGCCGGCGAAAGCGGCGCCAGGGATCTTCAATTTGCGCGTCAGCAGCGCCGCGGGAATTTCGGCCCCCGCTCAAGTTGGCGTCGATGATTTGCCGCAAGCAGCGGTCACCGAAGCGATCGAGCAATTGCCAATCGCGCTGACCGGTAACTTGACCGGCGCGCAACTGGTCAAAACCTCCTTTGCCGGCAAGCAAGGGGAACGCGTGGTGGTGGATGTCGAGGCGCAGCGACTGGGAAGCAAACTGCGCCCCGTCGTCCGTCTGCTCGACGAGCGCGGATCGCAAATCGCCTTCTCACCACAGCTGGAAACGATCGCCGGCGATGCTCGACTGGAGTTTATTCTGCCGCATGACGGACAGTACTTGATTCAGCTGCAAGACGCGCTCTACAAAGGCGCCGGCCCCGGTTACTTTCGGATGAAAATCGGCGATCTTCACTATGCGGATCTTACGTTTCCTTTGGGCGTCGCACGCGAGTCAGCGGTCGAAATTGAGCCGCTTAGCGCGAGTCTGGGCGACATCCAACTGACGACGGCGCCGGTCGCCAATTTTGCACCGATCGTTTCGCCGGCGATCACCGTACCCCATTTCACGGGCGCGGTTCCTCGCCTGCCGGTCAACCAAGGCGCCGAGTTCATCGAACAACGTGGGAAGCCTGGCGAACGCATCGAAACGCCGGCGGCGCCGGTGACGATCAACGGGCGTTTCCTCGGCGAAAATGAACGAGACGAGTATCTTGTTCCGATTGAGCCCGGTAAGAAATATCGGGTTGAAGTTCTAGCCCAACGTTTGGGTACGCCGGTCGACGGCGTGCTGGAAGTTCACAAATCGCAAGGCGGGAGTCTCGGCTCCAACGATGACCAAGCCAATACGCCCGATCCCGGTTTGACGTTCGACGCGCCAAGCGATGTCGACAAGCTGTTGATCGTGCTGCGTGACCTGCAAGGTCGCTATGGCGCCGAGTTCGTTTATCGCATCGAAGTAACGCCGTTGTCGGTCGGCGATTTTACGCTCACCGCAGGCGCCAACGTCTGGAATGTTCCGGCCAGCGGCGTGCTGACATTGCCGGTCACCGTCAAACGACGCGGATACGGCGGGCCGATCGACCTGTCGTGGGATGGCGACCACGAAAACTTTACGCTCTCCGGCGCGACGATTCCCTCGGGCGCAACGGCGACGCTGCTGTCGATTTCGGCGAAAGCGCCTGGCCAATTTGAGGTCGCTCGACTGATCGGCAAAGCGACCATTGGTGGTCGAGACGTGGTGAAAAATGTCGTCGTTCAACCGCACGACGACGGCTACATCACCGCCGACGAAGTCGAGATCGGCTTGGGAGTCGATCAACATCCGAAGATCGGCGTCGCTTTGACGAGCGCGTTTCCAAGTGACAAGTTGTCACTGGGCGAAACGTTCAGCGTGCCGGTTCAGATCGTTCGCGGCGAAGGCGTCACAGGCCCAGTTCGACTGAAATTGCTGACGACGCAGGTGACGCCCCAAAAGGAAGTTCCCGATCCCAAAGACAAAAAGAAGAAGATCAAAGTTGACGACGTCGAGCGAACGCTTCGCCTGGCGGCGGACGTGATCCTTCCGGCCGATCAATCTGACGCCACCGTACAGATCGCCACGCCGCAAGATTTGGCCGATCACAGCTGGGACCTGGCCCTGGTCGCCGAGTTGCTCTCGGCCGATCAGAAGAAAGTAATCGCTACGGCGACCACTTCGGCTCAACGATTTTCATTGGCCTCGCCGATCTTCCTGCAACTTGCCGGCGAGACCACGTTTCGCATGAGCGGCAAGCTCGTTCGCGCCGGCGGATTCCAAGGCGCCGCAAAAATTTCGGTCAGCGGATTGCCGGAAGGCGCGACCGCTGAACCGGTCGAAGTGCCGGCCGATAAAAGCGACTACACGCTGGAAATCAAGCTCCCGGCAGGCGTCTCGGTCGCCGCATTAGCCAACGTCCAAGTGACTGCGACCTCGAAAAAAGGAGAGGCCGACGTCACGAGCAATGTGATCGCGCTTCCTCCATTGACTGCTCCGAACTGAAAAAAGGGGATCTTTCGCTTCGTTTAGCGGCCGAGAACCGGCTCGAGCCAGACGCTCCAGTCGCCGTCTTTGCCGTCGCCGCCATCTTCAACGACCAACTCCAGTCGACTGACATTTTCGACTTCCACCCAAAAATCACGCAGCTGGCCCGGCTTCGTCTTGGGACTGCGCCATAGTTCTTTGCCATCGGCGTTGATTACAAAGACGACCTGGCCTCTGGTCCCTGCGACGCCGGCCGATCCCGAAAAATTCTTCCAGGCTCCGCCCAGATCATACGTGTGCTGGGCAGGCGCGTGCGCCCAAATCCCATGCCGGAAGATCCGGCCGCGTACTTCCAGCAGCGGCTGATCATGCGGCAAACGGTCATAGGCCGGGCGACCATATCCAAGATGGGCCGTTTCTGGTTGGCAGTCGGACAAGGGAACTTCGGTAATCTCTTTCGGCACGTAGAGCGGCGAAATATGGGGGCGTTTGGCTGCGGGCGATGCGGTTAATCGCTTGGCGACTTCCGCCACCAGCTTGTCATCAGAGGCCTGCAGCTTCTCGCTGATCGCTTGAATCTTTTCTTGGTCTTTGGATTTCAACGCGTCGGCTAGCGGCAGCAGTTGCAACTTCTGCTGAATCACTTGCAGTTGCGGCTCTCCTTTGGCGTTGGTCAGCAGATCAAATCCCCACCGCGAATTATCGCCGGAATAGGTTGTCGCCGCGCCATTCGCCTGGCACAGATCGATACGAATCCGCCCATGAAAATTGGGCGTCAGCGGTCGATAGCGAAGCGTGAATTCGCCTGACGCATTCGGTACGGCGACTGCGGAGAATGCGTCGTAGTTGCTGCCGCCATCAGGATCGAGATAGCCGAGCACGGCATAAACCGGAGGTGAGCCTGTAACGCGGCCGGTCAGTTCGACGGTGCGATCCACGGCTTCCACTTGGAGGATCTCGACGTTGGCGTCGCTTTTGGAACTGAGTCCTTTGTTCGATCCTGAGAACTGCGGGTGCGAAGCCAGCTTCAAGCCGTGCGCGAGCGTCAAAAATGTGCCGCGACCTTCACCGCGCAAATTGTCGCCATAGCTGCGATTGCCTGAACCCATTAGCGCCGTGCCAAACTGGGCTTTTTCATCAGGGCGTTCACGGCAATGAGGCAACCCCAGCGCGTGTCCCAGCTCATGACAGATTCCGCCGATGAAGATCGAGTTGTATTTGCCAACCGAAATGTTTCCGTATTGCCCGTCACGCACTTTCCTCTCTTTGTTGTTGAGGAGTTGCAGATCGAGAATCGGCGAGTCGACTTGCCAGGCGGTACCGCCGGTCGGAGAACCTCCAGCGTAATAGGGACTGTTTTGCTTGATCTCCGCTTTGTCCGGATCCCAGTTCGACATATTGCAGAAGATGACGATCGTCTCTTCGTCGGGATTGACGCCTGCTTGGCGGAGTGTGGGGATACACTCTTGACGAATCTTGCGACCATCTGGAGTATCGTACTGCGCGTAGGGGCCTTCTCCCTTTACCACGTGAATGTTCAGTAGGCCATCTTCCTTGACGTCTAACCGAATCGACCGCGGGCCAAAGCCAAGTCGCGACATTTCCTGCGCGTAGAAGTTTTGAATATGAAGCAGGATCTCTGAGAGTCGCTCGCGATAGCGGGGCGCCGGCTCACGGTCGCTAGGAGTCCAATAGACCACATGCATTTTGCGCTTCCCGGGGACCGGATTCTCTTGCTCCCACTTCTCGATGATCTGCAGCGCCTGGGGAACCAGCAGATCGATCTCTTGCTGCGGAGTCGGCCCCGCAGCGGCGACCAGCGTAACGAAACTGAGCCAATAGAATGGCGTAAATGCAACGGCGATAGTTTGCAACATCGAGGACATATGACATCGGCGGGGTGAAATGCGGGCATGCGTCGAGCAGATTGCGACTTGCTTCCATTTTATTCTACGTCACGACGTTTTTTCAGATAGTTGATTCTCCACGCGGTTTATCGCGACTTTTTCAACATTCCGCCGTCATTTGCGCCCCTTCCGCTTTCGTTTCTCCAGAAGGCTGGATGTCGTTGCGATCAAAAATCAACCGCGACGTGCCACATCACTTGATGCTTGTCGGCGGTCTGCAGCAGCGATTGCCATTGCCGCAACTCTCGCCGGACCGAATCCTCCGCTGAAATCGTGGCTGGCTCCGCTTCGAGATGCGCCAACAGCGCGGCGATCGTGATCAAACCAGCGGCCGGAGCGAACCAGGTTTCTTGCGGCAATTCAAAACCTTCTCCCAACTCGAGTTCGTCTTCCAAAAAGAAGTCGGTTTCGTCGGCGCCTTGGCCAAAGAAATCCATCAGCGGCGTTACGCCCAGCGATTGGGCTAACTGCGCGAGCTCTTCTTCGCGCTCTGACAAGGCATGTCCATGCACATACGACTGGACATCGGGGATTTCCCGCTGCAAGGCGATCATCAACGTCGGCATGGAGGTCTCTATATTTACGGAGAAGCGCGCGTCAAGAAAACTTCTCAAATCGTACCGGATGCCGACCGCGGCGCCAGATGGATTCCGCAAACGAAAAAACGCCCTGGAAACTTTCGCTTCCAGGGCGTCAGGTTTACAGCAAGTTGACGATTCGGTCGGCCAAGCCTTTTTCGCCTACGACGATGTTCAGCTTGCCTTCGGCGGCGATCTTTTCCAAGACCTCCAGCTCCCGGAGCCGCATCAACGTGGGGTTATCGGCCAACAGTCGCGCCGTGTTCACCTGGCTGCGCATCGCGGCCGTCTCTTCCCGGCGGAAGATCAGGTTCGCTTCAGCCGCCTTCTTGGCCTGCGTCACCTTGTTCAACAGGTCTTTCATTTCACCAGGCAAGATCGCATCGCGAACGCCGACCGTGATCAGTTCCAGACCCAGCGTTTCGGCTCGGCGGCGCGTGATCGCGGCAATCTCGTCCGCGACGTTCTCTTTGTCGGTGAGAAACGCGTCCAGCTCGCGAGCGCCGATCACCGCTCGCGCGGCGAGCTGCGCTTCGCGATACAGCGCCTGTTGCACGTCGACCGTCGCCGCCGCCGCTTTCAGCGGATCGATCACCCGATAGGTCGCGACCAGGTTCAGCCGGAGCGTCACCTTGTCGGCCGTCATGATGTCTTGACCTGCTACGTCGAGCGTTTGCTCACGCAGATCAATCTCGACCACGCGAGCATCGACCGTTTCCTTCCAGAACGCGTAGACGCCTGGCTCTAGCGTCTCGACGTACTTGCCGTCGTAGAACAGCACGCCGCGGTGGAAACGCTGCACTTCGCAAACGTCCAGCGCCAGTCGAACCGCCGGTTCGCGGGCAATCCGCGACAAGTGATCGCGCTGCAGTCGTACTTCGCGAGCGTCGTAGCGCTCGATTTCCACCTTGCGCACGCCGTTCCAGTAGACATACAGACCTGGCTTCAGGATCCGGTCAAACCGACCATCGATCATGACGATCGCACGCTCGTGCTCGGTCAAGTCAACAACCACCGCTTGATCGGCCAGCTTGCCGCTGCGCGCGATCACGTCCAGCTTGTCGTGACGCAGCCAAGGATCACGTCGCGAGACGATATCGACTTGCTGCTTGCGCAGCCACGCGAACAGGTAATGACGACCCGGCTCCAGCACGCCGGCGAACTCGCCGTCGACAAAGTACAGGCCTGCCTCGTAGGTTTGAATCTGAATTTGCTTGTAGATCATCGTAGTTACCTCCTGTTCCGCTCGTGTGGTTAACGCATCGGAAGCTGCTCCTCGTAAAAAAGTGGAAACGTAAGTCAGGTTATTCCATTCGGTCGTGATTCAATGCGTGAAAAAAAATGCCGTCCAGGACGCAAGCGATCGTCGCGATCCCATCCACTGTGACGGAGGATCGTTGGCGCGCATCGCGAACGATTGGAGACGTTCCGCTTGAGCGACCCTTTTGCCCCAGGGGCGAAAAAGACCGCTGCCGCAGGCGTCGAGCAATCGAACCTTCGATGCGGGCCGGTCATCCCGCAAAGCCGCAGGCGTATGGTGTCGCCGACACGATGCATGTCATTCCAGGCATCTCCGCCAAATGGCCGAAACCGCTTGGCGTAGTTGCGCAAGACCGACAAGTCGCCGCGTCGACAACGGATCGTCTGAAAGTCACGTCCCTTTCGGCGGTTGTGAACCGTGCAAGATTCGAACTTGCTACAGCCAGATCCATAATCTGGTGCTCTACCATTGAGCTAACGGAAATGGTGGATATGCCGAAGGCATACCTTGCGCATGTGGATGGGAATCGAACCCATGTCTCCGGCGCGGCGCCGGTGTCTGTACCTCACTAGACGACCACCAAAGAAACGCGACCATCGAACCCGTTTTCGCGGAACACCGCGAATCGATCTATTGAAGAGACCGCGGCGCCGCCGGAGTATCGCGTTTCTTCGTTGCTTGCATCAAAAAAACGTCGGCGGGAGTCGAACCCACAAGCGAGTTGCTTTGCAGGCAGCCGGCCGAACCATCAGCGGCGACGTTAGAAAAATATAGACACTAGCCCGCAGCGCGAGCTTTGAAGTTGCGCTATTTCGAATCAATCGAACACTAGCCCGCCAGCGCCAGCGAGGGAATACGGTTCGCCACTTCAATCCGTGTTCGGATCGCCAACTCTATTCCCTCGCTGGCGCTTTTTGAGGTTGCGCTATTTCCCTGGTTGGCCGCGATAGCTCCGCTATCCGCGGCGGCGCAGCCGTAAGAGGTATTGGTTCCCGGTAAGCAGTTCAGGGGCTTTTCGCCATTTCCAACGGTATAGCGACCACCGAAGTAAGTCCGACCGCGGCTCGATGCCTCCTACCGACTTCGTCGGCCCTGATAGCGTAGCTATCCGGGCCAACCCGAATCCGTTCGGCCAAATAGCGCAACCTCAAAACTCGCGTTTCGGTTACGAAGAATAAGTGTTGAAAATTGGAAGCGGACGCGGGAGTTGAACCCGCTGCGCGAAGCTTATGAGACTTCGCCGAGCGCCGGCTCGTCCGCAATGATGAGCTTTGAAAAGAAGTGGAGTGCGCCGGGACGGAATTGAACCGCCACAGTATGAAACGAGTGGTTTACAGCCACCGGGGCTCGCCAATGCCCAGCCGACGCGAATAAAAATAGTGGCACGAGTGAGAGTCGAACTCACAAAGTCACGAAGGTCTGAGCTTCGCCGCTTTGCCAAGGTTTGCGTACCGTGCCTAAGTAAGTAAGCGTGCACCGCTGCGGATTGTTACACGCATTTTTTCGAGCGCCCCTGACAGGATTTGAACCTGCGTCTCCGCCGTGACAAAGCGGCGAGCATTCCAGACTGCTCCGCAAGGGCTTGTTCGATCGTACAGGCTGCGAGAGCCGCCAGTCGAACCAGCAGCGACCTGATTCAAAGTCAGGCGTCACTACCAACAGCGAACCTCTCACAACAAAAATCACGTACCGAATTTTCAAAGATCAAATCTGTCGCTGGCAGATTATCGAACTCCGCGGCGCGCTCCCCCGCCAGCTTTAGAATGGGAGCGCGCCGCCGCGTCAGTTACTCAATCACATCGAAGTAGTCCTTCGACACTTCGAGCGCCAAACGACCACCTCCCAGTCGAAGTTCGCAAGCGGCGTTGTCGATCCGGCTTTGCCGCAGATCGACGTCCAACTCTTCAACGCCGCAAAACTGTAAACGTTGCGGCTCGTCCGCTTCCTGCGGTCCCAGCACCACGGCGTAACGCTGGTCAGCGCCGCCTCGGAAGCGGATGCGAGCCGAACGGATCGCCGGCTGTCCGGGGATTTCAAAGCAGGCGGCGATCGCTTGCTGAAATAAACGTTGCTTGCTCATCTTCTTTCTCCGGTAAGTGGACGGGGGAGCGCTCGAATCTCCGTCTCCTGGTCTTCAGCCAGGCGCTATTCCATCTCAGCTATCCGTCCAGCGGTTCGGTACGTGCACAAAAAAAGCCCGGCGTCTGTGGCGACCCGGGCTTGTGCAGTACATCCGCGCAAGTTTCCGCGTCACCAGCGAAAATCGAGATTCATCCGTCGCATCAGGCGACAGCCCAAGATCGAATAGGATTCGTGTTGTCGATCGGTGAACGTCATTGCAGAAAGCGTTTCTCGGTAAAGGGTTGGGGATTCAATTCAGCGTTTCACCAGCGGCAGTCGCACAAGCGGCGTACCAGAAGTAGACGACCTACTACGACAAAGGTTCGAGGTTGAGCGAAAAAAATGCGAGAAAGCATTTCTCTTCGTAGCCCGCTTGCGCAATTTGAATGGAACACGGCCAGACCACGGATCAAGAACGGAAAAGCAGGGTCGGAAGCAAGCGGAAAACGTCTCACTAGAACGCTGCGACAGCAAGGGAAAGCGGCTCGCCACTTCAATCCGTGTTGGCGTCGCCATCCGCATTCCCTCGCTGGCGCAACGGGCTAGTGTTCTGTCACGCGACAATTTTCAGGAGCCATGATTTTATTAGCCGTAGTGCGTTAGCACCGGTTTCTGATGGGAACTCATTTGCGAAAGACAATTGGTAACAGAAACCGCGGCTAACGCCGTGCGGCTGATTTCGTGGAAGCCGAAAATAGCGATTTGACAGAACACTAGCGTTCAATCGGTTCGAGAAATCGCAGCTTCAAAATGCGCAAGCGGGCTACGAAGAAAAAAAGCCTGCTCGGTTGGGAGCAGGCTTTGTCGTTGGTTTCCATTTTCCGCCGCGGCGAACTACTTGGGCAGTCGCTCGGTTTCGACCGGCGGAAATTCGCCGGTTAACGCTTCCATAAATGCGACCAAATCTTCTTTGTCCTGCTGGGTCAGATCGAGCTTTTTCACTTTGTCGCTGAGGTAGGGATTCGGATGGCCCCCCTTGGCGTACCACTCGACCACTTCCATCAGCGTCTTCTGACTGCCGTCATGCATGTACGGTGCGGTCTGGGCGATGTTACGCAGCGTCGGAGTTTTGAAGGCGCCTTTGTCCTTCTCTTCTTTGGTCACTTCGTAACGGCCGAGATCCGGCTTCTCGACATCCATGCCAACGCCCAGGTTGTGATACTGCTCGTCGGTGAAGTTGGCGCCGGCGTGACATGCGGTGCACTTTCCCTTTTCGCTGAAGAAGATTTCGCGTCCGCGACGGGCCGATTCAGACATCGGCTTGGCGCCGGCGACGGCGGCCTTGTACTTCTCGTACAGATCGGGATCATCTTCTTCCAAGTACTCAATGTCTTCGCCCAGCTGATTCTCGAAGTTGCGTTGCACTTCGTAGTAGTCGTACGGAGCCGGTCCGGTGACGATGGCCCGTTCAAACGTGGCGAGCGCTTTGCCGACGTTTTCGATGGTGATCTTGTCGTCGCCAAACACCTTTTTGAACTGCAGTTCGTAGCCGGGAATCTCGTTCAGGCAGAGCACGCAAGCGTCATGCGTATGCCCCATTTCAATCGGGTTGGCGATCGGACCAATCGCTTGATCTTCGAGCGTCGCCGCGCGACCATCCCAGAACTGCGGGCCGCTGAGGATTCGATTGAAGCTGACCGGCGAGTTACGATTGCCCTCTTGTCCTAGCACGCCGACGCCAAATTGCGTTTCTTTCGCCCAACCGTTGGTCGGGTGATGGCAATCGGCGCAGCTGATCGTTTGATCAATCGAGAGACGTTTGTCGAAGTAGAGCTGACGACCGAGTTCGATCTTAGCGCGGGTCATCGGATTCTTGTCGAGTCCGGTAATGTTGCCGGCTTGGGCGGCGATGCCGTAGGGAAGCTCCACTTCCAGCGGCTCATGATTGGCCGGGTCAGCCAACCATTTGGTCAGCGCTTCGACTTCGATCGGGCCTTCGCCCGGGACGCCGGCGGTTAGCGACGGATCGCCCAGCTTCACTTGATTCGATTTGGCGGCAGGTTCCTCGGCAAACAGGCCGGCGCCGCACGCGACTAACGCGATTAGCAGAGCGCCCGATAGATGACGTTTCATCGATGTTCTCCTAGGCAGCAAAGAGAGGACAGGTGGGGAGGGATTTTTGGAATATCCGTTCGCGATAGGTCACTACAAGGATATAGGTAAAAAAAGGCGTCGGAGCAAATGCCGACGCCTTTTTCGTGGTTCATCCGTGACCGCTACGTCGAATCGACCGCGATAGGCGCGGTGCGACCGATCTAGCCGGCGTATTCGGCGCCGAAGAATTCTTTTGAATCGCTCGGGGTCGGCTTGATCGTGCGGGAGCCTTCTTTCCAGTTGGCCGGGCAAACTTCGCCGTTCACTTCGTGGAACTGGAGCGCTTTGACCATGCGCAGCGCTTCGTCAACGCTACGGCCCAGCGGCAGATCGTTGACCACCTGGTGACGAACGACCCCTTTGGTGTCGATCAGGAACAAGCCGCGAAGCGCGATCCCGCCTGACAACAGAACGTCGTACTTGGTCGCGATGCTCTTATCGAGGTCGGCGAGAAGCGGGTATTGGATGTCGCCGATACCACCTTCGCCGCGAGGAGTGTTGCGCCAAGCCAGGTGCGAGAAGTGGCTGTCAATCGAGCAGCCCAAGACCTGCACGCCGAGCGCTTTAAAATCTTCGATGCGATCCGAGAATGCGATGATCTCGGTCGGGCAAACGAAGGTGAAATCGAGCGGGTAGAAGAACAACAGGACGTACTGTCCTTTGTAGTCCGACAGGCTGACTTCTTTGAACTCGCCGGTCTCCGTAACCGCGGTGGCGGTGAAATCAGGCGCTTCCTTCGTAACCAATACGCTCATGGGTCTTGTCTCCGTTTCCGAAACTCTGCTACTGGCGGGAACCTGCTCGCTACGTCGAGACTGGATAGGCTCACAAATAATTCCCTATTATCATGACGCTTAGCGGACCCATTCGGCAAGTGCCGAAAGGGTAATGCCTGCGATAACTTTTGGTTATGGCAAATCGTTCGGTTCGATTGCGAACCATAAAAAACGCCGCACAGGCGATTATCCTCGCAAGGCGGCGTAAAAAATGAATCGTGAGATTTCGCGATAGTTAGCTAAACAACTCTGCAATGGGTCGCCCGCCATCGGAGATCGGTACAGGGCGATCACCGGCGTACAGTTCTTCGTGCGGGTTGATCCCCATCGTCTGGAAGATCGTCGCGAACAGATCAGGCACCGAGACGCGGCGATCGAGCGCTTTCATCGCCAATTCGTCGGTCTCGCCGATCGCTTTGCCGGTTTGCAGTCCGCCGCCAGCCAGTACGACGGTGAATGCGCCGCCGTGGTGACCACGTCCGCCGCCGCCGTCAAACTGGGCGGGTCGTCCAAACTCGGACGAGATCACGATCAACGTTTTGTCGAGCAGTTTTTTCTCTTCCAGGTCGGTCACCAAGGTCGCAATCGCGCCGTCCAACTCTTGAATCAACAAGTGCTGATTCAGCTGTCCTTCGTTGTGCGTATCCCAACCGGTGCCGTTGACGAAGTTCAGGTTATGCGACACTTCGATAAAGCGGACGCCTCGTTCGACCAATCGTCGCGAAAGCAGGCAGCGTTGACCAAACTCGCCGCCGTATTTGTTGCGCAGGTCATCCGGCTCGTTGTCCAGATCAAACGCCTTCATGAACTCGGGGCCCGAGAGACGCAGCGCCGCCTGGCCTGCTTCGGCGTAGTCTTCGATCAGTTGCTTCTCTTCCGCTTTGGTCAGATAACGATCGCGCAATTTGCCCAACACATTCTCGCGACGCGCGGCGCGCTCGTCCGAAATATGCGGCATGCGGGCCAAGCCGTTCGGGCCTTGCGCGGTGTCGGTCAAATAGACGTAACCAGCGCTGGCGCCCAGGAATCCGGGACCACGCGTTACGTTGGGGTAACCAATCAACATGTAAGCGGGGGCAATGTCGCTCGCCGCGCCACGCTGGTAGGCGATCGCCGAACCGATCGACGGATAGACGATCGTGCCGGACGTATCGCGGCCGGTGTGCATGCGGTTCGTGGCCGCCGCATGCTCGTCGATCACATCATGGTGAACGGTCCGAATCGGATTGAAACGCTCCATCAGCGGCGCACAGCGTTTGAGGTGCTCGCACACTTGCAGACCAGGAACCGCTGTGTCGATCGCGTCGTAATAGCTGCCAGCCTTCTTTAGCTTGGCGTCCCCTTTCGCCTTCGGATCCCACGTATCAATCTGGGCGGCGCCGCCCCCCAGCCAGACCATGATGCAATGCTCGGCCTTGCCCATCGGCACGACGGGATGCGGCTCTTTGGCTTCTTCGGCAAACAGCGGCAAGCCGCCGGCCATCGCCATCGCGCCTGCGGTAGCGGCTGATTGCTTCAGAAAGGAACGACGATTGGTAGAGTTGCTGGACATTGCGTTAGCGTCCTTGTCTTGATCGGTGGGATAGCATAATGGGGAGCAGCAGCGTCTACGGCAAGAAAACAAATTCGGGCGTATTCAACAGCGCCCACAGCCCATCTTCCAGCCGCGTGCGCCACTGGGGATTCAGTCGCTGCGTTGGCAAATCGCCATGACGCACGACCTGTTCTAGCTCCAGCACAATTTCATTGGCGCGGGGATCCAAGTGGTTGGTCCAGGAGACCAAGCCGCGCGGCAGCGGTTCGCGTTTCACCAGCGGAGCGTCAACGCGACGCGTTTCATACCCGGGCGAAAGGAGCTCGCGGAAGACCGCCAACTCTTCGGCGTCCGGCTCACGCGTCAGCACGCGTAAGTAGAGACGTCGCACCAATTCGTCCAGTTTGACATCTTCGAGCGCCATTGCCGTGAAGACGCTGTCGTCGCTCAATCGCGTGAAGCGCTCTCCCAGTTCGCCGTTGGCGAGAATCGCCGGTTGCAAGACGTTCGGTTCTTTGTCTCGCTCGGCGATCGGATTTTGCCGCGAACCGGTCCAGCCAAACGACTCCATCGTCACGATAAAGGGAGCGGCGAACGGCAGCGACAAGCTGGGGCGATCCCGTTCGTTCGAGAGAGAGACAAATTCCCAGGCCCGGGTCGGCACGCCAAAGTCGGAAGAGTTGTTCACGTCACGCGAACCATCCAGGTCGATATTCAAAGGCCCTACGTCGAGCGATTTCTCGCACGCTAGGAAGAGCGAGTCGACAATCTGTTCAGCTGTCATTCGACGCGGCGCAGGACCGGCGAAGTTAAACCCAAACGGCGACGGTTCGCTAGTCGCGCGTTGATAAGCGTCCGACGAGACGATCTGTCGGGTCAAATGTTTCAGGTCGTAGCCATGTGCGACAAAGTCGCGGGCCAGATACGCCAGCAGTTCGGGATGCGAAGGATCGGCGTTTTCCCAGTCGTCAAGCATTTCGACGAAACCGCGTCCCATCAGTCGCTGCCAGACGCGATTGACCATCACCTGAGCAAATCGGGTATTCTCCGGCGCGGTCATGAGCAAAGCCAAGCGTTCACGCGAGTCATCGGCGTCGTTCAGATAAGCCTCGTCCGGCTCGCTTTGCAGTTGTTCAAAGGCCCAGTGGGGCGAAATTTTTTCGCCTGCCTTCAAGACCGATTTGACGATTCCTTCACGTCCGCCGCCAGGAACGGTGCTCGATTTTGGCACGGCGATTTGGCTGCGGTTGAGCATCGCTCCCATGCCAAAGAGATCGGCCTGGGCGATATCGTGATAAGGCGCATCATGGCAGCGAGCGCACTTCATCTGCACGCCGAGAAAGGCTTGACCGAGAACAAACGCTTTGGCCGCCATCGGTGCGTCGTTTTGCGAAGCCATCGCGAAGCCGGCCGTACCGCCGCCGCGAGAGCTTCCTTCCATCATGACTAACTCCGTCACCATCCGGTCGAGCGCTTTATTGTCTTGAAACGCTTCGTATAAGTACCAGCGGAAGGGTCCAGTGTTGTTGAGCGTTGGGTTGATGATGTTGGGGTTCTCGGCCAGCGCGTCTTGCCAATACGAAACCCAGTGATCGGCCCAGCCGCTATCGGCGAGCAAGTGATCGATCGCCCATGCGCGACGCTGCGCGGACGGTTGCTGCTCGTACTGCGCGATCAACGCGGGAGAGGGGATCCGTCCGACGATGTCGAGCGACAAGCGGCGTAGGAAGGCCAAATCGTCGATCTGTCCGGTCGGCGTCTCCTCGGCTTCGGCCAGAGCAACATTTAAAAATCGGTCGATGTCGCCGCGAACCGCTTTCTGATAGGGAGGAGCCAATTCGGCGACCGCAGGAACCTGGATCGCCGCTTGGCCGGCGATATGCTTTTTCGCATGCGCGTGACGCTTGTCCCAATACGGCTTCGCTTCGTCGACTTCGGCGCGGCGCAGACGATCAAGTTCGCGATACATCAGCCGCTGATCGGCGGCGAAGGGAACCCACGCTTCGTCGGTGATCGCAATCTGCATTTCGTCACGCGGCGAGAGGAGATGGAAGTCTCCCTCCGGCGTTGCGATGCTGACCGACGATTCGCCAAACGTTTGCCGACGATTTCCACCGCCGACGATCATCTCATAGGCGACGATATGCTCTTGGCCGTCGCCGGTGACGGTAATCACTTTTTCTTGATCCCCGCGGGCCAGCGGGCGAATGTTGGGAGCCAGCGAACGATCCGGTTCGATCACCGTACCGTGGGCCGAACCGCTGATGTTGTGAAACGGCGTTTGCACTTGCAGCTCGCCGTCGATGTAGACGCGCGCCGAGTTCCGCGAGCGGACCAGCAGGCGATGTTCTCCCTCAGGCAAAGTAACGCGACCGGCGGCACGCAGTAGATAGGGACTACTGCGATCGGTGCGAACAGCGTCGCCGTTGTATTTTTGGCGAGCGTCCAAAAAGGCGAACGCCGGGATTTCGTACGCTTCGACAAAGCGCGGCTGACGGAAGTCCCACGACTTGCGATTGGGGATCCCTTCGTACAGTTCGATTCGGACGGCGTCACGCGGAAGCTGCGCAACGTCAAAAGTCGGTTTGGGCGCTTCGTAGCGAAATCGCTTTTTGATCGCACCGGCCGAAAGAACGTTGCGGTACAAAGCGACCTCGTCGATCTGGCCATGGAAAGAACTGCCGGCCTGGCCTCCCAACGCCGATCCAATCCAGACCTGATCGTTATCCACCAGCGGCGCGGCGCCGGTGTCACCACCCATGTCCCACTTACCTTTAACCGGCTGGCCATCGATATAACCGTGCAGCGATCCTTTTTTTCCAAAGACATAGGTCAACGCGACATGATGCCAACCGTCGCCAACGGCGATTATTTTTTCGCTATCCCAGCGGTGATAAGTCGCGTTCTCCGCATCTCGATACAAAAAGCTGATGCCGACCGAATCGCCGCCGCATAGACGGAGCGACCAGTTTTGATTGTCGGGCGAGAACCCGGCGCGATGGGTCCGGCCTTTACCGATGATGTACATATAGCTGCCGCTACGATGCTGCGGAGAGACCCAGGCTTCGATCGTGATCGGATCGCCGGCCGCAAAATCCAACGGGCTCTCGGCGCCGGGATCGTCAATCACAAAGCGGCCAGGCTCTTTCGCCAATTCGAGCGCGCGATTGTCGACATCAAACAACGGATATTGCGGCGCGGCGGCGCCAACGGTCAGTTTGACCGGTCCATGCTCGGCGGCCGAAAGCTTCGGTCCGTCGGGCGCTTCGTTCTGGATCTTGGCCAGATCGTCCGCGTCAAAAGACAAGTACAAAACGGGACTATCGGTTTGGATCAGCTCACGGTAAGTCGCTCCCTGCGCATGGACCACCATCATGGCGATCACACAAAGAGTGGACAGAGCGGGGGAAAAACGGCCTCGAAACAGCATGATGACTGCCTTGATGGTCAGATTCGAAACATAGGTAGGCGTTAAAGGTGGGCATCGCCAATTTGGCGACGAAACTCAATTCTAGCAAAAATCCTTTCGCCAGACCATGAAAAATTACTTACAAACAGAAGGAGTTCTCTCCTCTTAGGGATCCGCTAGCGTCGGGTGGTTGACCCTTGGGCAGGCGAAGTCGTACAAAGGCGATTTGACACACCTCTTCCGATGACGAGCAGGGAGCTCTGGAACCTTGAATCCTTCGATCAAAAACGCACTCATCAGCGTCAGCGACAAGCTGGGTCTGGTCGACTTTGCTCGCGGTCTGTGCGCCTGCGGGATCACTGTCTACTCGACCGGCGGCACCAGAAAACACCTGGAAGGGGAGGGGATCGCGGTTCGCGACGTTTCCGAATACACCGGTTTTCCGGAAATGATGGATGGTCGCCTGAAAACGCTTCATCCGAAAATCTTTGGCGGCATCCTCTGCCGGCATGATCGCGAAGACGACATGCGTGCGATCGATCAACATCGGATCGAAGCTTTCCCGCTGGTCGTCGTCAATCTCTACCCGTTTGAAGCGACCATCGCCAAGTCGGGCGTCACCATGGCCGAAGCGATCGAGCAGATCGACATCGGCGGGCCAAGCTTGGTCCGTGCGGCGGCCAAAAATCATGCGTTCACCGCAATCGCATCGCGCCCCGAACATTACGCCGAAATCCTGGCCCAGATCGAAGCGACCGGCGGAACAACGTTTGAACTGCGACGGAAGTTGGCCAGCGAAGCGTTCGCACATACCGCCGCCTATGACCGCGCGATCTCCGACTACTTCGTGTCGCAATCGGCGCCAGAAGCTTTCCCGGCGACGATGCACATCGAGCTGAAACGGGAAGAAGTGTTGCGATACGGCGAAAATCCGCATCAGGAAGCGGCCGTCTATAGCAACCCGCGTGAAGTGGGCGCCAACCTGGTGACCGCTCGCCAGTTGAACGGCAAAGGGCTGTCGTACAACAACCTGCTCGATCTCGACAGCGCCTTGGCGATTGCTCGCGGCTTGCCTGATTGCGGAGTCAGCGTGGTCAAGCACAACAACCCCTGCGGCGCAGCGTCCAGCGACAACATCGCCGACGCATGCCGCAAAGCGATGGACGGCGATCCGGTCAGCGCGTTCGGCAGCGTCCTCGGTTTCAATCATCCGGTCGACGCCGCAGCCGCCGAATATCTCTCGACGCCGGGCCTGTTTGTTGAAGCGATCGCGGCGCCCAGTTTTTCGGCCGAAGCGGTCGAGATTTTGACCAGCAAGCCGAAGTGGAAAGCGAACGTTCGCCTGATGCAGGTCGGCGAGTTCACCGATCGCCGCCCCCCTTTGCAAACCCGCTGGATCGAAGGGGGACTGCTGGTTCAGGGAACCGACTTCGAAGATGATCCCGAAGCGGAGTGGACCGTCGCCACGAAGGCGCAAGTATCCCCGGAACTTTGGGCCG
This sequence comes from Blastopirellula sp. J2-11, assembly GCF_024584705.1. GTDB lineage: Bacteria > Planctomycetota > Planctomycetia > Pirellulales > Pirellulaceae > Blastopirellula. The sequence continues at coordinate 5,913,962 of NZ_CP097384.1, forward strand.
AACTCAAGTTCGCCTGGGCGGTCTGTCGCTATGTGAAGTCGAACGCGATCGTCCTGTGCAAAGAACGCGCCTTGATCGGCGCCGGCGCCGGCCAGATGAGCCGCGTCGATTCGGTCGAAATCGCGATCAAGAAGGGAGGCGAGCGTGGTCCCGGCAGCGTGTTGGCCAGCGACGCATTTTTCCCGTTCCCTGATTCGATTCATGAAGCGGCCAAAGCAGGCGTCGCCGCATTGATTCAGCCCGGCGGATCGAAACGAGACCAGGAAGTGATCGACGCGTGCAACGAGCACGGGCTGCCGATGATCTTCACAAATCGCCGTCACTTCCGCCATTAAACCGCTTCGGGAAACTTATTTCGTGCCGACTGTTCTCGACAAAATCGTCGCTACCAAACGGGAAGAGATCGCCGTCGCGAAATCGCAATACCCGGTCGAACTGCTCGAGAGCATGATCGCCGACGCGCCGCCGGTCCGCGATTTTTTTGGGGCGCTCGCCGCGGCTGGTCCGATCAAACTGATCGCCGAAGTGAAAAAAGCGAGCCCCTCCAAGGGGATCATTCGCGAAGACTTCAACCCGGTCGACATCGCGCTGGCCTACGAAGCGGCCGGCGCGACTTGCATTAGCTGCCTCACCGACGAAGTCTATTTTCAAGGCTCCCTCGATTACCTCCGCGAGATCCGCAAAGCGGTCAGCATTCCGGTCCTGCGGAAAGACTTCATCCTTGATCCCTATCAGCTGTTGGAGGCCCGCGTCGCCGGCGCCGACGCCGTGCTGTTGATCGCCGAATGCCTGGATGACTGTGCGCTCCGTTCGCTGCACAACGCCGCGATCGATCTGGGGATGACGCCGCTGGTCGAGCTTTATGATCCCGAAAATATCACTCGCGTCTTAGAAGCGGGCGCCGATTTGATCGGGGTCAACAATCGCGATCTGCGAACCTTCGAGATCGACTTGCAACATACGGTTCGCTTGCGTCAGCAAATCCCGAGCGACAAACTGCTGGTTGGCGAAAGCGGCATCTTCACCCACGACGACGTGCAGTTGCTCTCCACAGCCGGCGTCGACGCGATCTTGGTTGGCGAGAGCCTGATGCGCCAGGCAGATATCGGCGCGGCGGTTAAGGCGCTGCTGGGCACAGCGGGATGACGCTCACGTTGATCCTGCTAGGACTGCTGTGCGGGCCATGGCTGATCGCAACTTTGCTGCGATTATCGCCGGCCAGCAAGCATCTGGCCGGAACCATCGGCGTCACGCTGCTCTTTCTGTTTGCCGGCCTGGGTCACTTTATCGTGACAGACGAGATGGTCTCGATGCTGCCCGAGTTCTTGCCGCTTCGTCGAATCGCCGTCTATCTCTCAGGCATCGTCGAATGGATCGCCGCGATCTTCGTATTGATTCCGTTGCTGCGCAAATCGACCGGCTGGTTCCTGATTGCGCTGCTCGTTTTACTACTGCCGGTCAATATTTATGCCGCGATGATGCACGCCCCGGCAGGCGGCCATGCCTGGGGACCGATCTATCTGCTGATTCGCGTGCCGTTGCAAACGATCATGATCGTGTGGGTCTATTATTTTGCGGTCCGTCCGGCAGACCAATAGGCGGAACCAAGACTCCGTTCGCTACTCTTCGTAGCCCGTTGCGCGAGTTTTGAGGTTGCGCTTTTTCGAACCGATTGAACACTAGCCCGCCAGCGCCAGCGAGGGAATGCGGCTCGCCACTTCAAACCGTGTTAGAATTGCTGACCGTATTCCATCGGCTTGCGCCTCTGGCTGGTGTAACGATTTCCGGTTGATTCTGGCCCTGTTTTACCGTCCTTCATCTGTGACTTGGTCGTGTTCAATGCTTGCTACCGAAAATAGCGCAACGGGCTATGAAGAGAAAGAGCGTCTATCGCTTCTCAACCGGTTTACGACTCACGGTCTTCATCCGCAGATTGAGCATTTCGACGACCAGCGCGAACGCCATGGCGAAGTAGACGTAGCCCTTGTCGAAATGGGCGCCGGTTCCTTCGGCGACCAGCATGACGCCGATCAAAATCAGAAAGCTGAGCGCCAGCATCTTCAGGGTTGGATGCCGTTCTACAAAGTTCGAGATCGGATTGGCGAAAATAATCATCACGGCGACGGCGGCGATGACCGCCGCGATCATCACATAGATCCCGGGGATGACGCCGCCGATATCTCCTTTGACCATCCCGACCGCAGTGATCACCGAGTCGAGTGAGAAGATGATGTCGAGCAGTACAATTTGCGTGATCACTCCGCTAAAGGTGATCGCCGCTTTGGGAGTCTCCGATTCTTTGTGCGGTTCATGCTCCAGCTTTTCATGAATCTCATGGACGCTTTTCCAGATCAGAAATAGCCCGCCAAAAAAGAGGATCAGATCTTTGATAGAGACATGATTCAACTCTTCGTGCTCGGTGAGGTAATTCAGCTGGATCCCTAGATCGGTCCAGCTGAACAGCGGAAAGGTGGCTTTCATCACCCACGATATCGTCAGCAACAGCAAGATACGCATCCCGAGCGCCGCCAATAGGCCCACCTTGCGCGCCTTGGGACGCTCCGACTCCGGCAGTCGCCCCGAGACGATCGCAATAAAGACGATGTTATCGATCCCCAAGACGATTTCGAGCGCAGTCAGCGTTACCAGGGCGATTAAGGCTTCGATCCATGCGTCCATCAAGCGGCGGTCCTGTAGCGGCGAAATTGATTCTAAGGCGGTAGTTCGTCAGCGGGGCGACGATCTTGGGCTTCTTCCCCGGCAACGCGAGTATCATAGCCCAGACTCCCTGCGGCGCATACCAAAACTCGACGGCGTTGAATTTAGGGCGGCGGCGGTTCAGAATAGATCGACCCACACCTTTTGCCCGCACTCACTCGGAATTGCCTGCTATGTCTACTTTGCTCGATCGTCGTGACGCTTTTCGTTTGGCAGGCCTGGCTGGCGCCAGTTTTTGGCTCGGCGCTGCGGCAAGCCAAGCGGCGGAGACTCCGGCGACCGACGATTTTGGCATTCGCTACTGCTTGAACATGTCGACGATCCGCGGACAAGACCTGCCGCTTGACCAGGAAGTCGAAATCGCCGCTCAGGCGGGCTACAGCGGCGTCGAACCATGGATCAGCAAGGTCGCCGCCTACCAACAGTCGGGCGGCAGCCTAGACGACCTGCGGAAGCGGATGGAGGATCGCGGCATGCAGGTGGAAAGCGCCATCGGCTTCGCTCCATGGATTGTGGATGACGATGCGGCCCGTAAGAAGGGTCTCGAAGACGCCCGCCGCGACATGCTGCTGATCAAGTCGCTGGGCGGTACGCGAATCGCCGCCCCCCCGTCCGGAGCGACCAAAGGAGCGAAGTTGGATCTGCTGACCGTCGCCGATCGCTATCGCGCCTTGTGCGAAGTTGGAGAAGAAGTGGGCGTGACGCCGGAACTGGAACTGTGGGGCTTCTCGGCCAATCTCAGCCGCTTGGGAGAAGTCGCCTGCGTCGCAACCGAAGCGGCTCACCCGCGGGCTTGCATCATGCCGGACGTCTACCACATCTACAAAGGGGGATCCGATTTCTCGGGCCTCCGCGTGATCAACGGCGCGGCGATGCCGGTCTTTCACATGAACGACTACCCTGCCGATCCCCCGCGCAACACGATCAACGATAGCGACCGCGTCTTTCCCGGCGATGGGGTCGCTCCGTTGACGCAGATCATTCGCGATCTGCACGCCGGCGGTTTCCGCGGCGCGTTTTCGTTAGAGCTGTTTAACGCCGGCTATTGGAAGCGAGACGCACTGGAAGTGGCCCAAGAGGGGTTAGCGAAGATGAAAGCGTCGGTCCGCAAGGCGATGGGTTAAAGCGCCGCCGATCTACTCCTCTCTGGCGAAGCGGCAGTTGGTGACGTACCACTCGTAGTCAAAATCACTTCCTTTCGTGCCGGCCAAACGACACATCTCCACCGCGATCTCACGATGGAGATCGCCAGCGGTCGCGTCAAAGATGCAGGTCGTGTAGGGCCTGCCGGCGTCGTAGCGAGTTTGCGCGACGCGTAAAAACTTGAAGTGCGGCTTGGGGCTCTGATGCTCTTGCAGCCATTTGACAGGGGCCAAGCCTGTGAATTCGCCAAACTTCTCCAGCGCTTCGGGGTTTTCGCTGTAGTAGACGTTGAGATTGCCATCCAGCGCAACGCGGCCTCCCGGCGCCAACGTGAGTTGATGCGCCTCTTGCGAATTCTCCACCACCAACGGCAACCAGGCCGAGGCGAACTTCACGGCGTTGCTTTCAATCGCTTGCGCAGTGATCAAGTCGTGAGCGACGCCGGTGGCGCCCAAAACGCCGGAGAGGATCAACCCAGCGGTCGCGACTCCTTTACCGGTCAGATGATCGCTGTTGGCGATGTTGCGCAGTGCGATCAAAGCGACGATCACGCCGACAATCGGCACGAACCAAAAAATTTGGTTGGAAATCGCGAGAATGGAAGCGAACCCCAAAATGACCGCGGCGATCGCTGCGCGACTCGGTTCGCGATAATTGACGAGGTCTTCGTTTCCGGCGGAAAGTTCTGGAGAGGAGAATTCGGTCATTGTTTCACAACAAAGCAAGTCCACGAAAAGTTACGGGGTGACGAACAATCCGTCTTTTGTCTTCAATTCGGCTGCACGTTTCACGCGCGAGTCAGCGTATGCTTCGGTGTCGAAAGGAGCGCCTAACAACCCCATTCCCAACTTGGAAGGAAATTCAACATACCATTTGGCGTACATGATGCCGCCGGTACGAACGAATCCGCTCTGGCCGACCATCGTTTGAAAGCCGTCGGCTCCGACAGGCGCGGAAAAGAACGTGAAGATGCACCAGCACAAAAAGGTGCAACAAGCTCCGCCGCAAAAAAGGTAGTCAGTCGCCTGCTCGACGGGACCGCCGCCGATACGGACCGGCACCGGCGACAGCTTGTCGGTGATCGCTCGGCTGATCCCGAAAAACACGAGGAATAAAACCCATATCGACAAAAACTCCGCGAAGTAATACATCCCGTCGTATAGGCCCACCAGCAAATTGGCCAATGGCGTCGAATAGTTGAACGCGGCGACGCCGGCGAAGGTGATGTTAAACATCATCAACGCGCAGCTCCAAAAGCCTTGATTGAACGTCAAAGCGATGAACGCGAAGACCAGGATGATCAAGACGATAAAGTTCATATCCATGGCGAGATCGCCTTTCTGAGCATCAGGCTCTCGAAAATTCTATTCTTTCAGTGCGCGACCAACTTCTTCCAGCGACGTGACGCCGCTGACGGCCAGCAATATGCCTTCCTCTTGCATCGTGCGATTGCCGGCCTGTTTGGCGGCGGCGCGCAACGTTTCGAGACGCGGTTGCGATACGAGCGCTTTGCGGAAGGCGTCATCGACTTTGACAAGTTCAAAGATCCCGACGCGTCCATAGAAACCGAGGCCGCCGCACTTGGTGCAGATCGACTTGGGATCTTCTGGATTAGGTTTTCCTGCTCGATAGAGCGTGTCGACGCGCCCGGCCGGAATTCCCAGCTTTTGCAACATTTGCGGAGTCGGCTGAAACGGCTCGCGACACTTGTCGCACAAGCGACGGCAAAGCCGCATGTTGAGCGAAGCGAGCATCGCTTTGGCGAATTCTTTCGGCTCAGCGCCGATCGCCATGACGCGCAAAATCGCTTCGACCGCCTCTTTGGCCCGGGTGGTCGTAAACAGCAAGTTCTTTTCTTGCGCCCGCTCGATCAAAATTTCCATCGTCGTCGCATTGTCGATCTCGCGAAACACAAGCACGTCGGGCTGCTTACGAATCAACGCCGGCAGCAAACTCTCCTGCGTCACCTTCGCCGGATCGTACTCCACCATCGTGACATTCAGGATATCAGGCTCGTTCGCCGTCGTCTTTTCGAGACCGGTGAAGTCGCGAACCAAGCGGTCCGTGGAGTTCAGACCGATCGAATAGAGCGTCGAGAGTCCTCCTTCCGGCCGCGCCGAAAAGATAAAGAGCCCGTGCGTTTCCAGCATCAACTCTTTGACTTCTTCGAGCAGCTTTTCACGCATGCCCAGGTCGATCAGCGTCGCCAGCTTCGGATCGTTTCCCGAAAATTCCAGCAAGACCCGCTCGCCGGTGGGAACCCCTTGGCTAGAAATCTTGCAGACATATTTTTTCTTCTCGCAGTTGGCGCCAAACGTCCCTTGTTGCCGCGAACGACGATCCTCGGGCTTCAGGTTGGCGAGCAGTTTCATTAAGGCCAGCATTAAATCGCTTGATTCGCGATCGCGCGCTTCGCCGGCATGCCAGACGCCGTCGATAAAGTACTTCATCACGACGGTGTCTTTGCCGTAATCCATCAAGATCTTGCTGGAACGCCGCTCGTTCATTTCGGCGATCAGCTCTTTGACCCAGACATAGGCGTCCGGCGCTTTACGCGCGTTATAAAGATTGGCGTTGTTCTTTTCGCCGTCTCCCCCTTGGGCGACCAACTCGACGCTGGGCCCCATTTCCCACGCCTCTTTGCGTTCGGCGGCAAGTTTGCCGCCGGATAAGTTGGACATGACGAACCGAATATGGTCCGCTGTCATCACGCGCAAATGCGGATCGAGCATCCCATTCCGCTTGTTGATATAGAGCCCCAGCGGCACCGCGTAGAGCGCCACGGCAAACAGAAAGCCGACAAAAAACGGCACCAGCGCGACAAACGCCCAACTCAGCAAAAAGAAGGGCCAAAAATTGGCCGCAACCCACACGTTTTGGGGCAGCTTTAGTTTCTCACAATCTTCGCTGATCCAAGTCGTGGAATAGACCCAACAAAGAAAGAGACACCACAACAGGAAGAGCATGACCGGATTGACGAAGCCGTATTGGCCCGGCTCTCCGATCCTGGGCCCCGTCGGCGCAGCATCCTGCGCCAGAGCGTAGACCGGCGTCAAAGCAACGACCGCAATTGCCGCCGCCGCGAGTGAGATAAGCGAAGAAGTGCGCTGCATTAGACCATACCAGGTTGCGAAACATTGATGCCTTTGAGCGACATCTTCAAAGCTTCCAAATTCGGCGCGATGGCGAAAGCGGTTTCGCGATCGATCAGGTCGTCTTCGATCAGCTTTTTCAAGCTCATCGTAAAGTCCTGCATGCCATCGTCTTTGCCGATTCGGATCGCGTCGGGCAGTTTGCTGTCTTTGCCTTCCAGAATTAGCTTCTGCACCATCGGCGTCATTGTCATGATCTCGACCGTCGGCACGCGACCGACCCCGGGCTTGATCGATTTTAACAGCTTCTGAGCGACGATGCCGCGCATATTGAACGCCATGGCGCTGCGGATCGAACCATGCATTTCTTCCGGGAATAAGTCGAGAATACGACCGATCGTGCTCGGAGCGCTTGAAGCGTGAATCGTCCCAAACACCAAGTGACCGGTTTCCGCCGCGTGAATCGCGGTCAGGAACGTTTCTTGATCACGCATTTCGCCGATGAGGATGATGTCGGGATCTTCACGCACCGCGTGCCCCATCGCGATTTCAAAATTCTTGACGTCCTGCCCAATCTCGCGCTGGTTGATCAGGCACTTGTCTTCGGAGTAGACAAATTCGATCGGGTCTTCCAGGGTCAGGATATGCTTCGAATAGTTCGCATTGATCCAGTTCAGCATCGACGCGATCGTCGTACTTTTACCAGAACCGGTCACGCCGGCCAGCAGCACCATGCCCTGGTCGAACTTGCACAGCGACTCCATGATCGGCGGCAGATTCAAACCATCAAACTGGGGAATCCAGTTGTTAATACGCCGCGCGACCAGGCCAAGATTGCCCAACTGCGTCAGCATGTTCACACGAAATCGCCAGCGCACTCCATCGACCTGAATCTGGTGGGCGAAGTCCGCTCCCCCGTTTTCTTCCAAAATCTTTTTGTTACGCTCATCCAGCAGCGGCAACAACAAGCGAACCATCTCTTCCGCTTCGACCGGCTCTCGATTCAACTCGCGCAGCGTACCGCTGATGCGCACGATCGGCGGTCGCCCGACCTTCATGTGCAAGTCGGAGCCTTCCAGCTTGACGCAGGCCCGGAAGATCTTGTCGACCTCCAATTCCTCGCGCTTTTGTAGGTATTTGTTTTTTAGTTCTTCAGGGGTCGACATCTGTTCGTTCTCCGTCCTGTCCGTTAGATCCGCACCGCGACTCCGCGCTCGGCCATGATCCGCTTGGTTTCCGCAATCGTAAATTCGCCGAAATGAAAGATGCTGGCCGCCAGCGCCGCATCGGCTTTCCCCTGTTGAATCGCGTCGGCCAGATGCTCGGGCTTGCCGGCGCCGCCGCTCGCGACCACCGGAATCGAGACCGCCTGGCTAACTGCTTTCGTCACTTCAAGATCGTATCCGTCTTTGGAGCCGTCGCAGTCCATGCTGGTCAGCACAATCTCACCGGCGCCGAGCTCTTCTACAACTTTCGCCCACGATACCGCTTCGAGTCCGGTCGGCGTGCGGCCGCCGTTGATGTGGACTTCCCAGATATCTTCACCCTCTTCATTTTTGACCCGCTTCGGATCGATGTTGACCACGATGCACTGACTGCCAAAGCGCCGCGCCGCTTCTCGGACAAACTCGGGGTTTTTACAGGCCGCCGAATTGATCGAGACTTTGTCGCTACCGGCATTAAGTAAAGCGCGAATATCTTCAATCGTACGGATCCCGCCCCCCACGGTCAGCGGCATAAATACCTGCTCCGCCGTTCGTTGCACCACGTCCAGCATAATCGCGCGCTCTTCGTGACTGGCGCAAATGTCCAAAAAGACCAGTTCGTCGGCGCCTTCTTGCTCATACCGCGAAGCGACTTGCACAGGGTCGCCGGCATCGCGCAGGTTGACGAAATTGGTTCCTTTCACGACGCGACCGCGATCGACGTCGAGACAAGGAATCACGCGATGAGCCAGCATCGGCGACTTTCGAGTTAAATAGTTGCGTAAGCGGGAGTTCCGACCAGCCGCCAGCAGAAGTTTGGCGACCGAAGAGGTGCAAATCTACTGTAAGCCGAGTCAGGGAAAGGGTCAACTAACCCAGCCCCCTTCCTAACGCCGATCTGGCCGATTTACCTGGGCTTTGCCACACAGCCAAAGGCGCCACCGCCTGGCTTGCCGAGCACCGCTTTGGGATGATGGATCGTCAAATTCTAATTTCAAGCTCTCCCAAAAGTGGGACAGGACCGGTGGGACAGGACCGGTGGGACAGGACCGGTGGGACAGGACCGGTGGGACAGGACCGGTGGGACAGGACCGGTGGGACAGGACCGGTGGGACAGGACCGGTAGGACAGGACTGGTAGGACAGGACTGGTGGGACAGGACTGGTGGGACAGGACTGGTGGGACAGGACTGGTGGGACAGGACTGGTAGGACAGGACTGGTAGGACAGGACTGGTAGGACAGGACTGGTAGGACAGGACCGGACCGCGATATTTTTTTATCAAGCCGCCCAGGTTGCCTAGGTGGTGGTTGGGAGTTGCGATTAGCACAGGCAGTACTACGGGGTTAGGTGATAGGGGGGGCGGCGTCAGGCTGCGTCCTGCTGATGCCGGTTCCCTTCCGACTCCTAATCGACCAGAATTCCGTCCGCTTTGTCCAGCGACAAAATTCGGCGTAAACCACCAGGCCAAGCCGGAGACGCTTGAAAGAACGATCGCAATGACCCGTCAAACGTCAGCGCCCTCCGTCAATCCTCCTCAGGTCATAAAAAAAGCTCGCGAGCACCCTTTGGCGCTCGCGAGCTGTATTTTGCTGTTCATCGCATCGCTGCCCCGCGGGGCGAGCAAGTCGATTAATATTCGCCGATGACTTGGCCGTCGTTGCGGATGCCAAGCTTTTGGTAGACGCCCAACTCCAAGGCGGTGCCCAAGGTCACAGCCTCATTGTAGTCCTCAACACCCTTAATCGGAAAGCTCGCTGTCGTCGTGCCAATATTGAACTGAATCGTTTCGGCAATGGACTTTACCGAAGCGTCACCCATCGTAAACTGCGTCACGCCCGGGTGATTGCTGCTGAAGCCGCCCCACGGGTTATAGGTGCTGCTCTTTTGATCCTTGAAGTTTGGCGGAGTACCGACGGTACCCATCGAATTGCCAGAATCCGCATCAGCGGCAGAGAAAGCATTGCTGGTTCCCCGAATTGCGGATGTGCCAACCCATGTCCCGGCAGCGCTGTATTCAGCTCGCTCGCCGACTAGGAAGGTGTTGCTCGTACCGTCGGTCATGGACTGGAAACCGGTCTTGCTTTGAGCATACATCACGCCGTTGTTCTTTTGATTTTGCGCGTCAAAGATGCCGGCGCAAGCGACGTAATTGGACGTGCTGCTCTGAAAGTCGTCTGTCGAGTCAAAAGGACGAACCGGAGTGGGCGGGCATTGGCCTGTAACGGTGCCAAACTTTACGACACGGCAAGAGGGCAAAATAGCCGCGGTATCGCTGGGACAGCGGAACGCGTCAATCTCGGATTGGAGGGCCGACTCCAGTGCCGAACCGCTTGTCGCAAGCGGAATCGCGACGCTCAGGTTCCGGCTGGAAACTCCCAGCGTGTCATACCGGTTGTTCTGTTCGATTTGCGGCAAGATCAACGCTGCCCAGCCCCACGTATCCACAGTGGACGAAGGTGTGGAGTTCGTGAAATCCAGCCCACCACTGGGGAAGGTCTTGAAAGTGTCAGCGTAGTTATGGCAAGCCAAACCAAGCTGCTTCAGGTTGTTCGTGCAGTTAATGCGGCGAGCCGCTTCACGGGCTTGCTGAACGGCCGGTAATAATAGTGCGATCAACACGCCGATGATGGCGATAACGACCAGAAGTTCGACGAGTGTAAAACCTCGTCGGCGCGTAACAAGAGCGATAGACATTGCCTCTCCAGAGATAAGCGAAGGGAAGAACTGTTCCGGTGTGCGTAGTAAGAAAGTACGCCGCCCAAGATGGGGCCACTTAACCACCGAAAGTAGGTCCATCGAAAAGGCGCTTTTCTAATGTAAGCAAGTCTTTGGGGAGGGTCAACCAATTTTCGCCCCCCAAATAACGCCGTCCTTGCCCGCGTTACCGGCCCCAAGCCCATAAAGGCCCCAGTAGCACCTATCCGAACGATCTGAACACTCGTCCCCAAAAAAAAGCTCGCAAGCACCAAAATGGCGCTCGCGAGCTGGCATTTCAACTAAATTCTTCCCATCACTCACCCTGGATAGGGAGAGCGAATCGATTAATATTCGCCGATGACTTGGCCATCGTTGCGGATGCCAAGCTTTTGGTAGACGCCCAAGCTTGCGGGCGTCGCACCGAGCGCGGGAGAAGAGTTGTAGAGACCGGCGCCAGCGACAAAGGTTGCGTTATTGTTGCTGTAGTTGATCGTTTCGGCGATGAATTTCACCGAAGCGTCACCGAAGACGAACTGAGTACCACCCGGGTGATTGCTGCTGAAGCCCGACCAAATGTTGGTGGTGGACTGATCTTTGTAATTCGGAGGGACCGAAACTCGCCCCATCGTCATGTTGGCCTCAGTGCCCGAGACCGGAGTAACGGCAGTCGCAGTTTGGATCGACGAATTACCGGCCCAAGTACCAGCCGCTTGATATTCCGCACGTTCGCCAACCAGGAACGTATTACTCGTTCCGTCGGTCATGGACTGAAAGCCGGTCTTGCTTTGAGCATACATGACGCCATTGTTTTTCTGAATGTTGACGTCATGGATACCGGCGACGGCAATGTAGTTCGACGTGCTCGCTTGATAGGGAGCGGAGGTCGAAAACATGTGAATCGCCGCCGTCGCGGAAGTCGCGGGACAGTTGCCAGTGCTGTTGCCAAACTTGACGTTGCGGCAAGACGGCAACACCGAGGCGGTGTCACTCGGGCAGCGGAAAGCGTCAATTTCAACTTTCATCGCGGCATTTGCGGTTGTGTTACCAATCGCGACACTCAAATTTTGCTTCGAAACGCCGATCGTGTCGTACAGATTGTTTTGTTCGATTTGCGGCAGGATCAAAGCCCCCCAGCCCCAGGTATCGACAGTGGATGAGGGAGTGGAATTTGAGAAATCGAGCCCGCCGCTGGGGAAGACCCGGAAGGTGTCAGCGTAGTTGTGGGTAGCCAAGCCAAGCTGTTTCAGATTGTTCGTGCAGTTGATGCGGCGAGCCGCTTCACGGGCCTGCTGAACGGCCGGTAATAAAAGTGCGATCAACACGCCGATGATGGCGATAACGACCAGAAGTTCGACGAGTGTGAAACCTCGTCGGCGCGTACCTTGAGCGATAGACATTGCCTCTCCAAAGAAAGCGAAGGGAAGAACTGTTCCGAGTGTGTGCAGAGATGAAACGAAGAGATTCGTTCTAGGTTCCGAACTTTTGCGTTTGCTTATAGAAGATGCGCAAGGCAGGTCCTATAACACTCATTCAAGATTTGAACGCGAAAATTGTCAAGCGTTCGATCATGAAAAATTATTAATCTGCAATCTCTGGCAAAACCGGTAATCCCATAACATTTTCCTATACAAGCCCCGCGACGTCTGCATTGATATTTCTTTGCCGCAACCCGTGCGAAAAATCGCGCCAATCCCCCATAAAATCGCGGTGACGATTGCTAGAACACGTCGATAGATTCGGGAAATTGCGGGATACCGAGGAGGGAAATAAACTTTTTTATCTCCTGCCTTTGGGGATGCTCTCTTCGCATGTCCCCACCCAAGAGAGTAGAGCGGCGCTCGAGAAACAGAGGCGTTTTTTTCCGCTCCGCGCACGAAAAAAGCCTGACGATTTGTCGACAGGCGCTTTTCGTGATCTTTCTTCGGCGGCGGCTAGAAGGTTATGCGCCGGTCTTGGGGGCGATCGTGCACATCATGCGTCGCCCCATCTGTTTCGGGGTCGATTCGACCTTGCCGAATTCTTCCAAGAGCGCGATCACCTGCTTCATGACGCGGTGACCTTCGTCGACGTGCGCCATTTCGCGACCGCGAAACTGGATCGACACTTGGACTTTGTCTTTGTGCTTCAGAAAGGTGATCGCCTGCTTCACTTTGAATTCGATATCGTGATCCCCGGTCTTGGGGCGCAGGCGAATCTCTTTGGTTTTCGCGTGGTGCGAGTGAGATTTGTGCTGTTTTTTGTTTTGCTGATATTTGTATTTGCCGTAGTCCATGATACGGCAAACAGGAGGAGCGGCCAGCGGAGCAACCTCCACCAGGTCCAATCCAACAGCGCGCGCTTTGGTTAGCGCTTCTTCGGTGGGAATAATTCCGAGTTGTTCTCCCTCCTCGTCGATGACGCGCACCGGAGATTTACGTATTCTCTCGTTGATGCGTGTTTGATCGCGTTCACGTTCGCGATCCCGTGAATTCCGGTCTAAGATGGTAGTTGATCCTTCTTCGTGGATGGAAATGGGTAAATCTTGGCGCAGCATCAGCCGCTAGTTTTGACAAGTCTAGCATTGTAGCTATTTTCGGAACAGTTTGCCTCCCGATTTTCAACTCCCCCAAAAATAACGATTCTTTCGGGCAATCTGCGGGGCGAATCAGGCCCGGCTGTCGGCCAAACAGCCCTTCTGCATGAGGGAATCTTCGCAAATCGCCGCCGATTTCCCAAAATTGGGCACGATTGCTCTTGTCGCACTCGCCGATGCAGCCGACATTGTTCCGACCTCGCGAACGATCGAGGCAAGGATGCTATCACGTTCGCGCAGTTTCGGTATCGAATTGGGCGTCTTTTCGCCCCCACGCTCCAGGGAGGGACGCGATGAACGCAGTCTCCGCACTACTGTTCACGATCGCGCTGTCGGCCGCTCCGGCCGGCGAATCGCAATCGCCTGTTCTGTATTACGTGACCGCCGATTGGTGCGTCTATTGCCGCGAAATGAAGCCGGCCATCGAGCGCCTCCAAGCGGCCGGTTACCCCGTGGTGGTGATCGATCAGGCGCGTGATGCGGAGATGGCACAGCGCCTGGGGGTTCGCGGGCTTCCTGCTTATCGCATGGTGCATCAAGGAAAAATCGTCGCTCAGGCGGAAGGACGCACCAGTTACGATTCACTAGTCGCGATGTTTCCGCAAAAATCGCCGGCAAGTCCCCAGGCGACTCCCAGCGCCGCGCCAAGGCAAACTCCCAAGAATCAATCTCCTGTGTCGCCTGTCGTGCGGGGCCAATCCCCTGGCGCGGCCCCATCGAACGTCAATCCCGCCGCGGCTCGTCAAAAAGCGTTGGCGGCGACGGTTCGGCTGAAAGTGATCGATCCAGACGGATACTCGTACGGCACCGGAACCATCGTCCATTCGCATCATGGCGAAGCCCTGGTCCTGACCTGCGGTCATTTGTTTCGTGACTGCCAAGGACGGGGCGAAATCGAGATTGAATCCTTCGCCCCAGGCGCCGCCGGCGCTACCCCAGGGCGATTGCTGACCTACGATCTGGACCGCGACGTGGCGCTGGTGACCTTTCAACCCAGCGTGTCAATTGAAGCCGTTTCGGTGCGAAGTCCTCAAATGCCGATCTCGGTCGGTGAAAAAGCGTTTACCGTGGGCTGCGACAAAGGGGCGGACGCGACGATTCGCGAAAGCCGAATCAACAGCCTGAACCGCTATCAAGGTCCCGACAATCTGCAGGCCGCCGGCGCTCCGATCGACGGGAGAAGCGGCGGGGGATTGTTCAACGACTCTGGTCAGTTGATCGGCGTCTGCAATGCCGCTGATCCCGAATATGACGAAGGTTATTACGCCGCATTAAAGACGATTTTCGGCTTGCTGGAAGAGAAGCAAATCGCCCACCTCTTCACCCACGCGGCCCAACCTCCAATGGCGCAAAACGCCCCCGCTGGTCGGATGCCGGAAACGCCGTCGATGTCAGAGATGCCGCCGGTTCAACCGATCTCGAATCCCGCCGCCCCCAGCGGCGCTTCGCTGGCGGGAAACGCCCCTCTGACCGGCAACGGCGAATTGACTCCCCGCGAACGGGAAGTGCTGGAATACCTGCGACGGCATGGCGATGAAGCCAACATCACGCTGCTGTTTCACTCGAAATCGAATCCTGACGCTC
This sequence comes from Blastopirellula sp. J2-11, assembly GCF_024584705.1. Classification (GTDB taxonomy): domain Bacteria; phylum Planctomycetota; class Planctomycetia; order Pirellulales; family Pirellulaceae; genus Blastopirellula. The sequence continues at coordinate 5,928,975 of NZ_CP097384.1, forward strand.
AGCCCGCCGCGTTTACGCTGCCGAGTCGCCCTTCGCCCCAATTTTTAGAGCGAGTTCTAGGAACCGCAGCGGGGCAAAATAGAGCGATGGTCGTTCGTGGACAAAGCCAATAGTGCGGCTTATCGGGATCACAAATTCGCGCCAAATTGCGCATATTGATTAAATATTGCCACGCCCCCACCATGGCGGTGGGTAGCGGCTTCCCGTATGGCGCAATCTGCTGATTTGCCTTGCCGACGACCTATATTTGCTTCGCAGTCTACGTAAGTAGCTGAATTGTAAAGGCCGTCACGAGGATTTCCGTTGCTTCTATTTGCGCTCATTTCCGTTCTGAATCTCATCCTGGGATTCGCCGCCGCCGTGATGCTGGGATACGGCCCGCGTCCTTGGTGGATCTTGTTCGCCGATGCTGAGTCGGTAGGGACGGTTCGCATCGAAAAGCTTGAGGACGAGCTCCCGACCGCGGACGAAGCAAACGCTGAGCCGAACGATACCGACGACGAGGAAGAGGAAAGTGACGACAGCGATCTCGACGACGAAGACGACGCCGAGGAAGCCGATGACAAGTCTGCTCGACTTCAAGAGATCAATGCCGAAAAGTTAGCCAAACGCCTAGAGGAAGAACAGCGCCGAGTAGCGGCGAAAGAAGCGAAGAAGTCAGCCGAGAAACAGGCCCCCCCCACCAAGCAACAGGTTCCGCCTCCGGCCCCAGCGAAAGTGGAAGCCGTGGAAGAAGCTGCTCTAGGCTCCGATGGCATCATTGAAGAAAACGATATGTCGTCGCTAATCAGTGAAGACGCGCTAGAATCTTCGGCAGACGATGAGGTCGAAAGTCTGTTGCGCGCTGCGGAACCTGAAGCCGCGCCCTTGGACGCCGATGAGTCGTTGGACGAAATCGAAACGCTTCTACAGGCCGCTGGCCAACTAGAAGCCGAGTCTGCCGCAGCAGCGCCGGCTGAAGACAATACCGAAGAAAAGGCCGATGGCGCGTCTGTCGCCTCCGCTGAGGAGCCCCAATCAGAGCCGACCGACCGCGAACTGACCGCCGCCGAGATCGAAGCGATGTTTAACAACTAGGCGATCATGTTGGCGCTCCTTCTGGCCATCGTCAGCGAAACTGCGCGATTTCTAGAGCAAGTCTGCCGAGTTCTAAACTTTTCCGGCGTTCTTCTCTTGGGCAGCTGATTTTCACGATCACATCTACGAAACTTCATTCGCGTGTGCTGAACTGTGGGGGATGAAGATCCCCTCTTTCAGAGCGGGCTTTCGCTTCGTTTCTCTCTCCATTTTCACGCAAAAGCTCCGAGAGTCGCCGCGCCATGAATTCCTCTTTACGATCGGATGGATGGGCTGTCCTCAGCGTTTCCATCGTATGGTTCTGCCTAGTTTCGATCTCGGACGGAGCGGCTCCCAAGGTGGAGTCGTTTCCAGAGTTCATTTCCTGGGAGGAGGCGATACTTCCGGAAGCGACAGTGACTGGAGGCACGCCCCCTTACGAATTGACATATCGGGTGGCCGAAACCAAAGTTCCCATCGGTTTTGACTTTCGAGTGGATCCAGCCAACGGTCCCTTGGTCGATGCGATGAAACGAGAGTTAGGCTATCGGGACATCGGCCCGCGGCGAATTCAGGAATTCAAGGAACGAGCGGGGCGCGTTCCCAACGGCGTGCCTCTCTATACGCATATCTTTGTGACCGGATTGGACGCATCCGGAGCCAAGCTGGGAAACCGATTTACTACATGGATCGAGATCCCAGACGATGTCCGGGATGAACTTGTCTCGGTCATTCAGGCTGAACAAGACGTGGTACGTCAGAAGCAAGAGGCGGAACGAGAAAAGGAGAGGAATCGACTGGCCGCAGAAAAGCTGGCTGTAGAGGCCAAGCAACTGGCCGATTGGAGACCAAGCTGGGGGGCGATCTTACTCCTGTTTGGTATTTCCCTTGTCCTGGGAAGCCTGGTGAATTCCCTCTGCCTGAAAGCGACCGACGGCGTCGAGTCTCTGTTTAATCGTGATATGCAGTGGATGTCGAGCGGTATGATTGCGCAAGGGGCGATCGGCATCTCGATCGCAGCATTTGTCGCAGCGGGGCTGTTGGGCATGGGGGCTCGGCAATTCGCGTATTACGTGGCGCAAGCACGAACTCCTACCGAGATCGTGATCTGGGGGACGGTGGCGGCTGCTATTGGGACGCTGCTTGCGGTCGCGTGGATACTCAGGGCGGGATGCCGCTTTCGTGGAATGCGGCTCATCGCGAGAACGCTTTGCTTTTTGGTAGCAAACGTAATTCTCACGTTTGGAATCGGGCTGCTGGCATCCGAGATTATGTCACTGGTTTGACCAGCTTTCCTGCTGGAAAACGCGTCGTTAGTCGAGCGGTAGCCGTGGAATGCACTTGACGCTCAGCTGAGGTCAGATACCGCGCAGCGGCTAAAGCTGGTCTGCACAGAGCGGCACGGCCACGCTTTGCACCGATGCTGGTTTCTGACCATCGTCAGCGAAACTGCGCGATTTCTCTTTTAAAACTGCGGCCAGTCTCATCTTTTGCGAAGATCCGATCTTCGCGTTACGCTCGCAAAAACCAGCGCTGCGCTGGTTGCAACTACTTCTTTCCACGCGGTCGGCATATTTCACCCGCCGCCTAATCCGAGTAGCCTAATACGCGCCCCGGTCAATTCTTTTTCTCAGACAAGCCTCTTTGCAAAACGAGGTCCAGGCGGCATGGCGATTCGTAATCTCTCTAAGATCTTTCACCCGAAATCGGTCGCGGTGATCGGAGCTAGCCGTACCCTGGGGAGCGTTGGCAATACCGTCATCAAAAATCTGCTCGGCGCCGGCTACCAGGGGAAAATCTATCCCATCAATCCCAAGTACGACACGATCGAAGACTTGCCGGCGTTTGGCAAGGTCGCCGATCTGCCCGAGGCCCCAGATCTAGCGGTGATCTGCATTCCGGCCGCCGGCGTTCCCAGATTGATTGAAGAGATCGGCGCCAAGGGAACCCGCGGCGTCGTCATCATCTCGGCCGGATTTCGCGAAACGGGCGCAGCCGGAATGGAGTTGGAAAATCAAATCCTCGCCGCCGCCGCCAAGTTTGACGGCCTACGGATCATCGGCCCCAACTGCCTAGGCGTGATGTCGACTTCGGTCCACCTGAACGCCAGCTTCGCCGCAAGCAGCCCGCTGCCGGGTCGCGTTGGGTTTATCTCGCAGTCGGGCGCGCTCTGCACTTCGGTGCTCGACTGGTCGCTGCAGAAGAACATTGGTTTTTCGCACTTCATCTCGGTCGGCAATATGCTCGACGTGCAGATCGGCGACTTGATCGATTACATGGCGAACGATCCCCACACCGATTCAATCATCTTGTACGTTGAGTCAATCAGCGAATCGCGCGAGTTCATGTCGGCCGCGCGGGCATTCGCGCGGCAAAAACCGATCATCGCCTACAAAGCGGGACGTTTCGCCGAGTCGGCCCAAGCCGCCGCTTCGCATACCGGTGCGCTCGCCGGCGTCGACGCCGTGTACGAAGCGGCGTTCAAGCGGGCCGGCATCGTGCGCGTCTTTGACAGCGACAACATGTTCATCTGCGCCGAACTGCTGGCCAGCAAAAAGCTGCCGACCGGCGACCGCTTGGCGATTGTCACCAACGCCGGCGGTCCCGGCGTGATGGCGACCGACATGCTGCTTGAGAAAAACGGCCGCCTGGCGAAGCTCGCCCCGGAGACGACCGATGCGCTCACGGCGTTTCTTCCCGCCGCCTGGTCGCACAACAACCCGGTCGATGTCCTGGGGGACGCCGACCCAACGCGCTATGCCGAAGCGCTGAAGGTCACCTTGGCCGACAAGGGAGTTGACGCCGCACTGGTGATCTTGACTCCCCAGGCGATGACCGATCCGATGGGGACCGCGCGAGAAGTCGCCCAGATCGTACAGAAGAGCCCGAAGCCGGTCTTGTGCGTCTGGATGGGAGGCGAAATGATTCGCGCCGCGGTCAACCATCTCGACGAACAAGGCGTGCCCACGTTCACTTCGCCCGAACTGGCGGTTCGCTCTTTCATGCATCTTGTCTCGTATGCCCGCAATCGAGAGATCTTGTACGAAACGCCGCGCGACATGCCGGTCAAGTTTCCGTTGGATCGCGTCAAGCTGCGAGCCGTCTTCAACACGATCCTTAGCGAAGGCCGCGAAGTGCTGTCGGAAAGCACGTCGAAGGCGCTGCTCGAAGCGTACGAGATTCCGGTCACCAAGCCGCACGTCGCCTGGTCGAAACAAGACGCGGTCATCCTGGCCGAACGACTCGGCTACCCCGTCGTGATGAAGATCTTCTCGCCGCAAATCACGCACAAGACCGACGTCGACGGCGTGAAGCTGAATCTCTCGAACGCCGGACGCGTCGAAGCGGCGTTTGATGCGATGATCGCTTCCGCCAAAGCAAAACGCCCCGACGCGATGATCGAAGGGGTGACGATCCAAAAGATGATCTCGGCCCCCAACGCCCATGAGCTGATCGTCGGCGCCAAACGAGACGACGTCTTTGGCACGGTATTGATGGTCGGCGCCGGCGGCATCGCAGCCGAAATCTTCCGCGATCGCGCTCTGGAACTTCCGCCGGTTAACGAACGCTTGGCGCGGCGGATGCTCGAATCGCTTCGCAGTTGGCCGCTGCTGGAAGGTTATCGCGGGCGCAAGGGAGTGAACGTTGATCGCCTGATCGAAACGCTGATGCGGATCTCGTACCTGGTCGCCGACTACCCCGAGATTAAAGAGCTCGACATCAATCCGCTGCTGGCGACCGAAGACGATGTTGTGGCGCTCGACGCGCGGATCATTCTCGATCGCGATGCGTTCCTCAATCCGCCGCGTCCTTACTCGCATCTAGCGATTCGTCCTTATCCGGAAGAACTGACCCGCACCGCCTATTTGAGCGATGGAACCGAGATCTTGCTGCGGGCGGTCAAGCCCGAGGATGAGCCGCTCTGGATCGACCTGCACAATAACTGCTCTGAGCAAACCATCTGGTTCCGCTTCCGCTATCTCTTCAAAGAAACGACGCACGACATGGCGTCGCGGTTTTGCTATATCGACTACGACCGCGAACTGGCGTTAGTCGCCGAGATCGTCGAGAACGGCGAGCGCAAGCTGATCGGCACGTCGCGTCTGGTCGCCGATCCCGATCGCCGCGAAGCCGATTACGGCGTCCTCGTCTCCGACGCCTACCAAGGGCGCGGACTCGGCTCGATCCTGACCAACTATTCGCTCAAGATCTGCAAAGACTGGGGCATGAAAGAAATGGTCGCCGAAACGACGCCCGACAATAACCGCATGATCGAGATCTTCCGGAAGTGGAAGTTTGAGCTGGACTTTAAGACGGCGGATGATGCGGTGTTGGCGCGGAAGCTGGTGTAGTGGGAGTCGCCTCCAAAGTAGATTGCTTGAATTTCTATCAAAATCGCTTGCATATTCATTAGTGGGTGCTAATATGACCCCTTTTCTGGGAGGCTAGGAATCCGCCTTAAAGAAGGGGTGTCTCATGGCCATTGAATCGGACTGGAGCAAACGCGATCAGTTTGTAGAGCATCTGCTCGCCAATTCACGCGATTCCTTGAAGTGGGGCTGGCAAATCGTGATGGCATTTTCGTTGGTGTCGGCCGTCATGCAGATGGTCGCAATTACGGAATCATTAACAGGAGCCACTCTACCCACTCCCACAGGGGAAGCGTTTGCCAATTTACCATTTCAAACCCATGCCTTTTCGATTCTTCTTTTTGTCTTCGTGTTTCTGCCGACTTTCGTGCGCTTCTACTTTGGAGACAGTCGATATTTGGATCAATACTATTATGAATTGACGTGGGCGAAAGCGAGCAGCAGTCAAGAACAATTCTTACAACACGAACTCCAGAACTTCACCGGGAGGAGGCGGCTTTTTGACATCATCGTCCTACTGAGTCACGGTATATTCTTCGTATTCATGGGACGATTTGTCAGTGCACCAAGACTATTTATTGCGTTCTTCACTTGCTTGTTACTTACCAATTCGCTTTGGCTTTTCGTTGTTACTTGCCTTGGAAGACATACGAAAGACCTTGCGCCGGAAGAAAAACTAATTCCCGATCTTGGCGAGTCAATCCGAATCTTACTTCACCCAAGCCGAGATTTTGCGCCACAGGTTTGGATCGCCAACAATACATTCCATTCGATACTCATCCTGATTTTAACGCTTGCGTACACTCAGCTCGAGTTATCGGATCTGACATTTCTGTCGATTGCGTCCGCACTCTGCGTCACAAATTCAGTCATCGATTTGCGATTGACTTGGAAATTCTATTTTCCCGATGTCTACGCGATTTACATGGCCAAAAAAGCCCGTGCTTATACATCCGATACTGAGATGTATCACAACGCGTTTAAAAATTTCCTGGCCCATACCGATCAAAAAGATAAGGCTTGTGAATGGATGGATTCTCGCCTTATCGAATTGGTGGATGCGAAAACTTTGATCGACGCCGGGGCCGGCAGTGGAGAATTAACAGCACATCTTGCCGAACAATTCAAGTCGGTAATTGCGATCGAACCAAATCCGTTTCTGCGGAGAAAATTGCGAAACGCCTGCCCAAAAGCAAAAGCCCTCCAAGACAATATTTTGACTGCCGATATTCCTCCAAACACGGCATGTTTAGTGATTTGTTCACATGTCTTTTACTACCTTCCTCAAGAATCTTGGGCCAAACATCTTCAGCGAATCGCGTCGTGGATTCGGCCCGGGGGAAGAGCCTGGATTATCCTGCAGCAGTCGGATACCGACTGCATGAAGATGCTGGAAAAGTTTCGCCACATTAAGTTCGACCTGCTTTCCTTAAGTGATGCTTTTCTAGTGGAGAAGGGAGACGAGTTTGAAGCCTCCATTCACCGCATCGAAAGCTACGTAACCGCCAACAGTCTTTCCACGACGTACGAAATCGCGGAATTCATGCTAAATCTGTTTCCCATGGGATCATCGGGATCGCCACCGAAGCTAGAACTCGAGGAATATATCCGTAATAACTTTGAAGAGTCAGCGACACGCTATCGCTTTTCTTGTTCCCAAAATATTCTCGAACTACGGCGAAAAGATATTCCCAGTTCCGTGGTGTAAGGCAATGCTCAACTCGGCGCTAGATGCTCGCAAAGAGGCGATTGCACTGGGGGACCGTCCGATCATCGGTTGTCTCGTTTAACATCTGGTTGGCATGCGTGTCTCGCCTTTCTTTACTGCAGTTGAAAACAATTTCGACTGGCCCAGACGTCGCTTTATTCGGACAATGCCGTTTAAACCTCCCCCCGAATTTGCCCCACCGTACGCGTAACCCGCAATCCGCAAATTCGTCTCATTCTTGAGGGCGCCGCTTGTCGAGTATCGCTTTACGGGAAGATCCGATGTCGGTCCAACGGCTCGCTGGTTGCAATTTCTGTGGGCAGGTTTTTGCCTGAATTCATGCAGTTGCGCAGCGAGTATCGCCCGAAAGTGGTTGCTCTGTCGAGGGAGCGCCAGTTACGGGCAAATTGGCATATCGTTTGCGTTCTTCGCTCGTGCTGAGAACTTGACTCGTCCCGTGTGTAGCGTCTGGTGCGGCGGAGTTGATCCTGTCAGGAACTTAACAATGGGATCTCTTGACATGGTTTGCGGCTCATTCGCTACACTGAATATGGCAATTTCACCTAAGCTGCAAGCTCGGTTTCCTCTCCGTCCTCCCTACGAACCACAGTGCTCAACTTGCAAAATCGCATGATCGAATCGTCAGCTATCAAGTCTGTTGAAACTCGCCAGAAGGCGCTCAGCGTCAACCTCGATACGCGACGCTACGGCACCTTCGCCGAAATCGGCGCTGGTCAGGAAGTCGTTCGTTGGTTCTTCCGTGCCGGGGCCGCCTCCGGCACGATTGCAAAAAGCATGTCCGCCTACGACATGCAGGTGAGCGACGCAATTTACGGACGCGCCGGGCGCTATGTCTGCCGCGAGCGTCTGCAGGCGATGTTGGATCAAGAGCATCAGCTCAACCTGGACCGACTGACCGAGATTCGGGGCGAAACCAGCACCTTTTTCGCATTCGCCGATACGGTCGCCGCTCGCGGCTATAAAGGGGGAAGTGAATGTCATGGTTGGATGGGGATCAAATTTCAGGCCCATCCGCGTGACGAAGATAGCCAGGTGATCATCCATGTGCGGATGCTCGATAACGAGACCGCGCTGCAGCAAGAAGCGCTCGGCATCGTCGGCGTGAACCTTGTTTACGGCGCGTTCGCCTTCAATCACGAACCAGAACTGCTGGTCGATTCGCTGCTCGATGGTCTGACGACCTCGCGTATCGAGATCGATATGATCGAGTTCTCGGGGATCGCGTTTCGTCGCGTCGACAATCGCCTGATGAGTTTGAAGCTGGTCGAGCTGGGCCTTAGCGGCGCGGCGATGTTCGCCGCCAACGGCGAAGTGCTGCAACCTTCTGAGTTCCTCTATCGCAAGCCGATCCTGGTCGAACGCGGCAGCTTTCGCCCGGTCTGCAATGTCAACCTCGACATGTTGCAGTGCGCCCATGAAAAGTTCTCAGAACTTCCCGCCGTCAAAGGGAAAGAAGTTGCGCAGATCATGGAGATCACCATGCGGAACCTCAAAGCCCAAGGCGAAATCGATCGCCGCGACTTTCTCGCACGCGTCGACATCATGGCCTCTTGCGGGATGAATGTTCTGATCTCCGACTATTTTGAATACTATCGTCTGGCCGCCTATCTTTCGCAGTGCACCAAAGAAAAAATCGCCATCACGATGGGCGCCGGGAGTCTGCGTGAACTGTTTGACGAGAAGTACTACACCGAACTGGCCGGCGGCATCCTCGAATCGTTTGGACGCTTGTTCAAAAACGACCTGAAGATCTTCTGCTATCCGCTGCTAGACAACCAGACGGGTGAACTGACCACCTGCGAAAATCTGGAAATCAAACCAGAACTGCAGCCGCTGTACGGCTACTTGTTGGGGCGCGGCGGCATCAATAACCTCGACAACTATGATAAAGAGTGTCTGGGGATCTTCTCTCGCGATGTCCTGCGTAAGATCGGCGATTGCGACGCGGCCTGGGAAAAGATGGTGCCGGCATCGGTCGCCCGCGTGATCAAAGACCGCAAGTTCTTCGACTATCACTGCCCCGAAGACGAAAACTGCGCCATCCCAAAGTAGTCGCGTCTCTTGTTTGGCCCGCAGCAACTTGCTTGCGTTTTTTGAAGTTGCGCTGCGGGCCGGTGTGACAATTTCGCCTACTTCGTTGGAATCACGTTCAACGTGTAGTGCGCCTCGGCCGGGAAGAGCTGCTTGCCTTCGCCGGCGAGAAGATCATCGACATGCAATTCGTACACGAATCCGGCGCGTAGCTCATCGAGTCGCAGGCGGACTTCCTTTTTGTCGGCGCTGATTTCGATCAGGTCAATCGTCTCGGGACGCGAGTCAATATCATCGCCGCCGTACGCAGGCGTTGATTGGCGACGATACGAATTGAGCGTATAGCTCTGCTTGTCGGCGGCCGCCGGTGCGTTGATCGGTTGCGTAAAGCGAATCACAAAGCCATCGCTGGTCGCGCGGACTTCATCGATGCCGCTGGGCATCGTCTTTTCGAGCGGTCGCATCTTCACCAGCGAGCCGACGTTGGCGCCTCCGCCCCAACCGCCGTCGCGCATGTTGCCGATCACCAGCTCTCCGCTCGGCGAGACGGCGCAGGCGATTGGCCCTAGCAGCGCGTTCTTCACTTCGTCGCCGGGATCGTGGGTAAAGGGATAGATGGCGCCTTGGATGGCGTCTCCCACATGATCCAGACTCATGCGAACCAATCGACGCGTGTCGTACTCGCAGCCGATCAGATCCCCTTCAAACGGGCCGAAATAGTCTGCTCCGATCTTTTGTCGCAGCGCCGCCGACGTTTCGAGGAAACAGATGCCGTTCACGCTGCGGGTCCAAGGATGCGGAATCGCGATCGACGGCGTCGTCTCTACCGGCGCAAAGCCTGGCTTGCGATCGATCTTGTTGATGAATCCGTATCGTTTGCCCGGCACGATATGGTTCAATTCGTTGTATGGGTTGTAGTTCCCTTGATTGTCTGTCACAAACAGTTCGCCAGCCTGGTTGCGGGCGATACCAATCGGAAAGCGATGCCCCGCCGTAAGTTCTTCAATCTTAAAATAGCTCGGATCGTCGGCGGTCGGCTCGCGCGGGATCAACTTCAGCACGACTCCGCGCCACTTGGAAGCGGCCTGCGAGCGGCCATCTTGCTGACAAGCGGTCGAGATATAGTAGGCGCCGTCCTTGTCTTGCGGCAGTCCCATCGCCCAGTCGTGATAGTCGGCGGTATGTCCCCAACCATCGACTAACGTTTCGATCCGCTCCACATGTCCGGCGTCATCGTGGAAGATCCGGAGCAACGAATACTTGTTGATCACGTCAAGATAGCCGTCGTAAGCGGCCAAACCAAAAGGCGCCGCCAATTCGATATCAAGCGGGATCAGCGTTTCTTGTTTCCCATCTCCATCGGCGTCGCGCACCAACCAGATTCGCCCTTTGAGCGAAGCGACTACCATGTCCCCATTCGGACGCCAGGCGATCGCCGTCGGCATCAGTTCGACCGTCAGCGGCAAGCGCTGCGCTGACCAACCCGGCGTGATCGTCAACTCGGCCGCGGCGGCGATCGACGGCTCTATTTGCGGTCGCGGCGGATAACGATCTTCCGGCAAGCTCGAGAGATAGCGGGCCGAAAAGTTCGCCTCTTGACTGGTCGGCGTGATTTGCACGACGCCGGACGATAGCAGCTTGGCGTCGCCGGCGACGGAGATCGACAGTTTTTGTTTGGCGATCGTCAGCGTGTCGCCGTTGATTTCGACCGATGGCGTTTGCTTGGAATCTAACAGCCGCAGCGCCAGTTGATAGCCGGCAGGCATCTCTTGCACTTGAAACGTGCGGACGAATCCATGAGCGCCTTGTTCGTCCCAGACCGGCGTGATGGCTTGTCGTACTTGCAACGTTTGCGGCTTCTCTTCGCCAAACGTCAAACGATAGTCGGCCGAAACGCCTCCGTCACTGTTGCGCCGCCAACGGTCTACGCTGGTAATAAACTGGCCCGTAGTCTGCGGCGCGAGCGACTTTCCGCTGGGCTCCACCAGCGCAAGTTCCGGCGTGTCGTCGCCGATAGCGAGCAACTCGGCGCCGGCCAATTCCCAGAACCATGATTTTCCTTCGCTCCGCTCATACGCGGCGTCGCCCAATGTCCATGACGCTAGACGACCTGTTTCGAGATCAAACAGCACGTTATGCCGGTTCGGCAACCCAACAAGCAGCGGTTTGATGAATTGCAAATTGCGATCGACATCACGCAGCACGTCGGTCAGCACCAATCCAGTTTCGTTATCGCTGACGATTCCGCTGCGGCGGGCCACTCGTACTGGGTTCGGTTTCGGCGGCTGAAAATCAGGCGTGTTCAACACGTGCCAAACGGCGGCGAGTTGATCATCGATCTCGTCATGCAGCACGCCGCTGACCGGAACGGTGACGCTCGGCATTTCCATCTGCGGCACGATTCGCGCCGGTTTTCGCACCCAACGATCAAACCAATCGCGGCGAATCCGATCTCCCAGCATCGAGAGAGTCGGCCCCTTCGCATTCAACGGCGCGTCCGACGGCCGCCAATCGCCGACCGCATGGCAACTGGTGCAGTTGAACCCTTCACCGCCGACCAAGCGCTGGCCGGCGATCGCCAGCGCCGCGGGATCCACTTCGGAAGGGCGTCCGACCAGCGGGTGTGTGGGGATCCGATCTTGCTCGACCAGATAATCCTTGATCGCTGTCAACTCCGTTTCCTGGAGTCGGAACCGCGGCATCTGCACTTTGAGCCAAGGACGATGGACCGGGTCTTTGCGCAGAATGATGTCCATCAGCGCCTGGTCATGCAGTTTGTCTCCCACGCTGTTCAGCGACGGAGGAGTGAGCGTCGGCAGAACCGCGCTGAGCGCCGAGTCAGCGGCCGCCGCCTGCGCGGCGGTCGGCGCCAGGCCTTTGCCGATGCCGCGAGCATGACACGAAAGGCAATTGCGTTCGCGCACGATTTGAGCGCCGGAAACTTCAGCCGCAGCGGATCGCTTGCCGGGCGCCTTTTGGCGCAGATAGGTACGAATCGCTTCCTGCTCTTCCGCCGGCAAGCGATAGCCGGGATGCTTTTCAACCATGGGCGCCGCCAAGCAAGCGTCGCGCCACAAGTCGCCGGAGGTCAACGTCGATAACGGCTTCCGCGCGTCGTCCTTCAAATCGCCCGGCAAGCGGTGACATGCGTCACAGCGATTGGCCAGGACAAGGTCGCGGCCTTGCTTGACTTTTAGCGCGTTTTGTTTTTGCTGCGGCGTCGACGCGAGTTTGCCTGACTTGGATAGAGTCGCCAAGTAGGCGCCCAAATGCTTGCGAGAATCGCCATCCAGTTGATAAACGGGCATCCGGTGATCGGCGTTCAACGCCGCCGGATCTTCCAGCCATTTTGCAAAAAAGTGGGGCGGTCGCTTGGCCGCGATGTCACTGAGATCGCCGCCGCTAAAAGGTCCAGCCGCTCCCAACTCTCCGACACGATGACAGGCCAGACAGCCGAGCGACTCAAACATTCGTTTGCCGGCACCAACCGAGCCCCCCTTGTCTGGCTTCCCCTTTTCTCCCACCAAGTCCGATTCCGCCACCAAATAGGCGGCGATCGCTTCGGCATCCCCTGGGGGCAGATTGTAGTGAGGCATCTTGCGCGTCGAATCTTCGCTTTCTCTGGCGGCGCTCATCAGTCGATCGACAATCCAAGGTTGCGACAGATGGCCGGCGACTCGGTTGAGCGCCGGGGCCGGCAACTCGGTTGAGCGATCTCCACCATGGCAAGCGCCGCAGCGATGCGATCGCACCAGATCGCGCCCGGTATCAAACGGCTGTGCGAACGTATCGTCGATTTCATGAAAGAGCCACTCGGGCGTGATCGGCTCTAGCGAGTAATCTGGTCCGGTCCAATAGATGGCAATCTGTGCGTCAGGAGAGGTCTTGGAGAATTCGACCTGCAGCGGATGCCAATCAAATTTCAGATGGATCGATTTGGCGGTCAGCCAACCAGGCGTCTTCGCTTCGGCGTCCAGCACCACTTCGTCTTCGATCTGAATCCGGACTTTCCCTTGGGCGTAAACATACAGCGTGTAAGGGCCCGGCGTTTTGGTCAGCAGCAAACCATCCCACTTGGCGGTGAACTTGCCGCCGCTCACCCGGTCGTCGGGCGCAGCAGCGCCAAAGTTGAAAGCGATCTGCGGATCGATCCGACGGCATTGCGTTCCGTCGGCGGCGACGTAGTCAGCGATCAACCCCGAGGCGAATTCGTCCTCAAATTGGGCGGAGACCAGCGAAACCGAACCGAAAACAAACAAGCAAACGGCGGCGAGAATGCGATAGGCAGGCATGAAGAACCGCAAGTAAGGAAGGAGGGTAGAGGGGGGGGTCTACAGCGTTTCCAGTCTACTGCGCCGCTCCGTAAATTGCACCTGATATCTCGTGACATTAAGAATAAACGAACACAGACCGGAACCAAGCTATTCGCAAACGGTTTCTGACTGGGCTAAACTTGAGGGCGATCGTCGCCCTTAGTTCATGATACCCTGCCTTGCGAGTCTGTGATGAAGCATGCCCCCCCCTTTTTCACCCTTCTGACCGTCCTGCTATTTTCCGGCGTCGCCGCGGCCGCGGATCAGCCGAACATTCTGTTCATTATGTCGGACGATCACGCCTATAACGCGCTCAGTTGCTACGGCAGCAAGATCAACCAAACGCCGAATCTCGATCGCATCGCCAAAGAAGGAATGCGTTTCGACAATTGCATGGTCACCAATTCGATCTGTGGTCCGTGCCGCGCCGTGATTCTGACCGGCAAGTTCAGCCACAAGAATGGCTTTGTTGACAATCACAGCCGCTTCAACGGCAAGCAGTTGACCTATCCCAAGTTACTGCAAAAAGCGGGCTATCAAACCGCCGTCGTCGGCAAATGGCACCTGGTCAGCGATCCGACCGGTTTTGACTACTGGGAAGTACTGCAAGGGCAAGGACCGTACTACAACCCGACGATGCTCTCGAATACCGGAAAGCACAAGCACACCGGCTACACGACCGACATCATTACCGATCTGGCGCTGAACTGGCTGAAGGAAAGTCGCGATCCCAACAAGCCGTTTCTGCTGGTCTATCAACACAAGGCCCCGCATCGCAACTGGCAGCCGGGACCGAAGTACCTGAACATGTACGACGGCGAAACGATTCCGGAGCCCGACACGCTGTTTGACGATTACGAGAATCGGGCCACGCCGGCGTCTGAGCAAGAGATGACGATCGCCAATCATATGAACCCGAACGATCTGAAGCTGACCCAGCCGAAAGGATTGACGAAAGAGCAACTAGCCGCGTGGAACGCCGCTTACGAACCGAAGAACAAAGCGTTCGAAGAAGCCGACCTGAAGGGAGACGATCTCGTTCGTTGGAAGTACCAACGCTACATCAAAGACTATCTCCGCTGCGTCGCTGCGGTCGATGACAACGTCGGTCGCGTCCTGGATTATTTGGATGACAGCGGTTTGGCCGATAACACAATTGTCGTTTACACGTCGGACCAAAGCTTTTATCTCGGCGAACATGGCTGGTACGACAAGCGTTGGATGTACGAAGAATCGTTCCGCACGCCGCTGATGGTTCGTTGGCCCGAGAAGATCCAAGCGGGCGCGACCAACGACGCGTTGGTGATGAATCTGGACTTCGCCGAAACATTCCTGAACGCCGCCGGCGTCGAGATCCCCGCCGAAATGCAAGGCCGCAGCTTTTTGCCGATGCTCGAAGGGAAGACGATCCCTGATTGGCGCAAGAGCGTTTACTACCACTACTACGAATATCCGCAACCGCATCGCGTCGCGCCTCATTACGGCGTCCGCACCGATCGCTACAAACTGATCCATTTCTACAAGACCGACGAGTGGGAACTGTTCGATCTAGAGAAGGATCCGAAAGAGCTGAAGAGCGTTTACGACGACTCCGCCTATGCGGAAGTTCTGAACGAGATGAAGTCCGAACTGAAAAAGCTGCGTAAGCAGTATGAAGACGACGGCACGGTCGTCCAGTTTGATAAGGCAGGAAACGTGAAGTCATCGTAACTTCCGCTTCCTGAATCCAACGACCAAGGCGTCCATGAAGGGCGCCTTGTTGTTTTTCTTGTCGTAAGATCCGCGGTGAGGCCCAAGAGCCACGTTCAAATCAGATTTGCGCAACATCTAGCAATTCAAGCAGTCCGCACAGCGGACCCAACAAAAAAAGGGCTCGCCTGAAGTTAGACGAGCCCTTTTGAGTTTTGTTACCGAAAAATCGTCTGCTTAGATTTGCGGATCTTCTTCAAACGATTCGAGCTTGGTCGGGAAGAACAGCTCGCGAACGGCGATCAGCAGGCGTTGTTCGATCGGCGAGTGACCGGCGTTGATTCCTTTTTGAACCAGCGTGGCCAACAGCGCCTGACCTTCGGGCCAGCGAACGCTCATCACTTTGCTGCAATCTTCCAACAGTTGATAGATGCGAGCCCGGGTGACGCCCAGCATGCGAGCTTGCATGCGAACGCTTTGCGGCTTGCCTCCCAGGCCGAGACGTCCGACCGCGAGGTCAAAGACGGTGTCGCCGGCGTCTAGTTTGATTTGCTTCAGCAGCGCGTCGGCGATGTAAGCGCGGACGTCATCTTCCGAAGGCTGGTTGTCGTCGACCAGTTTGTCGAGGACGAAGCGTTCGACGGTTGGCACAAAGTTCGGCTGCAGCTTCAGGGCGAACTGAGTTTGCGGTTGGACGTTCTCCAGCATCTGGTGGATGCGGAAGAAGACTTCCAGCACGACGCGAACGCGCTTTTCGCCGTGGGTTTTGAGACGACGGATCTCGGCGACGGTGTAGTCGAGATAGAAGCTGAGCGGCGTGTTCCAGATCACGGTCGGCACTTCGGCGAGCGAAGAGGCCAAGCGGCCGAGCTTCTCGTGCTGCAGGTTGTGCAGGCGAACCGAATCGCGCCACTTGGCCCACAACAGTTCGGAAACGAGCGTATGGTCAAACTGACCATCCGGCGAGCAAGGCATGCCCAGGATCTCGTCCCCCTGAGTCGCGGGAGCTTGCTCTTGGGCGCCGTACGGCGTTGAATGGGGTTCTTCCTTCGTGGCGCGATGCAGAAGGCGAACGAGCGAACTGATTTTCTTCTGGCCGATGCCAGGAGTCGCCGAGAGCTCTTCAAACGGGGTCGCTAGTAGGTCACCTAGCGAGCGTCCGAGAAAAGCAAGCGGCAAGCGGCGATCGTTTGGCAGCGCCCAATAGGCGAGCGGCTTTTCCAGTCGATCCGAAAATTTGTTTTCATCCAGCAGCGCTCGTTTCACTTCGTCGAAGCTGCTGATTAATTGGTAATCTTCCGCCGATGCGACCTTAGTCACTCGCATCATAATGATCTGCTCCTCTTAATTCGCGTTTCTGTTCCGAGTAGCACTTCTCTCAAGGGTACGTCGATATTGAGACTCGATGGACCTCTTCCGATAAGTGCAGCGCCTACTGCTTTGTCAGCAAAGTATTATTTAATCTTTGCTAATTCAGAGAAGTTGTCCAGTGATTTTCATTCCCTCGATCGTTAAATTTTCATCCGCCTCTTTGGATGGCAAGTTTTCGATATGTTGAGAAAGTGTTAATTTCCGACGCTTTCCGCTTCTGTGGTAAGCCGAACGGAGTTAAAAACCACCTTGCAGCTATCTGTTAGATTGTCCAACCGTATCACTGGGATGTCAAGCGAAATTGAATCGGCGAAACGAAAAATGTATTCGTTTGCCTGTCGAGTAATCCCACCCCCAGTTACCCTATTGAGACCGAAACAATCTTGTTAAGGCAATCTATTGTCCGTAAGTCCAACATCTAAGCTGTCGATACAGGCAACCGAATCGACTTACTGCGTTATTGGCGCAGGTCCGTCGGGATTAGCCGTGCTTAAAAATCTTTTGCAAATGGGAGTGCAATGTCACGCGCTAGAACGTGAAGATGATGTCGGGGGGAACTGGAATTTTGGCAAAGCGTCCAGCAGCGTCTACCAATCGACGCATCTCATCTCCTCCAAGCGGATGACCGCTTATGACGAATTCCCCATGCCTGAGTCGTTTTCGTCCTACCCCAGCCATCAAGAGGCGCAGCAGTATCTACGCAGTTATGCGCGCGAGTTTGATCTTTATTCGCACATCGAGTTGGGGGCTACGGTAAACCACATTTCGCCTGTCGGACCGGACGCTTGGGAAATCAACGTCGCCGGTGAGGATTCGCCTCGTAAATATGCCGGGGTGATCATCGCCAACGGGCATCATTGGGATCCTCTGTCGCCGCAAATCCCCGGCAATTTCAACGGAGAAGTGATTCATTCGCGGCAGTTCAAATCAGGGGAGCAGCTTCGCGGCAAGCGTGTTTTAGTGGTCGGCGCCGGCAATACCGGCTGCGATATCGCCGTCGAAGCGGCGATTCACGCTGATTACGCCGCGCTCAGCATGCGACGGGGATATCATTTTCTCCCCAAGTTCATCCGAGGGAAACCGTCGGATGTGATCGGCGATCGCCTGCGCGGGTTGCCGATCCCCAAATTGTGGAAGCGGTGGATCGTTCGTCATGCGGTCGCGTTTGTGTTGGGGCGTCCCGAGAGATACGGTCTCCCCCGCCCTGATCACGAGATCTTCGCGACGCATCCGATCATCAATTCACAGCTTCCATACTACGTCGGGCATGGCCGCGTGCAGGTCTTTTCGGACGTCAAGCAGTTCGACGGCGATGAGGTGGTCTTTGCCGACGAGCGCCGTCAGGCGTTTGATCTGGTTATCTTGGCGACCGGCTACAAGCTCTCGTTTCCGTTTATCGACCTGAAGCAGTTGAACGCGCAAGAGGGAACGCCGCGTCTGTTTTTGCATGCGTTTCATCCCGACAAAGACAATCTGTTTGTCGCCGGTATGATTCAACCCAACAGCGGACAGTGGCCCTTGAGCGAACTGCAGGCCAAGATCATGGCCCGCTTCATCGTCGCTCAGAAGACGCAGCCGCAGTTGGCCGATTGGTTTCGAGCGCTAAAACACTCCAGCGCCGCCGGCTGGCCGCAGAAAGACGAATTTATCGCATCCCCGCGCCATCGACTGGAAGTCGACTATTACGACTATCGGAAAACGCTGCAGAAGATCTTGCGGCGGATGGATGGGGTGAAGCCGCTCTCGCGGAAATGACGAATGTCTAAAACTCAATCACCATTTCATCTTCAGCCAAGATCGTGTTGGGGAAGATCTTCTGGGCGATTTCGATTCCGATCGGGTCGGCGATGTCATCCAGCGGATTGACGTGGGTCAGCACTAAGCGGCCGACTCCGGCCGCTTGGGCGACCTGGGCGACCGGCGTGACGCAACTGTGTCCGGTCGTCTCGGCGAAGTCGTCGACGCCGTCGGTAAAATAGCATTCGTGCAACAGCAGATCGACGCCGCGGATTTTTTCGAGATAGTCGGCGCCGATCTCGGCCGTCGTGTCGGTGACGTAAGCCATCGAGCGATCCGCCAAGTCGAGTCGATAGCCGACGCTGCCGCCGGGATGTTTCAAGGGGAACCAACTCAAGCGTCCGCCGCCGGCCAGCGGGACATCGCCTGTCAGCGGAACAAACTCGCAGGGAGGCGCCACCGGAAAGAGCAACGGCGAGAGCAAGTGTTGACGGATTGCGTCGATCTTGTCTTGTTCGGCATGTACGCGGACGGACGTCTCTTTTTGGTAGAGCGTATCAAACAGAAACGTCACGCCGATCACATGATCGAGATGCGCATGCGACAGAAAGATGTCGAGCTGCGGCGTTTCGATCCGACTGCGAACGCGATGCAGCCCTGTGCCTGCGTCCAGCACGACGCCGATCTCAGGCAACATAAAACAGGCGGTTTGTCGGGTCTGGCTCGGGTGATAGCCAGAAACGCCGAGACAATGAAGTTGCATGACGGCGGCAAAACATGGTGCGAACGACAGGCAAGCGGCGACGCGCCGCTCATGGCTCTTCTATGGTAGAAGATGCCGCCGCCAGATGCGACGCCTTTCTTTCGGCGAAGCGGCAATGGAGGTCAGCGCAAAGAAAAAGCCGCCGCGACGCGGCCCGAAGGCTACGTCGCGACGACTGCTGCTAGGAGTTGGTATTGCGTCGACGGTTTAGCGGCGACGTTTGGAGCTGAGTTCAAACTTGAATTCGTTGGGGCCGTCGGCGACCACATCAGCGCTTAAAATACTCCGCTGGTTGTAGATCGGGGGGACAACGACACGCTGGGGCGGCTTGCGGCCTTCTTCGACCAGTCGGGCGACCGCCTTTTCGTCGTCGAAGGCAATACCGCCATCGTCGCGGGATTCAATCTCGATGCGGTGGTTTCCGACCAATGGTGCATAATCCCCTTCCGCCGAGAATGTTCCATCGGTCACAGTGGCAAACGCTTTCGGCCCGACGATCCCGCCCTTTGGAATGAAGTAGACGACACCTTCGGCGAGCGGCTTTCCGTCTAGCGTCACGATGCCGCTGGCATCTGCTCGATCAAATGGATCATCGGAACGACTGCAACCCATCGAGTACAGCGCCAGCAAGGCAATAACACCCAATTGGATTGACTTAGTACTCACCGATAACCTCCCCACCGCCACGCGTCGCCAAGTAGTCGAGCGTATCGGCGTCGATTGTGCTCGGAACAAAGTGAACCGAACCGTCGACGAACACGAACTGTACGCCTCCAACGTGCTCGCTGCGGAATGATTGAACCCAGTCGGAGTCGAAGACTTCGTCGCCAGCTTTGTCTTTGGGGTTGAAAAGCGAAGAAGTGCTAAACGCGGTGGATGTTGGGTAAGGATTGCCCCAGTAGGTAAATGAATACCGGGGAAGCCCGACGCATTCCGCCGCGCTATGGGAGCTAAACAGGTAGTCGGGCAGATTGTAAGCCGATTCGCCTACCAAGAATGTGTTGCTTGTCCCATCCGTAATATCACGAAAGGCAGTCTTGCCTGGCGATGAAATCGAATAAACGATTGCGCCATTCAACTGCTGGCCGACTGCAGTGCCGTAGGCCTCCGCTTTTTCTGTTCCGACGTTCAAGGCGTAATTTCCTGGCGCGCGACCGTCGTCACAAACGGCATCGCCAACTTGCCGCGGCTCCGATGCGGATGGACAGAGGTACATTTCGATCCGTTGACCTGTTACGGCAACGTTGTGTGCGCTGCTATTCGATTGCGACGGATCGAAGATGTCGTAGGCGTTCCCTTGTTCTAAGTAGGGAAGGATTGCGGCAAAGTAGCTGCCTGCGCTCGTATTCGAATACCCATAGTCGACGTTCGGAAACTGGCGATGCGTGTCGTGGTAGTTGTGTGTCCCAAGTCCAATCTGCTTCAGATTGTTCGTGCAAGATATCCGCCGCGCCGCTTCGCGGGCTTGTTGCACGGCCGGCAACAGCAGGGCGATCAATACCCCAATAATGGCGATCACCACCAACAACTCAACTAACGTAAAACCTCGACGACGCATGGTCGGCTCTCCTTTTTGATTTCGCCCGGGCAGGCAACAAGGGGGGATTTCGCAACGCGAAACGGTTGTCGACCGTGTGGGCTGGCAGGAGAGCTGGCGAACGGAAGGCAAATTTTTGCGAGAAAACTCGGGGGAACGCGTTGCAAGTGAAACTGAGATCGAGTATCAATATCGATGTAAGAAGTTTAGCCGCCCATCCAAGGCGTTGTCAACGACTGACTCCAAAAAACTTCCCCCCGCGAAATTTCACCACTGATTGCCTATGTCCAGCGACGAATCGCAACGCTCTGACGATGACGCAACCTTCCCTGCGGCCCAGGCCGCGTCCAGTGATTCTGCGGCGGCTGGTCCCCAGTCAAGAATCGTGGACTCGAACGAGTTGATGGACGGGAACAGCGAGATCTTGATTTCCCACAAAGGCGCCTTCTATCGACTTCGCGAGACGCGCAGCGGCAAGTTAATCCTGCAAAAGTAAGCAAGTCGCGCCGCTCGGTTGGCTTGCTCCCAGCGGCTTTGCTACAATCCAGCGATGCCATTTCCTCTTACCTTGTGGTTGGTTCATCCCGACCCATCTATCTGCGAGCCGCTCATCGCTCGCTTTGACGGTTTGCCTGGCGTAATCGCCCAGGCTCGCCGCTTTGAAAACCTGCCGCCGCACGATTGCTTCGTGACTGCGGGCAATTCCTTCGGCATGATGACCGCCGGAATTGACGCGGCTGTTGTCGCATTCCACGGCGAGTCATTAATGACGCAGGTCCAGAATCGAATCTTGGACGAGTACCTGGGAGAGCAGCCGGTCGGAACTGCTTTTGTGGTAGAAACCAATACGCCCGGCTACCCGTTTGTAGTACATGCGCCCACGATGCGCGTGCCGGGCTCGATCGCTGGGACCGACAAAGTCTATGCCGCAACCTTGGCCGCGCTGGTTGTGATCTATCGCCATAACGTGACTCATCCGCAAAAAATCAGCACGGTCGCACTGCCGGCGATGGGCGCCGGTTTCGGCGGCGTAGCGCCCAGTGAAGTCGGGCGTCAAATGGCGGCAGCTTACCGCAACTATCTTGAGCCTCCACATCGTTTCGACTGGGATATGGTGGCGCGGCGGCAAAAGCAGATCTGCTACGACGGAAATCGTCAGGTGATCCGCGGCTAAGGGGCGCCGCGGTCAAGGCTGTCCGTTTTTCCTGGTTCGGCGGCGTGTTAAGCTATCCTTAGCCTTAGACATTTCCCCCCTCAGGAGCTCGCCGCGTGAGCGATGACACTATTTTGCTATTGGCCGCGTTATCGCGCGGTGAGACCGGCGCCGCCGAGAAGCTGTTGCCGTTGGTCTACAGCGAATTGAAGGGAATCGCCGGGCGGCAAATGCAGCGTGAACGGGCTGATCACACGCTGCAGCCAACGGCGCTTGTGCACGAGGCCTATCTGAAGTTGATCGATCAAAGCCGCGTTCAGTGGCAAGGCCGTACGCATTTTTGCGCCATCGCCGCCAACATCATGCGGCGCATCCTGGTCGACCACGCGCGGGGTCGCAACGCCGCCAAGCGCGGCGCCGGCGCCCAGAAGATCGCCATCGACGAGAATCTGACGCCTGACGAGCCGTCGCGCGAAGTCGACCTGGTCGCTTTGGACGACGCGCTCGAGCGCTTGGCACAACTCAATCCGCGGCACGCACGGATTGTCGAACTCCGCTACTTCGGCGGACTCACGGTCGAAGAGACCGCCGCTACGCTCGATATCTCCGCATCCACCGTCAAAAACGACTGGCGCGCCGCCAAAGCTTGGCTGCTGACTCAGTTGGAAGAACACTAGCCCGAGGCGCGAGCCGAAGGAATGCGTGCTCTCCTCCAATAGGGTTGCTATATTGCCAATGAAGCCGGAAGACTATCAACAAGCATGCGACGCGTTTGATCATGCGATCCAGCTATCGCCAACCGAGCGCAGCGCGTGGCTGGCTGCGCACTTCGCCGATCGTGTGGACTTGCAAGAGCAGGTCGACGCGATGCTCTCCCAAGCCGACGATAGCCGGCTCGATCGCTCTCCGCTGGAAGCGGCGTTGACGCCCGATAGTCCCACGATTGGTTGGGATACGATCACCGCGCTTCCCCTCTCCGCCGACAAGCTTCAGGTCACCGGTTATGAGATCGAAGCCGAGATCGCTCGCGGCGGGATGGGCGTGGTCTATCGCGCTCGACAGCAAAGCCCCAGCCGTACGGTCGCACTAAAAATGATCCTGGCTGGGCAGTTCGCTTCGACCGACGAAGTCGCCCGGTTTCGGATCGAAGCGGAAGCAGCCGCCAACTTGACGCATCCCGGCATCGTGCCGATCTATGAAGTCGGCAGTCACGACGGTCGACATTACTTTTCGATGGGCTATGTCGCCGGCCAAAGTTTGGCGGCGGCGCTGAAGACCCGCTCGTTCGCCCCCGAGGAAGCGGCCGATCTGGTTCGACAGATCGCCGAAGCGATTCAACACGCGCATCAACATGGCGTGATTCACCGCGACTTGAAGCCGTCGAACGTGTTATTGGATGAGCAAGGGCGTCCGCAGGTGACCGACTTCGGCTTGGCCAAACGGGTTGGCGACGACGCAGACCTGACCTGCACCGGGCAGATCATGGGAAGCCCCGGCTATATGGCGCCAGAGCAAGCGTCGGGCCGCGTCCATCAGGTTGGAGCTGCGACCGACGTCTATGGTTTGGGGGCGATCCTCTATGCGCTGCTGACCGGCAAGCCGCCGTTTGAAAGCGCCAACTTGCTCGATGCGATTGATCTCGTCTGCTCGTCCGACGTCACTCCGCCGCGCAAGCACAATCGACAGATCCCGCGCAAGCTGGAGACGATCTGCTTGAAGTGTTTGCACAAATCGCCGAGCGCCCGGTATCACACCGCAGGCGAACTGGCCGCCGACTTACAGGCCTATCTCAGCAACGAGCCGATCCAGGCGCGTCCTTTATCTCCACTAGAGCGAATTGTCTTTTGGGCGCGGCGTCGTCCCGGATTGGCGATCACCTGGGCGGCGATGTTGCTGTTTTACGCCTATCACTTATTTTGCGTCTGGGTCGTGCGGGATCCCGTATCGTCGGCGCCGCTATTTCAAGTGATCTCGATCGCGACCGCTTTGGGTTACGCGATTGGGGCTTGGTTCTTTCAGCGGATGTACGAAAAGCCGCGCCGCCGCAGCACCGCGATCTATCTGTGGATGACGATGAACGTGGTGCTGCTGACGCTGTTGTTATTTTCCGCCAACGGCGCCGCTAGCCCCCTCGTGCTGGGATATGTGCTATTAGTGGCTGCAAGTGGGGCGCTCTATCAAACGGGGCTCGTTGGTTACGTCACCACAATCTCGCTGATCGGCTATTACATCCACGTCTTCTTCTCGCTCGTTTTTCCCAAAGGTCCGCCGTTCGACATCCACTGGATGATCTGTCTAACGCTCTCCATTTTGCTGTTGGGGATGATTCAGTATTTCGTGGTGCGCAAAATCCGCATGGCTAACGCATAAGCGGCGCTAGAAGCGGAAGCAAATCGCGTGGGCATAATCGCTATCTCCGGCGCGAAAGACGGCGCGTTCCGAATTCTGGGGAAGCGCCGCTTTCATTTTCTGTTTTGTGATCTGGGCGGTGTCGATAAAATAAGCCGGAAGTCGCGACGGCGCACCCCACATCCGCCCGGCTCCTCCTTCCCGTGAATCTCGTTCAGGAGCGCCTCCCCCATGCAAAACGTACTCTCCGTCATCCTCGCAGGCGGAAAAGGGTCGCGATTGGAACCGCTGACGCGCGATCGCGCGAAGCCGGCTGTTCCTTTCGGCGGCGTCTATCGCATCGTTGATTTCGCGCTCTCTAACTGTTTGAACAGTGGTCTGCGTCATATCCAATTGCTGACGCAGTACAAAGGTCAAAGTCTCGACCGGCACGCGAACACCGGCTGGCAGCGTTATTTTTGCCGCGAGTTGGGTGAATTTATCGACGTCATCCCGCCGCAGCAGCGTATTGATGAGCAGTGGTATCAAGGAACCGCCGACGCGGTTTACCAAAATATCTACGCGATGGAAAAGCATCGCCCTGACTATGTGATGATTCTCGCCGGCGACCACATCTATAAGATGAACTACGCGTCGATGATCGATTATCACATCGAGAACGGCGCCGACTTGACGATTGGCGCGCTTCGCGTTTCGACCGAAGAAGCGAAGTCGTTTGGCGTGATGCAGGTCGATACCGATCAACGGATCGTCGGCTTTGAAGAAAAGTCGCCGACGCCGAAGACGATCCCCGGCGAACCCGACCATTGTCTGGCTTCGATGGGCATTTACGTCTTTAACGCTCACTTTTTGTTCGAGCAGCTTTGCCAAGACGCGACGCGCCGCGACAGCGCCCATGATTTTGGTAAAAACATCATTCCGTCGATCATCGACAAGCAGCGCGTTTTCGCCTTCCCGTTCCGGGACGAAAACCGCAAGCAAGACGCCTATTGGCGCGACGTAGGGACGTTGGACGCTTACTTTGAAGCGAACATGGACCTGGTCACCGTCGATCCGCTGTTGAATTTGTACGATCAAGATTGGCCGCTGCGGACTTACCAGCCGAACGTCCCCCCGCCCAAGTTTGTCTTCGCCGGCTCGGCCGAAGAAGGTCGTCGCGGTTGTGCGCTCGATAGCATCGTTTGCGGCGGATCGATCATCTCCGGCGGTGAAGTCGAACGCAGCATTATCGGCGCCAACGTCCGGGTCAACAGCTTCGCGCATGTCGAAGATTCGATCTTGTTCGAGGGGGTCAATATCGGCCGTCACACACGGATTCGCCGTGCGATTATCGACAAGGGCGTACACATCCCATCCGGAACCGAAATCGGTTTTGATCTCGAGATGGACCGCCGCCGCGGCTTTACGATCAGCTCTGGCGGAGTGGTCGTGATCGCCAAAGGAGACGCCGTCGAAAGCATGGTCCGCGCCGAACGAGAACAAGTCATCGTCTAAGCGACCCATCAGCCAAACCACCAGGGCGACGAACCCTCCCTCCTCGTCGCCAAAAAAGGAATAGGCGCGCAAGCGTCTATTCTTTTTTGTTTCGAAACCAATGCGATTGCCTGGCGGCGGGACCAGACCTCGTTTTTTTCGGACTGAAACCTTGGGCAGGATCAGACCCCGTTTTTTTTGGACTGAAACCTTGGACAGGACCGGACCTCGTTTTTTTCGGGCTGAAACCTTGGACTGGATAGGACCGCTTTTTTAAGTGGACCATCGGACTAGCAATTCAGTTGGGCCAGGAATATTTCCTCACGGAATCCCCCGCGCAGAGAATCTCCGTCATCGTCCGACGAATCGGACGATGTGTGAATGTGATTGGGTAGTGGAATCGCAATGGGTAAATGACCCCAATTCCGTGCGTTCTGTCAACCGACAATCTTTACCCCGCATAGGGTGCGTCGAGGCGCCGAGAACCTGTCCAAACGGTGGAAAATCGACTCGCGTGGCAACGCAAAGGAGCAACGCGTTTGCGTTACCACGCATCGATCGATTCCGCATTGGCTAGCAGGGCGTCGTGCGTCTTGACGCACCCTACCCGGAAAGATTTTCCCGAAACGCGCACCCCGTTTGGAGCGTTTCGCCTGTCATTCTTTTCTCGGAAATTATCTAGGACGATTGTTTGCTGGACACCGGCTGCGCGGTCCCCTAGATTCAATCGTGCGCGAACCGTTGGACTCTTCTGTTAGCAAGGCAATTCGATGAATACTGCTGCGCTTCTGCTTTGCGTCGCAATCGCCGGCCGATCAAGACCGAGTGTAAAATCACCGGTTTTCAATGGAGCCGCAGCAGCTTGTCATATCAGCTATGGACGTTCGCTGGGGATCATCGCATCGGAGAGGATCACTTTTTCTTGTTGCGAGATCTGCTGGCCAGCGAGTTGGCGATCCCGGCCGAACAATACTTTGGCGAGAAGAAAAGCGGAAAGCGGAGAAGAAAATCTCGGACACTAACCCGCTGCGCAAGTGAGGGAATGCGGCCTCCATTCCTATGTTTTCCTGACCAATGGGCTATTGTTTGATGCCTGCGTAACTTTCACCTACGAGAAACCAGCATGAATGCCATTGCTTTGGTCCTGTGCACCGTGATCGCCGGCGCCGATGCCCGCGAGACGATTCCCACCACGCAAAAGCTGGCCGAATTGATTCGCAATACATACGCGGTTGAAAAGCTGAAACAGATCGAGTTCGCCGCGGACGGCGCCAGTTTGCAGACCAAGGGAACGCCCAACAGCGATGGATCGCCCAGCGAAGACCGGTCGCATCCCGTCATGGTGTCTCGCAGTAACCAAATGCTGAATTACATCGGAGGCGAGTTTCAACTGAAGCTCGTCCCTTGTCCTGGGCATCCCAACTTTTTGTTGGCCGGCTATGAGGCGAAATCCAAAGAGCCCTATTATATTGGCCATTTCAACGAACCTGCGAAATTGCTTTCGCATTGTTTCTGCGTCTTGATCGACACTGATCGAAACATTGTTGTGCCGCTCGACGATTCTCAGCAGCGGCTCTATCTCAACGACGAGCAGTTGAAAATGGTGAGCAAGCAGTGCGAAGCGATCTGGCTGAACTACCTGCAGCAGATTGAGAAGCAGTCGAGCAATGATCCCTTCTATGCCGAGTACTATCAGCTGCGTCGCCAATTCATTACGCTTCCGCCGCTCGGCGTCGTGTTGAATACTTACTTCAGCCCGACGATGCCCAACCAGGGTCTCGTCCCGTATTCGGCGAATCATAATCAGCCGCCTGTTCATGTCGCCGGCATGCGTGTCCAACTGCAGCTTTCGGCGGAGGGGCGCAATATCGGTTACAACGGCGCGATCGAAATCCAAAGGCTCCTCAGCACCACGATCGCATTGCCGGCTGCAGAATATTTCAAAGCCAAACCGCCCAAAAAATAAGTCCCGCGCCTCACGCTTGTTGCGCCGTGAGGCTGGCTAGGCGCCAAGCAACGCTTGCAACATCGCGTTGGCGGCCGGTAGATTCTTTTCAGCGATCCAGCGCGCCGTTTGCCGCAACGCGGCGACTTGTTCTTCGGTAAATAGCAGCGGAGTCTCCGGCGTCGGCGGCGTGGGGACGAGCGCCTGGCCGATCGTTTCGATCAACATCGCAATGCCGTCGCCGCGTTGGGCCGAGACCTTTAGCCCTGCGGGGCGATGTCCGCGGCTGCTGATCGGCAGGTCGCATTTGTTGTGAACGATGATCGCGTCGGGATGCGCGTCGATCAGTTGTTGATCTTCCGCCGTCCATCGGGCCGAAGCGTCGAAAGCCAGCAGGATCAGATCGGCTTCGCTTTGCAATTGGCGAGCGCGAGAGACTCCTTCTCTTTCGATTGCGTCGTCGCTCTCGCGCAGGCCGGCGGTGTCGGCCAGTTCGACCGGCCAGCCGTCAAACGCGGCTGCTGCGGTGACGGCGTCGCGGGTGGTGCCGGGTTGATCGAAGACGATTGCCCGTTCGTAGCCGACCAGCGCGTTGATCAGGCTGCTTTTGCCGACATTCGGGCGACCGGCGATCACCACCTTCCACGGCATGGTCAGATGCAGGCCGAAGCGCGCAGTCGCCAGCAGCGCCGTGATCCGCAGTTGGGCGTCGCTCGTTTCCTGCGAGTCCAGCAGCGCTGTGATCGACGCTAACTCGGTTTGCAGAGCGCCGTTGTATTGATCGAGCAGATGCGCGGCGGTGCGAGACGTGCGGGCCTTGGCCAGTGCAATGCGGGCGGCGGCGATGGTCGGCGCAGCTTCGGTTCGCTCGGCGTATTCGGTCCAAGCGATCTCGCGGCAGCCAGCGGTTTGCAAATGATCCAGGATGCGACGTGACGCGGCGATGCCGCCGTGACAATGGACTTCGAGCCGCTCGTCACCGGTTCGGCTGACGACCAGTTCTTCGCCGGGCGCATGATCGTTGTCGCGCCAGTGACCCACAAGGATGTCGCCAACGGAAGTAGCCGACGCCTGACGCTTGCCCAGCGGAAAGAAATGACGATCCACCGCCGAGTTGGCGGCGGGGCCGGCGACGATGACCGTCGCGATCGCGCTGCGCCCGCTGGGTGTCACCAGCGCGGCGATCGTTTCCGCTGCAAGGTTCATCGCGGCGCCTTTGCGTATCGGGCGGCGATGGCGACTCCTCCCAGCACCAGGTGATCGATCGTGACGCTTGCGACCGGCATTTGCGGCGCTAATTTTGCGGCGTCGCCGCCGGCGAAGATTACTTGCGGCGCTGGTCCGTCTAGCTGGGCGGTGAATCGCTCGATCAACTCGCGGACGCCGCCGACGGCGCTGTAGAAGAGTCCGCTGCGCATTGCGGAAAGCGTATCGGCGCCGATCGCGGTCGGAATTTCGCCGACGTCGACCGTGATCTCTGGCAACATGTCGGTTTGACCGGCCAAGGCGCGAGCCGCCATCTTCATGCCTG
Organism: Blastopirellula sp. J2-11; assembly: GCF_024584705.1. Classification (GTDB taxonomy): domain Bacteria; phylum Planctomycetota; class Planctomycetia; order Pirellulales; family Pirellulaceae; genus Blastopirellula. Next base: position 5,958,022 of record NZ_CP097384.1, read on the forward strand.
GTACGATTGCTCCGCCCAGGAAATCGCCGGCGACCGAAACGACGTCGACCGTGATCGCGCTGCCGGCGTCGATGATGATCGCCGGGCGCTGCGGATCACGAATCGCATTGGCGCCGACCGCCGCGGCCAAGCGATCCATGCCAACTTTTTCGGGGGCGGCGACCGAAATCGTGAGCGGCAATTCGGCGTGATTCAAAGCGTGATGTTGATCGCGGGGGCGAGCGGCGCTCAGCCAACTTTCCAGCGCTGCCTGACCGGCGCGATTGACGCTGACGATGTTCCAGGTGATCGGCTCGTTGGGCAACATTTCGGCCAGCCGCGTGAAGTCTGGTGCGCGCGATGCTGAACTGAACGTAGTTGCCGGCGCAGGGAGAGGACGCGAATCGGTCCTGTTAAACAGACCGATATGAATCGACGTATTGCCGACGTCGACTGCTCCCCAAACGCCGCTCATGACGGTAACTCGCTTACGATTTGGCCTTTTGCCGTGCACGATCGAGCTCGTCGCCGGCGCGACTGAGCAGCACGTTCAGATTTTCGCCGGTCACGGCCGAGATCAACAGCACTTCGCCGCCGGTGATTTCGGCCAGCTTGTCGCGTATCTCTTTTCCTTCGGGCAGTTCCGCTTTGGTGACGCACAAGATTTCTGGGCGCGCGGCCAAGTCGGCGTCGTATTGCGTCAGTTCGTGGCGGATCGATTGATAGTTCTCAATCGGATCGGTGCCGTCGACCGGCGCCGGCTCGACCAGATGAATCAAGATGCCGGCGCGTTCGACGTGACGCAGGAACTCGTGTCCCAAGCCAACTCCTTCGCTGGCCCCTTCGATCAAGCCGGGAATGTCGGCCAGCACAAACGTGCGGTCGTAGTCGATTTGCACCTGGCCCAGGTTCGGGAACTTGGTGGTGAAAGGATAGTCGGCGATCTCTGGGCGAGCGCGGGAAAGTCGCGACAGCAGCGTGCTCTTGCCGGCGTTCGGCTTGCCGATCAAACCGATGTCGGCGATCGACTTTAGTTCGAGGATCAGCTTGCGGCGTTCTCCCTTGCCGCCTGGGGTCGACTGTCGCGGAGCGCGATTGGTCGAGTTCTTGAAGCTCAAGTTTCCGCGGCCGCCAGAACCGCCGCGGGCGGCGATCATTTGCTCACCGGCGACGTTCAGGTCTTTCATGACAAAGCCGGCGTCGGCTTCGATCACGACGGTCCCGAGCGGAACCTTGATGATCACGTCTTCGGCCGATTTGCCGGTGCGATTGGCGGGGCCGCCGTTATTGCCGCGGGTACCGCGCCAATGCTTGATGTGCGACATCGCCATCAGGCTGTCGACCCCTTCTTCGGCAACCATGATGATGCTTGAACCGCTGCCGCCGTCCCCACCGTCGGGTCCGCCGTTGGGGACATATTTTTCACGACGAAAGCTCATGCAGCCGTCGCCGCCAGAGCCCCCTTCAACTTCGATAATTACGCGATCTACAAACATGGTCTGCCTACAAACGAAAACAGGGATGACCCGAACTGGATCATCCCTGGTATTTTACGGTTTAGCTAGCGCGAAAGCACGATTTCGCAGGCGCTTCTGTCGCGCTAGTTCGCTTCGACGGCCGCGGGGACCGGAACGATGTTGATGCGGCGACCTTCTTGGTCAAACATCACCGAGCCGTCGCAAAGGGCGAACAGCGTCCAATCATTGCCGCAGCCGACGTTCTTGCCGGGGCGCCATTTGGTGCCCAGTTGGCGAATAAGAATGTTGCCGGCACGAACCTTTTCGCCGCCAAACTTCTTGACGCCGCGATACTGGGGATTCGAATCGCGACCGTTGCGGCTCGAACCTTGACCTTTCTTATGGGCCATGTCACCTAACTCCTGATATGTGATTTCCGCCGGAAGGCGAGAAGATGCGATTTACCTAGCGCCGCCGAAAGACCGGGGCGAAACTACTTTTTTAACGGTAAACCCACTCGTAGTCAACCTGACCCTGGACGCCGAAACGAATCTCGTCTTCATGTTCGTTATAGCGGTCGCCGGGACGCCAAAAATTGAGTTTGAGCGTCTTGGTCTGGTACTCGCGATGCGCCCCGATCTTCATTGGATCGACGTTTTCCGGCTTGTCGGTCCAGCGATAAGCGTTGGTCAGCCCATCAACATAGATTGAGAAGTAGTCGGTATTGGGATCAATGTCTTCCCAGATCGCGACGCCCCAGACGCCGTTGTCGACTTCTTCCGAACTGACCGGCATGTCAAAGCGGCTTACCGAAACCGTGTCGTACAAAGGAGTTCCCCCCATCTCACGAGCCGCAATCGGCTCCATCGCCACCGGGACGAGCCGGTCGAGATATTCCTTCTTTTGGTCGCTCGATTCGAGCACGAATCGCGGGAAAAAGCGGATCGGTGCGGTCGAGCCGCTTGCCTGGACCGCTTCGTACAGCGTGTCGCCGGTCTCAAAGGTGGTCGCCGTCGCTTCTAGCGGGTTTCCCATGTTGCGAACACGGAAGACCATATACCACAACGTCTTACGCTGCATCTTGCCGGTCGGCTGCGGCACGTCGACTTCGATCATGCGGATCGGTTTGAACGAGAAATCGAGCCCCCAGACGTTGCGGCGATAAATGACCTGTTCGGCCATCGCTTTCAACGTCCGCGTCTCGGGCAACGTTTCTGGCGTCCAATCCAACCCTTGGGCGCCTTTGAGGATCTCGAGGATCGGCTCGGGCCCGGTAAACGTCTCTTCCGACCGCAGGTCGCTCGGAATGTTGGTCAGCACCCCTTCGGCAAAGACCCGCCGCGGCGGATTATGCGGATTTTTTGGGCCTGCCGCCGCCGGTTGCGCCGCCGCAGTATTGATCGCCACAGCGCCGCCGCCAGGCTGTTGAGCAACGGCCAAAGGCGCAGCACAAAGGGCGAACAGTAGCAGCGCAGCGGTATTTGTACGACGCAACATGCTGGCGATTCCAGACGGGTAGAGCTATCGAAGACGAGTCAGGGCCACCAAAAAGCCGTAACCCAAGCCTTCAAGTATACTTGCCTAAATTGCCCAGGGTCAAGTTTCTGGGGAAAAGCGGCGGAAAACAGGAGATTGGCGGCACTTCAGCAACCACCCAGGGGGGAGGTCAGGCCTCGGTCTGACGAAATGCGGCCACATTCAATCTGGAATAACACCGAGTCGCAGGGCGCCGGATCGCACACATGCAAGAAAGCCCTCCCGAGAGAAAGCATTGCAGGTTACAAAAAGTATTACCTATGTGTCCGGTCTAGACCCACAGCGGACGCAACGGGCTGACCGGAAGGACTGCTAGAATGGTGATTTTCGTAATCGGAGCGGTCATCTCTGTCGTCGTGCCGGCATCAATGATCCGTCAATGGTTGAGCCTGTGGATGGCGACTGCTGCCTTTGCGGCGTTGTCACTGTTGCTGCTGTCGCCGGCGGATATGGGCGCGTGGATGTCGCGAGTCTGGCCGCTTACGCTGGGCTTGACGATTTTGTCGTGTGCGGCCGCTTGGATCGGGCGCAAGCTGGTCAGAAGAGACGATGGCTGGGGCTATGCTTTCCGTCTGGCGGTGATTTTTACTCCCCTGTTGTGGGGCGCTGCGAATTGCTTGGACTAGCTGGCTGAGTTGCACGCTCAGCTCACAGCGCGAAGAAAACCGAACCCTGCCCGGCAGCGTTAGTCAATCAATGTGAACGTGCAGCTTCGTTCCAATTCTTCTCCCAAATCCCCCCTACGCCGGCGCAGTCAATGCGCCGGCGTCGTGAGCTCATGCCGTTAAGTCGGCTGCTCGAATTAAGTGCCGGGAACTTTAAAACTCGGGTCCTGGATCTTGATCAACTTCATATGGTGGTCCGAGATCGGGCGATTCTGGCGGCTAGAGCGGTTTCCTGCTAGCTGCCCCATTTTGATTTTCCAGCGATTGAAAGTGAAGCCGGTGCTGCGCGGCACGTATCGACATCAACCGCACGGCGTTAGCCGCGGTTTTTGTCTCCAATTTTCCGTCGACAAAGAGTTCCTGTCAGAAACCGCGGCTAACGCCGTGCGGCTGATTTTGGGGGAGAAGCTAGACGACAGGGGACTCTTTGTTCAGCTTGCTGAATACCGCTCTAGGATGCACAAAGAGTGGCGGAGTTAACGAATATCGGAATGAGCACAGGCCCTATGGCCACGACTTGCATGGAAATAGACCCCGAAGGTAATTCAGCTGCGAACGCAGAAACCGTCTGCCGGCAAGTAACTCGTTCACTGTAGCCCTCGTAATCAGCGTCAGAACGATCGGGGCCGAAGGAAGATCGATGAGCGAAGTCCGCAGGACTTTCAAGCCTGCGGGGAGGTTGGCAGCGGCGGCGCCTCTTCGCTGACAGTTTGGCTTCTCCAGTAGGTCGCGAGGATCGAGCTGGTGATCGCGCTCCAAGGACCGTAGACGGCGGAACCGAGTGCGATGACCGGCGAGTGGAGGACGTTGATCGCGAGCCCTGTCGCCATGCCGCCATTTTGAATGCCGACTTCCAGCGCGATCGTACGGCATTCGATTTCGCCAACTCCCAGACAACGCGCGCTCCAATAGCCGACGGCGTAGGCGACTCCGTTTTGGCAGAGGACGGCCAGGAATAGAGTCAGGCCGACGCTGCGGATATCGTCGCGCGCCAGCGCAATGGTGATCGCCACAATCAAGCAGATCCCCAGCATCGCAACAACCGGCATAACCAGTTTGACTTGCCGAACCCACCGACTGGCGTATTGATTCGCGAGCAATCCCAGTAAGACCGGCAACAAGATCATTTGAAAAATGGACCATGCCATCGGGAGGATCTCGAGTGGGACGTACTCGCCTGCTAACAGCAGCATCGCCAGCGGCGTCAGGATGGGAGAGCAAATGGTCGAACAAGCGGTCATCGTGACTGACAACGGCACGTTGGCGCCAGCGATATAGGCGATGACGTTCGACGCAACTCCGCCGGGGCAACTGCCGATCAAGATTAACCCGGCCGCTACTTCGGTTTGTAGCCCGAATAAGCGAACCGATCCGTATGCGAGCAACGGCATGAAGATGAATTGACAGAGAACGCCGATCAAGACGGTCCGCGGCATTTTCAGCACGCGGCCAAAGTCGGCGAACGTGAGGGATACGCCCATGCCAAACATGATGACTTGGACTAACGGGGCGATCGCTTGCCGCGGCTGCCAGCCGTTCCCTTCCCATTGATAGAGCGCAGGGAAAAAGTAGCCGGAGGCGGCGAAGGCGAGCACAGCGACCGTAAAGGAAAGCTGCGCAAAAGTTTGACGTAAGCTGGACATCAGGAGGGGGCTTTCTCGCTAGACGCTATTCGACAGATAACTGCTCAAGCGGAATGATCGCCAGCTCGGCGCTGTTGTCATTTCCGGCGCGCATGATCGCTCCCCCGTTGTTCGAGTAACCGACATACAGCTTCCCTTCATGCTCGATCGCATAGGGATACGAGAGGGCCGCACGAGGATGCGATTCTCCGGGACCTTCTGGGAATTGAGCCTGGCGAATCACCCAAATCTTCGACAGCTGCGCCTCGCCGGGTCGGCTGACGGCGATCGTCAACGGATAACGCCGATTTCCCGAGTCGGCGGTGGTCGTCGCTATGAGATAACGTTGCCCGTTACTCAACGTTCCGGCGCATGGCTTCGACGTAACCATCGGCAAGTTGCTGGGCTGCATCTTGGTCCATGTTTTACCGTAATCATCGCTCACGGCGACCAGCGCTTCGGCTTTGTGGCCATAGCGGCAAATGTTGATAATCTGCGGGCCGTCGACCCAAATCGTCGATTCTCCCCACATGCCGCCGACATCTTCGCGTTTGGGAATCACGACCAATTTCCAAGCGGTCATGTCGTCACCGTCGCTGATTGCGACGCCGGCCGAGGTTCTTTTATTCACGCACAGTCCCGGCATAATCCAGTTGCCGTCGTCCATCTTCACTGGCGCAGTCATCGGCCAAAAACCCCCCTCCACGACGACTCCTTCCGGCGTCCACTTGCCGGTCGCTTCGTCCAGCGTATAGGCGCGGGTGTGAACGCCTTTCCGCATTTCGCGATAGGCGCCGAGAAAAGCCCACAGCTTGTCACCGGTCGAATGAAAGACTCCATGACTGACGCCCAAACCTGGCTGGTCATCGGTATCGATCGGCAGGACTTCGCTCCAAGTCTTGCCGGCATCGTCGCTCACGCGATATCGGGCTTCTTCCGTATCGGTGTTCTCCGAACCCCGATTATGTCCGAACGAAGCGTAGAGCCGGTCATGATGCCAGGCCAACGCGACGCCATGCAAAAATCGGTATCCGTCTTGCTTGAATTCGTACGGTTTGATTACCCGGAATTCGACGTCGCTTAACTCCGGCAGTTGAGCGGCCGGCAGCACCTGTTGGTCGGCTCGCCAGATGTGGTGCGGGTTCGCCGCCGAGTCTTGATTACTCAAGCGCTCTTCGGCGTCGGCAATGTCACACCACGGGCCGCCGAGAGCGGCCCAGGCGATCGTAAATATCCAGAAGTTTTTCATCGGTGAGATCTTTATAAGGGGCAAAGATGGGGAAAGATGGGGAAAGATGGGGAAAGATTAGCGTGCGGCGCACAATTCGTCGTTGGTCAGCACCACGCCGGCGCCGATCAACGCCTCACGAATCGGCTCTTTTTGCACAGCGGAAGTCGCCGGCATCGGCGGTCGCGGAACGCCGCCGCCGCGTCCTTGCAGCTCCATGCAATAACGAATGTTCGCGGGCAAATTGTGATCGAAGATCGCGTTCCAGATCGGCAAGATTTTTTCGTGCAGTTCTTTACCTCGCTGATGATCGCCGGCTTGAACGGCGTTCCATTGCTCGACGCACAAGCCAGGCACGGCGGTCAAGGTCGCCGCGATTGCGCCGACCGCGCCCAATGCGTATGACGGATACAGCAGGGCGTCGACGGCGCTCATGATGCGCGCACGATCGCCGACCATCATCAACAAGTCCGCCAGCAGCTTGAGATCGCCGGCGCTTTGCTTGACGCCGATCACGCCGTCGACGCTGTCGATAATGCGAGTGAGCAATTGCGGCGACAAGTAAGCCCAAGGAACGACGTTGTAGATGATCAACGGCAGCTCGGTTTCTGCCGTGATATCGGCGAAGTATTTGGTCATCGCGTCATCGTCGGGACGAAAGACGTAGTGGACCGGCGTGACCTGCAGCGCGGCGACGTTGAGGTCGCGAACCGCGAGTCCGCGTTCGATCACCGCCGCCGTGCTGTCGGCAATAATGCCGGTGATTACCGGCACGCTCCCGGCCGCTTCTTCGCAGACGACCGCCGTGATCAAGCGGGTTTCCTCGACCGACAACGTTTGCCCTTCGCCGGTACTGCCGCAAACGGCCAATCCATGGACCTGCGCCGTATCGATGAGATAACGCGTTTCGGCTCTTAACGCTTCTTCATCGATCGATCCATCCGCGCGAAACGGGGTGACCATCGGCGGAACAATGCCGGTTATATTTTCGTACATCTTGATTCGGATCCTTGGATTGAAATAGAAAGCTTGCAAATTGGCGAGAAAGTTTTTCAGGTTTTCAAAATCGTGAAACGCTTTGTTACTGCGCCCCTATGCGGGGAACGGCAAAGTCATGTTGGCCATCTGCGCGAGGAAGCTCGACGGTGGTGTTAAACGGCAGGAATAGGGAGTTGTCGACATCGGGGTTCGCTGGCCGCGTTCCGTCAGTGCCGATGATGGTGACTTTGAAATGGCCGCCGATATGCCCGGCGTCGGCACGCGTTTGGTATCTCCCGTTTTTGATGTCGGCGACAGCGGCCGGTCCGGTATTGCCTTGAGAGGAATCAGGCTCTAGTAAAATTCGACCGAAAGGAATCGGCTTGCCGTTGAACTTCGCCGAGCCGGAAAGCTCGAATCTGGGCGGTCCCGGGATCGGTTGAGAGCAACCGCTCGCGCCCCAGATCATCCAAAGGGAGAGCGATACGGTCAGCAGAAAACGATTTTGCGGTGCGTTCATTGCGATCCTCCAATCGGCAGGCCATCGCTGCGCGTCGCCATCTGGCGATAGATCGAGAGGTCCATCGTTTCGGTCGCAAAATGGACCGATGCGTCGCCGCGAATAAACTGCGCTCCGCCAACGTGCCAACTGCCGAAGGCGCGGGTATGCGTGCCGACGACGGCGCCGATGCCGGCCGGATGATCCGTATAAGGCCCATTCGCCGGGTTGTAGTCGACCAGCGGATTGTTAATCGGATCGACCGCGGCGGCGACAACATTGACATGGCTCGAAGTCCCCGCATTGCGGACCGTTGAAGCCCAGGTGAAGTACGTGTCGTAAGGGGTGTTTTGACCGACGGCGAACCACCAGCGAGATTCGCCAACCATCCAGGTGTTCGTCGTCCCGTCGGTCACGTCGCGCAAACCGATTTTGGAGTTCATAAACAGCATGCCGCTGTCGAAGAACAGACGTTGATTGCTGGCGGTTCCCGTCGCACACAGCGCATCGGCGAGGGCGCCGCCTCCTTGAACTCCGCGATAGTTCGTATTCGGCTCATCGGTGCTCGCATTCGGATCAGTCGGGCATTGATAGGCCGAGTTCGGGATGATTTGCAGCGCTTCGTTGGTGCTGCTCCCTTCGTTGGCGATACCGGCGAACGTCCCTTTAAAATCAAACTGATCGTAGCGCGCATTTTGCTCGAGAAACGGCAAGATCATGACGGTCCACGGAGCGCCGCGACGAGCGGAACTTGCCGGGGGGCACGCATTCGGCTCGATGATCGTTCCAAAGGGAAACGTCCGATGCGTATCGTGATAATTGTGCAGTGAAAGACCGATCTGTTTCATTCGGTTTTTGCAGTCTAAACGGCGCGCCGCTTCCCGGGCCTGTTGAACCGCCGGCAACAGCAGGGCGATGAGGACGCCGATAATCGCGATCACGACCAACAGCTCGACAAGCGTAAAGCCGCGTGGGGCATGGCGTGGCATGGAAATTCCTTCCGGAATAGAGAGGAGAGGAAAAGAATTGGAATTATCACAATCTTTCCTCTATGCTGATCGGTTGCGCCCCAGAAAACAACGTTGGATTCGCATCGATCGATGCACGAATTCACCTAGTCCTCCAAGCGGCCGTCTTGCCGTTGATCGCTCCCGAAAGAACGATTTCGCATGATTACCCCGATGCGATCCGTCACCGAATTACGTGCGACGATCGAAGGTTTTGCTGCGCGCGTTGCGGCGCAGCGTGTTCAAGAGGATGTCAGTCTGCAGCCGTTGCTCGATCAGTTCAGCCGCATGAAAGCGGCTGCCCAGACGGCCGACTATGACGAGTTCGCCGCCTGCGATCAGGCGTTTCATCAAGCGATCATCGAAGTCGCCGACGTACCCTCGTTATTCGAAGCTTGGCGAACCGTATTTGAGACGCAGCATCCTTTTCGGATGGAGACGTTGCAGCGCTGTTGGCCGGATCTCTCGATGCTGCACGAATCGCATCGGCCGTTAGTCGAAGCGATCGCCAGCGGCAATTCTCAAGAGGCCGAAGAAGCGTCGATCGCGCATCTCGACGCGATATGGTTTCGCTTGGCCGTCGCTTCCGACGACCCTTCGCTACCACGCGATCCCTTGTCACGAGCTTGCGCCTATCTCGCTTTTCATTTCAGCGAGCCGATCCGCCTGACGGTTGTCGCCAGAGAAATCGCCGGGTGCACCGCTGGGCATCTAGCGCGGCTCTTTCGCGACGAACTCGATCTGAGCTTTAGCGAGTATCTGATCGAACTTCGGATGCAAAAAGGAGCGCAGCTGTTGCAGAATACGAGTCGCGCCATTCAAGACGTCGCCAGGCGGGTCGGCTATCAAGATCCGTCACGTTTTACCCGGCATTTCCGCCGTCGCTTTGGACAAACGCCAGGCATGTTTCGCGAGAAATACAAGTTCAATCAGCGGAAGACGCGAAGCGGCTATTCGGCGATGTAGTTCGGAAAGGATTCAGGCGTTCGCGACTTCAAAAGGAGCGTCTCGAATTCATGTCACGCTGGTCCGCCAGCACGTTTTTGCTCGAAGTTCGCACGAACCTGTGCGACAACCGGCCTTTCGATCTTGTAGCATGGAAAGGGACATGACGAGGACCAGGACCGAGGGAAGAACGATGAGCGGAAAGTTACGAAAAAGTTATGACGCAGTAGTGATCGGCGGCGGACCGGCTGGGTTGAGCGCGGCGCTGGTGTTAGGCCGCGCTTGTCGCGAAGTGCTGCTGGTCGATGCTGGGGCGGGACGGAATGCGCCCGCGACGGCGATTCATGGCTTTTTGGGGCACGATGGAACGTCGCCCAGCGAATTGCGGCGGATCGGGAGAGCGCAGTTGCAGCCGTACGATGTCGATGTGCAGGATGCGACGGTGACGAGCGTCAAAAAATTAGACGCTGGATTTGAAATTGCAATCGACCAGGCGATTGTGCAATGTCGGACGTTGATTTTGGCGACCGGCATTGCGGACAAGTTGCCGGAGATCCCCGGCGCCAAAGTTTGGTGGGGCCGCGGCGTGTTGCTTTGTCCCTATTGCCATGGCTGGGAGATCCGCAATCAACCCTGGGCGTTTATGGCGCCGACCAAACAACTGATCGACCGGGCGACGATGCTGTTGGGCTGGACCAAAGATCTGACTTACTTGTGCGGTGACGTGCAGTTGCCGCCTGATCAGCGGCGCTGGCTGACGGAGCATGCGATCGCAATTCGCGAAGAACCGATCGTCGCCTTCGAAGGCGTGGAGGAGCGTTTTACCGGCGTCACTTTTGCCCAGGGAGAACGACTCGACTGCGCGGCGGTTTTTGTCGCTTCGCGATTCTCGCAACAATCGCCGCTGGCGGTGCAATTGGGCTGTGAGGTAGAGGCTGAGGGGCACATCGCCGGAATGATTAAAACCGAGTTGAATGGAGTGACTTCGGTCGCCGGGTTGTTCATCGCAGGCGACGCCGCATCGGCCGGCGCAACGAGCGTCGCTTCGGCCGCTTCCGAAGGAATGATGGCCGCGGTTTCCGCCAACATGACAATGTTGAAAGCGGAAGCCGCTTTGTAGCGCGGCTGCGCTTGGTATCGTTCCATCACGCCGGTCTGGTCTTCATCTGCGGCCGGCATATTGACCGGGCGTCTGGCCGAATTGACGACGGAAGTGAACGGCGAGATGGCTTTGTGAGGCGAAACCGACATCCAAGGCGATCGCCGCCAGTTTTCGCTCGGTAGTTTCCAGCAGTTCTTTCGCCCGCAGAAGTCGCCGCTGGACGACGTATTGATGCGGCGTGAGCCCGGTCGCCGTCTTGAACGCGCGGGAAAAATGCCATTGGCTAAGGCCTGCAACCGCCGCGAGTTGGGGGACCGAAAGAGCACGGCCAAGATGGGCGTCGATGTAACGCGCCACCTGCTGCAGGACCGCAGTATCGAGCGGGGATCGCACAAGCGGCGGTCGCTGCGTCCCGGCGGCTTGTAGCAGGCGAACGGTGAGAGCCGTTCCGAGCGACTCAGAAAAAAGCTGGTCGCCCGACGATTGATCCCGACCCGCTTGGGCCAGCGTCAGCGCCGATCGAACCAAGAACGGGTCGCTGCGAATGACGGCTGGTTGAACGCTGAGCGTTGGCTCGCCCATCGAGTTGGCGACGCGCTGGAGAAAATCGACGGTGATGCGAATGGTCACGCACTCGCAGTCCGTTTCCCAACGCGTGCTCCAGACTTTTTGGGCTGGCCAGACAATCGCGTCGTCGGCCGACGGCAGGCCAACGGATTGAGCGGTCGTTTTGTTTCCCCAGTTGGCGATTCTCGGCGGAGCGAGAAAAACGGTCAGCATATGAAAGTCATGCGCATGCGGCCGGTTCATCCGAGCACGGACATTGCCCGAATGGGCAGCGTGAAACCCGGCGGAAATCCCCAGGCCAGGCTGCGGCATCGATACGATCGGCGTTGTCTCGGACAGGGGGTTCTCCTTGTAGAAACGAGTAAGCGATCTATTGGTAGCGGACGATAGGGAGAGAGACTGTGAGTTGGCTTACTCAGAGAATCGCTAATCTGCGTGACGTTTACCTGAGATGCAGGCCGGCGGCGAGCTATTTGGACCACCCTGACTCGGTTGGGAAAAAAGGCGCCCCATTTCCACTCGCGTCTCGAACTGGTGTAACGTCTCTTTCTTTCATTCCCTTGCGGTCTAAGAAACGATCGATTGCGGCGAATTGAATTATTAGGCGGCTTGCTGAATTTCTCTGGGGTCGCCACACTGAGCCTGGTTGAATTCTTCCTTTTTCTGGAAAGCCGCCGCGCCATGTTTTGGCCTATTGTGTGGATGATAATCGGGCTGGTTGGGCTCGTTGTAGGGGGTGAGTTACTGGTTCGCGGAGCGTCGAAATTGGCGGCGCTGGCCGGGATTTCTCCGCTGGTCGTCGGTTTGACGGTCGTTGCGTTTGGGACCAGCGCACCGGAGTTGGCGGTTTCGCTGAGCGCCAGCTTGCAAGAGAATACCGACATCGGCGTCGGCAATGTGGTCGGCAGCAATATCTTTAACGTGCTAGCGGTATTGGGAATGTCGGCGCTGGTTGCGCCGCTGTTAGTCTCAAGCCAATTGGTGCGTTTGGACGTGCCGCTGATGGTGGCGATTTCGTTTTTGGTGTTGGCGCTTGGTTGGGATGGAGAAATCAGTCAGTTGGATGGCGCCATCTTGTTTGGCATTTTGGTCATCTACCTGGTTTGGCTGGTCTATCAAAGTCGCAAAGAGCAACAAGCCGTCAAGGATCAGTTCGCCGGTGAGTATGGAACTCAAGAGAAGCTGAGCGCCGGCACGTTGTTGGTGCAATTGGCGCTGATCGCGGCCGGTCTGATCGCGCTAACCTTCAGCGCACAATGGTTGGTCGCCGGAGCCAGCGAGATCGCGCGTTACTTTGGGATGAGCGAACTGTTAATCGGGTTGACGATCGTCGCGGTCGGCACGTCCTTGCCGGAAGCGGCGGCGTCGGTGATGGCCAGCATCCGCGGCGAACGCGATATCGCCGTCGGCAACATCGTCGGCAGCAACATCTTTAATATCTGCTGCGTGTTGGGGTTATCGGCGCTCGTGCCGCCGAGCGGCATTCCTGTTTCGGATGAGGCGTTGCGGTTTGATATTCCGGTGATGATCGCGGTCGCGGTCGCCTGCTTGCCGATCTTCTTTACGGGTTACTCGATTGCACGATGGGAAGGCCTGTTGTTCGTTTTCTACTACTTCGCCTACACCGGCTATTTGATTCTGGATGCGTTCAAATCGCCGCTGGTCTACCCGTACCAGGTGATGATGCTGGGCTTTGTCGTGCCGCTGACGGTGATCACGTTGTTGGTGACCACCTGGCGGGCGCTGCGGAGACCAGCAACGGCTTAGCGGGAGAGCGGAGAAGAATTGGTGGCGCGAGTTTTGAAGTTGTATTCGAGATCGATTCTTGCGAAGAGGTAGAGACGCCGGCGACTGCTAATCGCACAAACTTTAAAACGCGCGGCTTGGGTTACCAAGACTAAGCGAACATCGCTTCGAACTGCGTCTGGGCGGCGGTGAACGCTTCGTCGCTGATGACCGGTTGCAGACCTTGCGACGACGGCGGATTGGGGAGTTCAATCCAGCTTTTACAGCCGGCGATCTCTGGGGTCTCTACATAAAGTTGGACTTGCGGCGCAGCGAAGATGCGGACCAGAAAGAGGTAGAGTCCCGGCTCGCGATAGTGGAACCGCGTTCGCACCGTGTCTGCGGCCAGGATATGCATGCCGGTCAATTTGTCGAGCAATGTTTCTTGCGTGATGTACCGAACGTCTTCGACGACGGCCAGCAGGTCGACGGCGAAGCGATTGCCGCCGGCATGCTTTTCGCGCAGTTGGGCCAGCAATTGTTGACCGTCGCTGGAGAGTTGATCGGGCGATTGATGAAAGCGGGTTGGCCAAAACCAAAACGCGTCATGCTCGGCCCGAAACTGATCATCTTGTTCGCGAATGCCGCCCTTGCGGAGCAAAAGATGTTGTCGACCTGCGCGCAGCGCAGCGCAGACGACATCCCACTCTTTCATGACGTAAGGGCAGTTCGCTTCGTTCATCACAGAGACTTCCAAGTGGTGGTTAAGTTGCTAGTTGGCGCTTGGCCAAACGGCCCAGCTCGATGATCGCCTGCTCGACGCGATCGCTTGCTTGAATCGCACAATTCAGTCGCACGAAATTGCGAAACCGATCTCCCGGCGAAAATAACACGCCGGGCGCGACGCTAATATTTCGCTCGGCCGCTTCTTCAAACAGTTGTACGCTATCAAAGCCGCGGGGGAGTTCGAGCCACAGGACTTGGCCTCCTTGCGGCGCCGTGGCGCGAGTCTCTTCGGGAAAGTGCTGGTGAACCGAATAGGCCATTTGTCGAGCGCGATCTTGCAGCGTACGCCGCAGTCGACGTAAATGCAGGTCAAAACCGCCGATTTCCAGGTATTTGGCCACCGCCGATTGCATGGCGATCGAGACAGCCGGATTGAGCGCTATTTTCGCTTGTAAAAACGTTTCGAGATAGATCCCCGGAGCACACCACCCGACACGCATGCCGGGCGAGATCGTTTTACTGAACGAGCAGCAATAGAGCACGATTCCGTCACGATCGAACGCTTTCAGCGCATTGGGACGCACGCCGGAGTCAAAATGGAGTTCGCCAAAAATATCGTCTTCGATCAGCGGAAGTTGATGCTCGCTCATGACTTCGACCAACCGACGCTTCGCGGCGTCGGGCATGCGGCAACCGAGCGGATTGTTAAAGTTGGCGATAATCACCGCGGCTTGGATCCGCTTTTCTTCGGCCAGACGCTCGATCGCATCGACATCGACGCCGGTTTGCGGACAAGACGCTACTTCGATCGCTTTCAGGCCGAGCGTTTCGAGCTTGTCCAAGATGCCAAAGTAAGTCGGCGATTCGACCGCGACCGTATCGCCGGGCTGCAGCGCCGCGTGCAGCGCCAGATAGACCGCTTCGCTGGCGCCGCTGGTCGTCACAATCTCGGCCGGCGCGACTTCGGCGCCAGCGTCGATCATGCGGCGCGCGATCTCTTTGCGCAGCGGCGGATAGCCGAGCGGAACGTCGTAGCGATGCCCCAAATCGGGAAATCGCCGCAGCATCTGGCTAAACAAGCGGTTGAGCCGCTGAGTTGGAAAGAGCTCGATGTCGGGCACCGCAGCCCCCAATTTGACCACTTCCGGCGAGGCCAGCACGTCTTGCAAGCGGCGCGAGAGTCGCGCGACATTGACCCTCAAAGGTCGGATATTCGAGCGTGACGCTTTGGGAGGAAGCGGTACGCGGATTGCCGCATCGCGAACAAAGTATCCCGATTTGGGTCGTGCTTCTATGAGCCCGCGACTTTCGAGCAATCGATACGCATGAGTCACCGTTGATAACGAGACCGACATCTGCCCGCGCATGCGGCGAACCGAAGGAATTCGGTCGCCGGGGCGCAACGTTCCCTGTTCGATCAACCGCGCGACATGCCCGGCGACGCGGTCGTAAAGGCGTTGTTCGTCCGCAGATGGCGGCACAGCGACGTCAGGCATCACAGTTCCCCTGGTTAGGGACCATAACAGATTTGAAACTTTCATCTGTCATGGTAACAAATCTACTTTTGTGCGCCTGTACTCATTCCAGAAAACGCCGAATACTTGCAATATCCCCAGCGATTCTTTCTCAAGGAGACTCCCCCCATCATGTTCTGGACAGCCGTTTATCTGGTGATCTTAGGTTTCTATTTATTAATGTGTCTGGCCACCGTCCTCTATTGGGCGGTATTATCGATAGGAGACGGTCGCAGTCGCAAATCTCGACCGCAACTAGAATGTCGCGTCCACAAGGCGCCGCGGATCGCTCCGCTGCAAGAGCAACTCTCTGCGGAGAGCAAGGACGCAACGGAAAGGTGAGTGACGCCGTCGAAGGCGCGCCGCCTTGTTTCGTACCGATGGGTGACGATGGTCAAAGATTTGCTGGCGGCGATCTTCCGAAAGAGCCCCGGCGTCCACTGGACGTCTCGGTGGAACCTGCGCGAGTCGGTGACGTTGATCGCTGTCGTCGCCGGATTGGGGATCATCGAATGGATCGGCCGCACGCAAACGTCCGAACTTAAAGACTTGGCCTGCGCCATCTTGCTGGCGACAATGTTTCGGTTGGTCTTCTCTCGTTATTTTTGTCGCCGCGTTCGTTGGGCGTCGGACTTGTCGCGACGAATGCGCCGCGTCTGGAATCGGATCACGGCGATGGTCCGCTATGACTGGGGATTGGATCTGCGCCGCTCACCGCCGATCGAGCGCGGCTTACCGCGGTTGTTTCTGCTTGCGCCGTTTTTGGCTTTAGCGGCG
Source organism: Blastopirellula sp. J2-11 (assembly GCF_024584705.1). GTDB lineage: Bacteria > Planctomycetota > Planctomycetia > Pirellulales > Pirellulaceae > Blastopirellula. Next base: position 5,974,349 of record NZ_CP097384.1, read on the forward strand.
GTGTCGACGGCGACGTTGTTTACTTATGCGACCGGCGTCACGCTGCGCGAGACGGTTCCGGTCGTTTGTTATCTGGCCTATCTAACGCCGATGGCGATCATCTGGGGATCGCTGATCGTGCTGGTGTTTGGAGCGGCCTTCTCACCGGGCTATGTGCTGTTTGACGCGTTGCTAGTTTATGGCAAGCGACCCGAACGGGAGTCGTTTCGCTTATCAATGCTGTTCGCATCGATCGTCGCCGGGGGCATCTTGGCGCTGACGCTGCTCGCGCCGACATGGCTCGCGACGCTGTTGTGGGGTCTGACGTTGTCGTTGAGTCTGACCGTCAACTGGCTGACTCCGGCCTGGCGTCCCGATTGCCTGTGGCGCAAAGGCGCGACCGAAGTTCGCGCGATGCCGATGTATCTGTTTCTGACGATCACCGATTTATTGATCGCGCTGGTCCCGGCGATTCCAGTTGCGCTGGCGCTGGGAGGCGAAGTGATCGGGCTCGGCTCGCATTTTGAAACTTCGCCGATCAGCACCGGACTAGGGCGCCTGGCGATCTGGTACGGAACATTCGCGCTGTTCGCGTCGACGTTGTTGATGGAATCGCACTATTTTCTCGCTCGGCTAAGCGATCCGTCGCGCAATAGCCCGTTAGCTTTGCACTTGAGCGGAGTCGATCGACCTCGTCAGCGGCGCGAGCTGCGCTTGTTGGCGAAGCGGAACGGCTGGAAGGTTCGCTTTGCGCCGAGCGAGCCTGAGCGATTGGACGTGCGACTGCAAGTCGCCGAGTCCGCGTCGAGAAGGGACGACTCTAGCACGATCTGTTTGCATCTGGACGATCTGGAAGCGGAAGAAACGTTGCTGCGGATTCGCCGCCGCGATCAAGTCCAAAAGCGACGAACGCTGGTGAAAGGGGTTGAAGTAATTTTTCGCCGCGCGGCGGCCCGCAAACAGCGAGAAGGCAGCGGCTATTGGTTAGCGCCTCACTACTGGTTCTTTCCGGGGCTGACGCGCGATGTCGTCTCGTCGGACGACGCCAACTCGTTGGATGTGATTCCTCCGCTCTATCGCGATGTGATGCCGCGCGGGGCGCGACATCACTTTTTTGAAATCTGCCAGGCGTTGGGGGTCGATCTGATCTTTGTCGAAGATGGAGTCGACTTCTACGCCGTACGACGCGTGCTGCGCGTCATGTTCGAGCGATTCGATATCGACGCCGGTAAGCGACCGCTGGAAGAAGTTCACTTCTCTGGGCTGCCGAAAATCCGCGTGTTGATTCACGAATTTACGATCGACCAACCACCGCGAAAGACCAAGTATCCGGAGCCGAGTTATCAATACTTGGGCCGTGCACGAATCTTGCACGTCTATCGCGATCGCGGCGAAGATGAAGCGCAAACTCCAACGCCAGACGTGCCAGAGCTGCTGTTGAGCCCGGTCGGGAGTTTCTAGAGTAGGGTCGAGAAAAAGGGGCAGAGAAAAGGGGGGCAGGTCTCAATTTTGCAGCAAAATTGGGACCTGCCCCCCTTTTCTCTTTGCCCCCCATTTCTCTTCCTTACGTTAAGACTTCTTTCACCACGCGGGCTGGTTCGACGCCGGTCAGTTTCATATCGAGCCCTTGGAACTTCACGCTGAAGTGGTTGTGGTCGATGCCTAGCAAGTGGAGCATCGTTGCGTGCAAGTCGCGGACGTGGACGACGTCTTGGACGGCGTTGTAGCCCAACTCATCTGTCGCGCCGTAGGTCGTTCCTCCTTGGATGGGACCGCCGGCCATCCACATGCTGAAGCCTTTGATGTGATGATCGCGGCCGACTCCCCCTTTGCCTTGGAACATCGGCGTACGGCCGAATTCGCCGCCCCAGACGATTAGCGTGTCTTCCAACATGCCGCGCTGCTTCAGATCTTGGACCAGTGCGTAGGTCGGCTTGTCGGTCAGGTCGGTGCAGACGCCCATGAACTTCTTCAGATCGCCGTGGTGATCCCAGCCGCGATGATACAGATGAATGAAACGCACGCCGCGTTCGGCGAGTCGTCGCGCGAGCAGGCAGTTGGAAGCGTACGAACCGTCGCCCGGTTTGGCGCCATACATGTCGAGCACGCTTTGCGGCTCGTCCGACATGTCGGTCAGTTCCGGCACTGACATCTGCATCCGATAGGCCATCTCATAGGCCGAGATGCGCGTCGCGATTTCCGGATCTTGCAACTTGTCGAGCCGGCCCCGATTGAGCTGCGCGACGGCGTCGACGATCTGTCGTTGCTGCCCCACCGAAACGCCGGGAGGATTGCGGACGTAGCTGACCGGATCACCGGTCGAGCTGAACTCAACTCCTTGATAGCGACTCGGCAGAAAACCGGTTCCCCATTGGCGTGACGCGATTGGCTGCGGATTGCGCCCGCCGACGCTGCTGAGGACGACAAATCCTGGCAACTCGTTGGTTTCGCAGCCCAGGCCATAGTTGACCCAAGCCCCCATCGACGGTCGCCCGCTGATGACGGTGCCGGTGTTCATAAAGGTATGGGCCGGGTCGTGATTGATTTGCTCGGTCGTCATCGAGCGAATCACGCAGATGTCGTCCGCCATCTTGGCGTGCCAGGGCAAGAAGTCGCTGATCTCGACTCCGCCGGCGCCATATTTCTTGAACTTGGTCATCGCGCCCAAGCAGCGCAGCTCTTGCCCTTGCAGTTGCGCGATCGGCTGGCCGGCCGTGAAGGACTCCGGCATCGGCTGGCCATCCATGCGCGACAACTCCGGCTTGTTGTCAAACGTCTCGAATTGCGACGGTCCGCCAGACATGCACAGGAAAATGACCCGCTTGATCCGCGACGGAAAGTGAGGAAGGCCCGGCTGGCCGGCAACTCCCGTTGGCGCCGAAGATTGCGAACCGGCGGCGAGCGCATCCCCAGACAATAGCGAAGCGAGTGCGGTCGAACCGAGTCCAAAGCCGACGTTCGAAAGAAACGTACGACGCGAATGTTCAGTCGCAGGGTCGAAGCGAGAAGGATTCATGGCAGGTTAGTTCCGGGTAATCATCTCGTCCAGGTTCAAAATCACGCGGGCAACTTGCGTCCACGCGGCGAGTTCGGCGACGTCCACTTTTTTGTCGATCGGTTTCAAACCAACGTGCAGCAACTGGGCCGCGGCGTCGGTATCGGCCTGGTAGATGTCGCGATTATCGTCGAGCACGGCGGTCACAATCTCCAACTCGTGTTGCTCAGGATCGCGCGACAGAGCCAGCTGGTAAGCGCGGGTGATCCGCTGCGTATCGGTCTGCGGCGCCTCGGTCAAGATGCGGGAAGCGAAAGCGCGAGCCGCTTCGACAAAGGTCGGATCATTCAGCAGCACCAAGGCGGCCAGCGGCGTGTTCGATTGGGCCCGCTGCGCGGTGCATTCTTCGCGGCTCGGAGCGTCAAACGCTTTCAGCATCGGATGCAAAAACTGACGCTGCCAATGGACGTACACGCCGCGACGCCATTGCTGGTCGTTCTTGTCCGCATGGTACTTGCGCTGCGGGAAGTTCAAGTGGCGATAGTAGCCTTCCGGCTGATATGGCCTGACGCTCGGTCCGCCGTACTCCAAATTCAACAGTCCGCTGACCGCCAACGCGTTGTCGCGAACCATTTCGGCCGGCAGGCGATGTCGCGACTGATGGCTATAGTAGCGGTTGTACGGATCGGCGGTTCGGACTTCGGCGGTCGTTTGCGACGACTGTTGATAAGCGGCGGTCAGCACCATTTGTTTGACCATCCGTTTGATATCCCAGCCATGCGTGTAAAAGTCGATCGCCAGGTTGTCAAGCAGTTCGGGATGGACCGGAGGTTCTCCCTGGCCGCCAAAATCGTCCAGGCTTTTCGAGAGGCCGACGCCGTAAAAGAGGCGCCAAAGTCGATTGACCATGACCCGCGCGGTCAGCCCGCCGGCGCCGTTTTCCGCATCGACAAACCAATTGGCTAGATCCAACCGCGTGGCGCGATCGCCGCTGGCGTCGACCTTGCCGAGAAATTCAGGAACGGCGGCGGTGACGATCTCGCCGCTATCGTCGAGCCAGTTGCCGCGTGGCAGCACGCGCATCTCGCGCGGAGCGATTGCCTGGGTCACCATCGTCAATCGCGCGGCTTCGTTGAGTTGTTGGATCGCGTCGACCAGCCGCTTTTCGGCCGGAGGGAGCTGCGGCTGCTTTTTCTCTTTCGACTTCTTGGCCTGATCTTTGGCGGCGGTTTCTTCGACCGAGACTTCGGTGGTCGCCGATTCTTGCTGCTCGGCTTCCTGCTGTTGGCGCAGCTGCGAAAGCTCGGCTTCCAGTCGCGCAAGCTCGGCGCGCTCACGGGGCGTGTTGACCTTGATTTCGGGGGGGCGCTTGGTCGGCAGCGCGTTGGAGCCCATCGTGAAGTGCTTCGCCTCGTCGACGTCGGCGAAGAAGGCGCCCAGCGAGTAGAAGTCTTTGATCGTGTAAGGATCGTACTTGTGGTCATGGCACTGAGCACAGCCGACGGTAGCGCCCATCCAGACCAGCGAGACGTTACGAACGCGATCGGCGGCGTAGATCGCCAAGTATTCTTTTTGTTGCAGTCCCCCTTCGTGGGTCGTCTGTAGCAAGCGGTTGTAGCCGGTGGCGATCTTCTGATCGATCGTGCTGTCGGGAAGCAAATCGCCGGCCAGTTGCTCGCGGGTGAATTGATCGAACGGCAAGTTGTTGTTAAACGCGTCCAGCACGTAGTCGCGATAGGGTGAAATGTTGTGATCCTGATCGCCGTGATAACCGACCGTATCGGCGTAGCGCACCAAGTCGAGCCAATAGATCGCCATCCGTTCGCCAAACTGCTTCGAGGCGAGCAAGCGGTCGACGACTTTCTCTAGCGCTTGCGGCGAATCGTCGGCGACGAACTCGGCCACTTCTTCAGGTGTTGGCGGCAGTCCGGTCAGGTCAAACGTGACGCGGCGGATGAGCGTTACCTTGTCGGCGGCGGGGGAAGGAGAGAGCTCGGCCGCTTCCATCTTTTCCAACAGAAAGCGATCGATGTCAGTCTGCGACCACGCTTGGTTATCGACCTGAGGGGCTGCGTGATGCTCCGGCTTCACATAAGCCCAGTAGGGATCGTACTCGGCGCCTTCTTCTATCCAGCGTTTCAGCACCGCAATCTCTTCCGGCTTCAGCTTTTTGCCCGACTCATGCGGGGGCATTTGCAGGTCGGCGTCGGTGCTGATGATCCGCTGAAACACGTCGCTGCCGTCGAGATCGCCCGGCACGATCGCGTAATCTTTGGCCGCTTCCTCCACATCCAGGCGCAGATCAGCCTGGCGATGCTCGCCATCGGGCCCGTGACAGAAGAAACAGTTTTCGGACAGGATCGGCCGGACGTCGCGATTGTAGTCGAGCTTCTTTTGGGCCAGCGCAGGGGATGCGACCAGCACCGCGGCGAGCAGCGTGAGGGACGAAACTATGAAATGAGAGTAGCGTTTCATGCGTTACTGCTGGGCGGAAATGTTAGTAAGCCTGATTACCGGACATTACTTTGTAGTGTTGATTGACTTCTGCGGCTGAAAGGGCTTTTTGATAAATCGCCACTTCGTCGATTTGGCCGTCGAATTGCCTTTCAAGCCGCACTGAATCAAGCTGCCCCAAGACAGCAGTATAAGGCTGAAGATCATCCAACATCAAATTATCGCTCACTTCACGCAGCTTGCCGTTTAAGTACAAGCGAATGCCGTCGCTGTCGCGCACGGCGACCAGATGGTGCCACATGCCGGGTGTGCATGTCTCGGCGCTAAAAACGTTCATGCCCCCCTGGTAGGTTGTCGGCGGATACCGGAAGAGAAATCGGATCGTCGCAGGCCGGTGGACCAGGTTGGTTTGGTTCGCGTATTCGATGACGCACAGATGGCTTTCACGATCGGGTTCGGACTGCTGCAGCGGCAACAAACCGAATATCGTACCCCAGTGCATTCTTTGCGGTCGAACCCAAAACTCCACGGTGAAATCACCCGCATTCAAATGCTCGATTGGCTCGTCTAGTTTCAAATAGCGGGGTTGCTTGCTGGGATTAAAGTCGAGACTTCCGTGGTCAAGTTGGAGTGACTCAGGCTCGCTGGCATGCAAATGTCCCGCGTAACGATCCGACATCTGATTTCGGATCATGTCGCCTTGCTGATCCTCCTGTTCAAAACGCCAGTAGACGAGCGGCTGGTCGGCGATGATCGTCGCAGCGTAGGCGTCAGAAACGCTGAGCGAAGCCTGATCGAGCGGCAAGACGCGGGTTCTGTTTGATTGAGCGAAAGCGCCTTGTGCGATATGGATCTTCCCGCCACTAAATGTGGCGGTCTCGTTGGCGCGAACCAGTTCGTTGAGCAAAGTATCGCCGCTTTCTCCAAGCAGCGAAGTCATCAGTTCGCCTTGGTAAACGTCGATATTGCAGGTATTGGGAGATTGGATCGCATACGTAAACTCGCTGGAGTTGTCCGCGATAGCCGACATGGGGCCGTTAAGCGTAAATGTCTTTACTCCCGGTGGAACTACAGCGGATGCTTGGCCGTAAATCAGGGTCGCACTGCTATCGGACAACAAGTGAAGTTCGGCTGGACCATTGAGTCGAACCACGGCGCCAGAGAGGAATTCAATTTGCACCGCTCCTTGTTCGACATTCATCACGCCGGGCTTCATGTGATCGCCAGGTTTGAGCGCTGTCGTTTCCGGTTCGATGGCTCCCTCGATCTTGGTCACGATGGCGATCGGTCGTAAACCGCTCAGACGAGTCTCGGCGAATTCCAGTAACCTCGGCTTGGGCTGGGTCGCCAACGGTTCGCTCCGCAGGAGAACCAAGGCCAATAAAGTTAGAATCAGCAGCACTGTAGCTGCGAGAACCAGCGCCGAAAACTTCAAGTAAGCAGGCGTCGCCGCTGGCCTCGGCCATTCGACGGGGAGTGAATTAAAACGAGTTTCTAGCTCCGCTTCCAGATCGGACTGTTCGACGTAGGCTTGACGAAACGCGTCATCCTCCAAGAGTCGCAACTCGAGCGCTGCGAATTCTTCGTCCGAAAATGAGCCGTCGATCAGACGATCGATCGCATGCCGCGCTTCACTTTCAAGTTTTTGCGAATTGGAGCTCATAGGTATTAATAAACGACAATAGGTATCGCCTTACGGCGGTGTGGAAAACTAATCTTCAGCAAGCTGAGCATGCACGCGCACGCAACGAGCAAGACGATCTCGAATGCGATCCAGTTTTCGATAGAGCGACTTGGCGGTCGTGTTGCATATCTTCGCCAGTTCGCCGATGGTCATTTCGGACTCGTATCGAGATCGCAGTAAATTCAAGTCAGTGGCTGTTAATTTTTGTAGGCAACTCTGCAGGGCCTGTATCCGTCGCTCCAGCGTTTCATGTGATGCGACATGCGTTTCGGCGACGGTCTGCATCACGTCTTCGGAAAAAAACATGCGATCACGAGCTTTCGACCGGCGAAACTTGAGCGCCTCAAAATAGGCGAAACGTTGCGCCCAGGGGAGGAATTCTCGCGTAGCGTCATATTCGGCGAACTTCTCCCACAAGACGATTGCAGATGATTGCCATACCTCTTCGGCATCTTCTAGCCGCGGAACCATACAACGGATGTACCGCAACAATGCTCGCTCATGCTTGACGATCAACTCGACAAAGGGGGTTGGGTCGGTTGTTTGGGGGGCGCGAATCTCAGGCATCGAGAGGATGTAATGGATGGAACAAATCGAAAACAAGGACAATGCTTCTCTTTTATTATTCTCCCTCCCAAGTCCAAATTCCCCGCAAAAAGAGCGATTCAAAGATAAAAACATTATTTTGAGGGGAATTTTGCAGCGAGCGGCGGAAGCTATATAAGGCCGCGAGCCACTTTAGGATGCGGCGATCTTCATTCTCTCATCTCACTCTTCTTCGCTCGGAGACTCGGTATGAAATTGAACGCCTCGCGTGGTTTCACGCTCGTGGAATTGCTGGTGGTTATTGCGATTATCGGCGTCTTAATCGCCCTGTTATTGCCCGCAGTACAACAAGCTCGGGAAGCCGCTCGCCGCATGCAGTGCAGCAATAATCTAAAGCAACTGGGGTTGGCTCTTCACAATTACCATGATCAGTTTCTGGTTTTTCCGCCGGGAAGCGTCAGTTCGACAGTACCGCGTAACGGCGGTGGAAGCGGCAATAGTTTTGGTCCCAGCTTTTACGGCATGATGCTCGCATTCTTTGAGCAGGGGGCGCTGCATGATCAGATGGTCTGGGTTGGAGAGTCCCCTGGCTACATTAGTGAAGGGGCCGGCAGTGCTGGCGATCTCAACAAGGTTCCGGTGTTGGCCGCCGGTCCGATCACGGCGATGCGCTGTACATCGTCTGCTGGCCCTGTTTCCAATGGATTTGAATCTCAGGCTCATTACGCCGGCATCTCCGGTTGTGCGGAACCAACTTCATTCACCGAAAATCGAATCTCGACGGTGACCGTTTCGAGCCAACCGACCTTGGTCTCGGGCGGCGGCATGATGTTGCCGAACTTTTCGACCGGTTTTCATAGCTGCACCGACGGATCCTCCAACACGTTGATCCTGGGCGAAATGTCGGGCGGCTTGATGCGGACCGATGGAAATCGGAGTTTTCCTACGGCGTCCGGCACCGACCATGGTTGGCTGATGGGGAACCGAGTTACCGGATATCCGCCGAATCTTGATTCTGGATCGAACAGTAGCGACATGCGTTGCTTTAATACCAATACGGTCCGTTACTCTCCCAACCAACAGCCGTTCGCATATCAGTTGTTTCCCGGCATGGCCAGCAACGTGGGCGCCAACAATCCGCTCAGCTCCGAACATCCTGGCGGAGTCATGGTTTCGCTGGCGGACGGATCAGTGCAGTTTATTGCCGACACTGTCCAATTAGAAACGTTAAAGCAATTGGCGACCCGCGATGACGGTCAGGTCCAAAGTCAGTACTAATTAGTCCAGTCGTTTCATATCTATTTTCGGATGACGATTTGTATGAATTGCAAAAGCTTCGCTATTCTGTTGATCGCTATCGCAACGCTAGGATGCGGAAATCAAAATGACATCGGGCCGACCGGACGAATCAACGGAGTATTGACGAATAAGGGGAAGACCTTATCGCCAGACACGCAGATAGTATTTCTTCATGTGCAAAGTGGGACGGCTGCCTACGGTGGAACGGATGAGAGAGGTAATTTCGCGATTGATTCGTTCAACGACGGTAACATACCGATCGGCGTTTATCGGGTTATGATTCAACCCCCAGAGTCGCAACTAGGAGTGGAAGACGAACCCTCTGCGGAAGAGTTGCTCGAAAATTCGGCTGGTCCAAAGACGCAAAAAAAAGGGAACGAATTCGCCTTCAAGTATCGCCAACTCTCTACCAGCGGACTGGAATACGAAGTGAAGGAAGGAGATAACGTCTTTCAGATCGACCTAGAGTAGCCAGCCGTCACTTCGCCAACAGCCGCGCAATCTTTCGCCCGGTCGTGCTCAGCGCAAAGTCAGCCAGCTTGTCGACCGCCGCCCAGACCAGGGGGGCGGTCGCGTCTTTTCGAAGTCGTCCGCTCAACCCTTCCGCTTCGTGACAGTGAAGCGTGATCCGGTACTTGGTGACGCCATGCTTGATGGTCGTCAGGCGAGAACCGATTGCGGCGGAGAGACCGGTGCGCTCTTCCAGTTGCGTCGCCAGTTGGCCGCTGAGCAGTTCCGCTTCGCTGGCGACGTGAAAGCGAGGAAAGTCCCATAGCCCGGCCCAACGTTCGTCGGGTCCGCATTGGCGCAGCAGGACTTCTTTTTTGCGACGCACGACGATCGCGACTTCGGTCCGATCTTCGTACTGCATCTTCTTTTTGGGGACCGGAATTTCGGTGACGGCGTTCTCGCGCTTCGCCTGGCAGAGCATCGCGACTGGACAGGCTTCGCACTGCGGATTGCGGGGAGTGCAGATTTCGCTTCCCAGTTCCATCAGCGCCTGGTTAAAACTGCTGACATCGTGCGGGGGCAAAATATGTTCGGCGAATTGCCACAGCAGTCGCTGTCCGGCGGTTTTGGTCGGATCTTCGCGATAAGCGAGCAGCCGCGCGTGGAGACGAATCGTGTTCGCTTCTAAGATCGGCGCCGACTGGTTATAGGCGATCGAACAAATCGCGCCGGCCGTGTAACGCCCAATGCCTGGCAATGCGAGAATCGCGTCAAACTCACGGGGAAATTTTCCCTGATGCTCGTCGGCGATCACTTGGGCGGCGGCATGCAGTTGCCGAGCCCGGCGATAATAGCCGAGCCCTTCCCACAGTCGCAGCACATCCGCTTCGTCCGCTGCGGCTAGATCGGTGACCGTGGGAAACGCAGCGATGAACCGCTGGAAATAGGCCCGCACCGTGGCGACCTGGGTTTGCTGGAGCATGATCTCGCTGATCCAGACGCGGTAGGGATCGCGATTGGCGCGCCAGGGAAGATCACGAGCCGCGCCGCCGTACCAGGCGAGGATCTGCCGCTGGAACTTCCGCAGCCAGGCGGCGTTGGGCATCGTGGGGCGAGAAGAAGCGAGAGCATCCATGCGAAGCGCGACAAAATCGGGCGGTTTTGATTGGCGAGGGGGTTAGCCGGTAAAGTATAGCGGAAATCAGTGCAATTTTTCCTCCAAGATTTTAGGGCCGGCGACGAATCACCGAACCGGACGACCAACTTTTCCTCAAAGAGTCGCAATGGAAGTCGAAACTCCCACTTCTGAGCAACGCACCCTGGCGATGCTATGTCATTTGCTCGTGTTCTCTGGCTATGTGGTTCCCATTCCGCTCGTGAACGTTCTGGCGCCGCTGACGATGTGGCTGATCAAGAAGGACGAGTCGCAATTTATTGACCATCATGGCCGCGAGTCGATCAATTTTCAGCTCTCGGTCCTCATTTATGCGGTCCCATGTGGGATCTTGACCTGTCTATTTGGCGTAGGCATCGTCTTGGCGATCCTGTTGGCCGCGTTCGCCATCGTTGCGCCGATCATCGCCGCGGTCAAAGCGAATGAAGGGGTCTGGTACGAATATCCCCTCTGCATTCGCTTCTTTTAATCGGGGGATCGCCGCGCGCAATATTTCGCTCTCGCACCAGGGTGTGCAAGCTGCGAGTCACCGCTACGATAATCAATAGCGATGATTCGACATGCACCCAGGGAGAATAAAGCGATGGCGGATTGGATTGAAGAAGGAAAAAAAGCCCCCGCGTTTACGTTGACAGCCGACGACGGGACGAAGGTCAAACTGGCCGATCTGGTCGGCTCGCCGGTCGTCCTTTATTTCTATCCGAAGGATGATACGCCGGGCTGCACCAAAGAGGCGTGCGCCTTCCGCGATCAGAAAAAAGAATTGACCAAGCGCGGCGCCAAGGTCTTTGGCGTCAGCCCCGACGGCGTCGAGAGCCACGTGAAGTTCCGCGACAAGTTCCAGCTTAATTTTCCGCTGTTGGCCGACATCGACCACAAAGTGGCCGAGAAGTACGGCGCGTGGCGCGAGAAGAACATGTACGGCAAAGTCTCGATGGGAATTCAGCGCAGCACGTTTTTGATTGACGGGACCGGTAAGGTCGCCAAAGTCTGGAAACGCGTCCAGGTTGACGGACACGACGCGAAAGTGCTTGAGGCGCTCGACGCGCTCGGCTAGGCGCCGCTGCTTTCCTGCTCTCTGTCTTGCTCGTCAGCCCGTTTGCGGCGGCGAGCATCTTCGGCAAATGCGATCACATCGGACTTGTTCTTGGCGGCCGCTCGCCGCGCTCGCAGCAGTTGGCTGGTGACACGCGGGATTCGCAGAACCGCATACGCGGCCAGCGCGCTAAAGTAGAGCACGTAGAACCAGATCAGCTGCTCTCGAATGAGCCGCGCCCAGGCCGCGATCACGCTGACCAGCAAGGTCAGCACCAGGATCTGCCACAAGCTGAATTGATATCGTGATCGCGGAACGTCCGAGGGCTGGCTGACGGCCTCTGATTTTTCCCAGGGAGAGTCTTCCACGCGCCTGCTCCACTGCTAGCGGATTATGCCGACTTTGCGGGCTGGGTAAAGTTTGGCGGCCGGCGTGCCGATGAAATGAAGACGTGCCGTTGTTTTACCACGCCGCTCCAGATCGATCGAACGCATGGCAGATTTTACCGCAAAGCTCAAAGACGAAGTGCTCGCTGCGTGCGAAGTCGGCAAGGATGAAGCGAGCGAAGCGCTGAGCCGCGCGCTCGGCAATCCGATGACGTTGGCCGTCGGAGAAGCTGGCGCCTATTCCGCCGCCGTAGCCCCGGAAGACGCCGGCCTGGCGATCGTCTTGAAAGTCGATCTAGAAGCGGCGATCGTGCTGATTCCTGCTAGCAGCGGGCTGTTGCCTGACTGGTACGCCGAACCGGATGCGACTGGTGAAAGCAAGTTGGCGACCTTGGCGCAAGAGCTGGGGATGCTGCTGCTGCCGGAAGAGTTCATGCCGCTCGATTTCAAAGCAGGACGCATCGAGAACATCCGCGCCGGCTTGAAAAAAGCAGGCTGCACCGATGCGGCGGCCTGCGTCAGTTTGCCGCTGAGCGGCGAAAACGGATCCGGCGAAGCGCTGTTGGTTTGGCCGGCGCCGCAAGCCGACGCAATCTTCAAGTCGACCGCCGCTCCGCAACAACCGACCGACACGCCGAAAAACGATCCCAACTTGGCCGTCGAAGAAAAACCGGCGCCAACTCCTCCGCCGATAACGCCGCCGCCGCGAACGGGACCAGTCGACCAGCGCAACTTGCCGCACTACGCGAAAAGCTTGTTGAAGATCGCCATCGAAGTGCACGTGACGCTGGCGTCAAAAAAGATGCGCGTCCGTGAGATTACCGAGCTCGGGATCGGCTCGATCATTCAGTTTGACAAGTCATGCGAAGAATCGATCGACTTGGAAGCGGGAGAACATCGCATCGCGCAAGGAGAAGCGGTGAAGATCGGCGACAAGTTCGGCATGCGAGTCACCAACGTCCTGCTGCCGGAAGAACGCTTTATCTCGATCAAAGGCAAACGCCGCGTCCGGTAGCGTCACTTCTTCGTAACCCGATGTATTGAAGCGGCGGGGTTGGCCGCGATAGCTCCGCTATCGGGGCGGCGCAGCCGTAAGAGGCATCAAGACCAGGCACGCCGTTCATGGCGCGTTGGCCACTTCAAAAGGCATGGTAAACAGCCGATTTTCGGCGCAGGGCGGAGCGATGCCTCTTACCGACTTCGTCGGCCCCGATAGCGGAGCTATCGCGGCCAACCGGACCTTGCTCTCCAGCGAACTTGTCGATTGACAAAGCGCACGGATGCGTGGTCGATTCTTGGTCGGCGAAATTCCCACAAGGGCGCATCCGGCTCTCCAACGAACCGCTTGTCAGCACGCGGAGCCGATCAGCGGGATCTAAAAACATTCACAGTGCGGGTGGCGCTGGCGATCGCCGTACGCGCGATTCCTGACGCGCAGATCGATGGGACCGTGGGACTCTGACCACACATTTGCGGTCCGGTCCAAAGGTCCAGTCCCAGCTTCGGGAACCGGCTTCCAAATTGCGCAGATTAACAAATGGAGAGTTTGAGAGAGACGGGCGAAGATTTTTGCCCTCGTCCAGTCCTGTCCAATCCACGCAACCGCCAGAAAAAAAACGCGCTGCGGTCCAGTCCACATTGTGAAACTAGTCACGAGGATGGAGCTGCCCGCATGTCGAAGGAATCAAGAATTACCGTTAATGGCGTTGGAAGTGGGGATAGTGGCAGGATATTCCTCGAATGCCCGCTTGGGCAATGAAAAAAACGGAGCAGTCCACTCGTCCCCCCAAAAAAATGCGCTGCAGTCCGGTCCTGTCCTGTCTGCGGCGAGAGCTTGGCGAAGGCGCCCAAAAGTTGGCGTCCGATGGATCGTTCAGATTACCTAGATTCACGCCCAAGCGATCTGGGAAAGATGACCGAAAATTTTGATGGCAGTCCGGTCCGATCCGATCCTACCGGCGACGTGATGCTCGCCTGGCAGGGACGTTTGCTCTTTGACAATTTGCGTTTGCCAGGATGGAGAGATCCGAACGGAGTTTTCCTGCGCCGCCGGTGTTCTATCCGCTCTTGCCGCTGCGATAGTGCGAATCGGATCGTTTTTTGGGGTCGCTGTGCCCGTTTTCGTTTTGTCCGCTTTCGCCGCGATGCATTGCGACCGGAATGACGCTCGGCGAGTCGAGATCATCATCGCCATCTTGCGGCGGGTCTTCTGAAGTTCCCTGAGGATCGTGTCCCAGATGGGTTTTCTTGTCAGGGCGGAACATCGCGCCTAGCGGACCTGCCAACAGGGATGGCAGGAAGACCAGGTCGCCGACCAGGGCCGCCGCCAAGAGCGAGACCATCAGGTAACCAAAGCGTTGCGTCGGCGTGAACGAACTGACGGCGAAGACCGCCAAGCCTAGACCGCCGATGATGGTGGTCTGCATCATGGCGACGGCGCAACGGCGATAAGCTTCGCGGATCGCATCGCTGCGATTCAAACCTTTATCCAGGCCCCAGCGGAACCAGGTGAGGAAGTGGATCGTATCGTCGACCGCGACGCCCATCGCGACGCTGGCGGTCATCATGGTGCCGATGTCGACTTCAATTCCGGCCAGACCCATGAAGCCGAAGATCAGCACCACGGGGAAGACGTTCGGCAACATCGACACGATGCCGGCTCGGATGCTCTTCAGCACGAACGACATGACGATCGCGATTAACGCAAAGGCCCACAGCGTGCTTTCCACCAGGCTCGACAACAGCGTGCGAGCCGCTTTGTAGACGACCGGAACGACGCCGGTATAGATAACCGTCAGCTCGGGCAAGTCGGGATCGGTTACCGACAACTGCGACACGCTGGGACTGTATTGATAATTCGTCGCATCGATGATCGTCTTGCCGGCCGCTTTGATCTTGTCCAGATCGTATTTATCCGAGTCTGCGACCACCACAAAGTACTGATCGCGCTTCATCAAAGCGTCCAGGCGCGCCTGGGAGTTGCCGTCGGGATGTTCGGCGTCGCCGATCGGGTCAAAATAGTTGACGTTCAAACGCGCGTTGACCAGCAGGTCGCGGAGGGTCGTCGCGAAGATCTTCTGCGGATCCAGCTTGTGCTCCACGACTTCCCCAGCCGCTTTGGCGTCGGCTTGTTGATCGTAGACCATAAAATTGGGGCCGAGGATGGTGACTCTTTCGGTTACAAATCCTTCGTTATCGTTCGCTTTGTCGATCGTCCGTAAGATCTCGTCCCGCTTGCGATAGGCGGCGATGACCGGTTCGGCGATCTCTTTCAGGTCGGTGACAAATCGCCCGTACTCGATGTTTTGCAGTGCGCCTAAGCGAAGACTGACGCGCCACAGTTCGGCGCCTGATTCGTCTTCTTGACGCAGATAGTCAGTTTTTAGGAATTCGTCGCGGTGTTCTTCCAGGCGACGATTGTAGGCGCCGCGAATGGCGAAATCGCGCGTCGTACCGCCAGACTCCGGCAAGACCGGCGCGAACGTGGCGACGCTCATGCCGTTGCCGACAAGATCCCGTCCTTGCGGACCGAGAACGTCTTCGACCGCGTTCTGCACGCGCCGAGCCATCTCCATTCGTTCTAGAAACGTATATTGGAACTTTTCTTGTTCGGCCGCTGCGGGATCGCGCGGCTCGTCGGTCCCAATCGATCCCATCAGTTGGGGCTCGACGCGAATGACGAGTTCCATCGGCACGAGCTTGCCAATTTTTTGCTCGAGCCATCCGTAGTCTTTGATGATTTCAGAATTGGCGTCAAACATCTTGAGCAACTGCACCGACGTTTTGATGTACGTCAATCCAAAGCCGAAGATGATGAAGGCCACAAAGCAGATGGTCGCGACGACCGTGCTGCGCAGGATGATGAAGTCCGCGACACGCAGCGCGAAGTTTTCCATCCAGACCGACAACGGCGACTTCGATTGCAGGCTTCCGTCTTTCGACTTTTTGGCTTTGGGGGGCCATTGCTGCAGCGCCGCCGGTAAGTAGGTGAAGAGCAGCGCCAGCGTCGCTAAAACGCCCATGGCGGAGAAGATGCCGAATTTTTTGATCGGAGCGATGTTACTGGTCGCCAGCGAGCCAAGGCCGACCGCGGTGGTCAGCGCGGCGATCAAGCAGGGATACCAGCCGTGGGAGACGGCCAATTCGGGAGCGCCGTCGATTCCATCTTCTTCGACCGCGTCTTTGTAGTAATTGATAATATGGATCGCACCGGCGAGTCCCAGCACGTATACGACCGCCGGCATCGACATCAACACGGCGTCGGGCCAACTGCCGCACCAATAGACGAGCGACATGCTGGTAATCGCGGCGACGCCGCCGACGAAGAAGACCATGATCGTCAGTTTGATGCTGCGCAAGCAAAGGTACGACAAGCCGACTCCGACGGCCACGGCGAATAGCACCAATCGCGCCAGGGTGATCTCCCCTTCTTCGTCGATCGCGACATTATCGACCGGAGGGCCGCCGAGATGCAGCTCATCCTGCGGAATTCCAGCTTCGATGCAGAGTTGACGCATCCGTCCCAGCGGACGTCCCATGAAGCCGCGACCGAGCGTGCGGCGCAAGTCGACTTTGCCGGCTTCGCTGAGGGTTGCAATCAAGCAGGTCTGTTGGCCATCAGGACCAAACAGCACGCCTTGCAAACGCTCGTGCGCGATGCGGTTGGCTTCGTCCAGATCGGCCGCGTCGGCCGCATCTGGATCACGCAAGAGCGACCCGCCGGGATCGGCCAGTTGCGCCAAAACCTGCGGACCGGTCACGACGGATTTAAAGAGGTGAGCCTGAAGCGTCGCGGGGCGCTTGTAATATTCGGTATCCACGGTTGCGGCGTATTCGCCGGAGAGTTCGTTCGTGCCGGTGAAGAGACGCTCCATGGTGCGATAGGCGGCGCCCAGCATGGTGCTGCCGCCGTTCCAGCTTTGGATTTCACCGTTGGGCAGAATGTAGTACCACTTTTCGCCGGTCCCCTTCAGCCACTTCTCCTCTTGGCCTCCCCAGTTCTCATAGAGATTACCGGTCAGGTAGAGACCATAGCGATCGCCGGCGAAGTCATCACCATGACCGGCGACATCGGCGCCAAATCTCTTCTCGCCGTCGGTCGGCGCCGAAGGGACCAATTTTTTGGCCAACAACTGCAAACGCTGATCGTCGGGGGTGCAGCCTTCCCAACTGACCAGGACGAATTGTTCGCCGAGGAAGTGTTCGCGAAACCAGTTGAGATCTTTGGTTTCGGTGAAGTCGCTCGGCAGCCAATCTTTGACGTCATTCTTCATCCGTTCCAACGACAACCGCGCACCGCGGAGCGAGAACGGCACCAAGAAAAAGACCGCCATCAAGATGAGCAGAGAGTAACGTTGGAAAAAAGTAGGACGGCGTTCTTGCATGGACATCAGCGCCAAGTGGTTCGATGCGGTGGTGCGGGGCAGTTATGGTTCGCGACGATCGTAACGATCAACGCACTAACAGCACATCTAACTAAAAAGATGCGCAAGTTCCCACCACTATCTAAGCTTCCAGACTAATGTTTCGAGGGAAGTGCGTAAATGCCAAGCGCTAGCGTACAGATCCCTTCCCCGCTATTGGGAGGATGCTATGTTTTCCTATCCTTCCTAACCCCACCTCGGCCAGTACTGATGCATCCTTCATTTTGGCAAATTGTCGCTTTGGCGGTCGTTCAAGGGGTCGCCGAATTCTTGCCGATCAGCTCTTCCGGGCATGTCGTTATCCTGGCGACCCTGTTGGGCGCTACGGCGGAGCAATTGGACGTGGTCGAATTGAACATTTTTCTCCACTTGGGGACGTTTGCATCAATCGTCGCCTATTACTGGCGCGAAATCTTGCGGCTCTTGACCGAAGATCGCCGTGTGATCGGACTTTTGGTGCTGGGGACCATTCCGGCGGTCGCCGCGGCCCTCGTTCTGAAAGCTACCGATTTGGACCATTGGCTGCAAAGTCCACTGGTCGCGGCGGTTTGTCTGCTAGCGACCGGAGTGTTGTTACTGTGGACAGGTCGGCAAACCGGGGGTGACGCGGATTACCGTAAACTCTCCTGGTTGCGGGCATGGGGGATCGGCGTCGCCCAAGCGGTCGCCATCTTGCCTGGCGTCTCGCGCAGCGGCGCCACGATCGCCGCCGGATTGAAAACCGAATTGAAGCCGCAGCAAGCGGCGACGTTTTCGTTTTTGCTGGCGTTGCCGGCAATCCTGGGAGCATCGACTTGGGAGATCCTCCAGCGTGTGCGCGAGACCGACGGTGGTCCGCAGTTGTCAATCTCGTGGCTGCTAGGAGGCGCATTGATCGCCGCGGTGGTTGGTTACGCTTCGATCGGCGTGTTGGTCCGCGTCCTCGAGAAGAAGCGGTTGCACTACTTCGCGTGGTGGTGCTTCTTGGCTGGCGGCGGCATGCTGATCTATCTGGCGACGCGCTAGCGCGATAGCGGATGTTCTTGCTTGTGGTTGAAGCCGAAAGCGTTTGAGAGAACCGCAACCGCGCTGGACCAGTGATCAAGCTGGTATCGCTGCCGTCAGGAAGTGAGAGTCGCTGACAGCGCAAAAAAAAGGCCCCCGGAAAGTCTCGGTATCCCAGGGGGGCTTAGGATCCGTTGCTCTTCCGGGAGCGATTGGATGCTACTTGGCCGGCGTCATCCTTGACGCGGCCGAGTCGCGGGTCTTTAGTTCACAAGTTTCACGCATCGAGCCGATTTCAAATTTCACCGTCCGCATCCGTGCAGGCAGTTTGATTTGCGGTCCGCAGAAAACTACAGGATAGAATTCCGGTGCTGGACTCTCTCATTTCAAGCGTGGCGAATCACTGCCGAAGCGGTTCCAAAGAACACTTTCTGGCGGTGACTCGCGTCGTGAGGCGGCAAGATATGCCATCGCAGAAATCGGGTCAAGTGCGATTTCTGCTCAAGAATAAAAGAAGTCGCACCGGCATGGCGCGGCGCTCGCTAGCGTCCTCTTGAGAGCAAGCCGTGAACTTGCTTAACGCGAGGTCGCCGTCGGGCCTGGTTCACTACGGTCCGTCGATCCCGACGAAGTGCGAATCAAAACAGGCGAGTCGATTTCCATTTCGCTGCCGCACAATGCGACGCGGTTGCCTCCTACTTCGATCGCTTTGCCCAGGGCCGCTTCGGCACGCAGGAAAATATGATCCAAGCCGTCTCCTTGCAACGCTTCGGTCACGCCGCATGCGATCGAAAATTGGCGAATGTCGTCGTCCTTGCGAATCTTGAAACGTTCGACCGCTTTTCGCAGACGATCCGAAACCGCAGCAGCGCGATTGATGCTTGCGGACGGTAGGAGGATGCCGTAGCGTCCGTCGGCGATGCGGCCGACATGATCCATGTCTCGCATTGCGGCGATTAGCATTCGTTCTAGCGTATCGTTAAACGCTTTGATGATTCCCTTGCTGTTGTTGCTGACAAAATCTTCGTATCGATCGACTGCCAACACAATCAATGAAATCGGCAGCGAGTCTCGTTTGAATTGGTTTAAACGGCGGTGAATGTCGCCACGGAATTCGTCGCCGCTGGAAACCGTGATCCGTTTTTCTTCGGCCGCGGGAGTTTCGCCGACAGGCTCCTCGGTCCGCTGTGACTCGCTCAAGACCGGACGCGACTTTTCACCGTCGTTCCAATAGGCGCGATTGCGGCCGGCGTTCTTCGCGGCGTACAAAGCCGAGTCAGCTCGTTTGATCAAGTTCGCTTCGTCGTCGGTGCGATTTACTTCGGCTACGCCGCAACTAGTGGTGACCTGCAGCAACTTCCCTTCAAAGACGATTTCCATCGAAGCGACGGCGCGAACTACGCGAGCGGCGGCGATCTGCGAATCGAAAATATTGGAGCCCGGCAAAATGACGGCAAATTCTTCTCCGCCAAAGCGAATCGCGGCGCCGCCGATGGTCGATGCGACTCGTTCCAACGTGCGTGCGGCGCTCTTCAGGACTTCGTCCCCCGCCATGTGGCCGTAGGTGTCGTTGAATTTTTTGAAATGGTCGATGTCGAGCATCATCAGCGAAGTAGGACGCCGCGACTTTTGAAATTCCTGCAGGCGGCGCGACATCTCGTGATCAAAGACGCGGCGGTTAGGAAGCGAGGTCAACGCATCGGTCCGCGCTTCGACCGTTTGCGATTGGATGATTTGGGATTGTTGCAGCAGCCGCATTTCGGCTTGATTCAACCGATCGCCCAGCGACTTGTTGGCGTCGATCAACTGCGAGATGGCGCCGGTCACCGAGTTGGCGTCCGTTGAGCGTGACGCGAGACCTTCGTTGATCCTGGCCATGCGATCGGTATGTTCGCCGACGTCGCTGCGAACCGACTCGGTCAGTTCGTGGACCTGCTCTAGTAAGCGCTCCAGCTCTTTTTGGGTAATGTTGGCGGCGCGGTCTCCGTCCGCTTCTGGTCTCTCGACTTCGGCTTGTTTGACGCTCGCTGAAGTTGCAAGCGAGGTCGCTGGCTTTTTTTCACGCAGATAGTTGACGAGCATGTCGATCGAGTTGGCCAGCAGCTTCAGCGGCGAAAGCGGTTGATTGCCAAACAGAAACCAGCCGCACAGCATACCAATGGCCGTGCAACCGATGCTCAAGAGAATGTCGATAAAAAAGACGCTCATGCGATCTTCCGAGTGCATAACAGGCGAGGGCGCCAACCGCGTCTCACGGGGACGCAATGGTGACACCCTTTATTTAGTTCATGCCGGGCGACAGTCAATTTGCACCTACTGGGAAATCGATATTAACCGTCGTTTGGGCGGCGAACTTCGGTGTTGTTCCGCGCATCTGACGTATTCGGCACAACCGGAAAGTCGCGTTCATTCGAGATCTGCTTGCGAATCACCGCAATTCGTTCTCGGGGGTGATTATTACAACCTACTTTTTTTTAGTTGCGCGATTCCAGTCGCCTGGCGTTGTGTGATTTGGGGTAGACGTTTTTGGCAGATGCTGGGGGGCAGAACATGAAATCGGATGAAGTAAAAAAAGGACCTCACGTACGTGGACCACGCGTCGTGTTGGTCGATGACGATGAGGCCATCATGCGTTGCGTAGGACGCGTGTTGGAGTTGGACGAAGAGATTGAAGTGATTGGACAAACGGGACACGCCCAGGCTGGCGTTGCGCTCGTATGTCAGAAGCGGCCCGATGTCGTCTTGATGGACATCCACATGCCTGGCGGCGATCCCTTTCTCGCTTGCCGCGAAATCCAAACAGCGCTCGACGGAGCTTGCCAGGTTCTTTACTACACTGGTTTTCCACGCGACCAGTATCTCGATCGATGCATCGCCAGCGGAGCGGCCGGCATCGTTTCAAAACATACCGAATCGATCCGCAACGTCGCGTTGGCGATTCGACACGTCGCCGCCGGCAACTCCTACTTCTCGCCGGAACTAGCCAATCGATTGATCGAACTCGAAGCAGGACACCCCATGTCGCGGATCGCCACGCTGACGCATCGCGAGATTTCAGTCTTACGCGAACTGGCGGCCGGAAAGACGCAATTGGAAATCGCCGAAGCGCTCGATCTGAGTGAACGGACGGTCAACAAAGAGGTGGGCGATTTGAAAGAGAAGCTCGCGCTCCGTTCGCTCAATGAGTTGCTGATCTTTTCGGTGAACGAAGGTTTGTCTCATCCAGAACTGATTCATCAGTACGGCGCCTAAAAAGCGCACTTGCGAAACCGTAGAAGCCGGTTTATTGGTCGCTAGCCGCCCATGCGCTAAAAATCCGCGTTTTTTTGCCCGCAAAATAGGGCAATTGCTACGACAATAGTTGCGGATAGCCGTTTCATACCCTAAATCACTTACATCTCGGGTGTGCTGCCCCTTCATCCGAGCGAAACCGCGTCGAACCTGCTGACGACGCGGTTTCTTTTTTTCTTGCGACCCAACGCGAAAAAAAGTCGCTTTGCGATTATCGCAAAGCGACCGTTGTTGGTTGGCGGGCGCCATTGTTTCAACGCGACGTCGCCGGTTGATCCAATGAGAGAGGAGCTTAGTCCTTTTTGAGTTGCGATTCGATCGCTTGGACTACTTCCGGAGAATCGGGTTCGATCTTCGTGCGGAATCTTGCGACTACTTCGCCATCGCGATTGATCAGGAACTTTTCAAAGTTCCATTTCACGTCGCCTGGATCTTGCTGAAAGCTTTTCAGCTTTTTGTAGACGGCGGCCGTCTCAGGTCCGTTGACGTTGATTTTTTCCATCATGTCGAACGAGACGTTGTATTTGTCAGTGCAGAATTCCTGAATTTCCAGCGCGGTGCCTGGTTCCTGGCCGCCAAATTGATTGCAGGGGAAACCGACCACTTCCAACCCTTCGTCATGATACTTTTCGTACAGCGCTTGCAGCGGTTTGTACTGCGGGGTCTTGCCGCACTTGCTGGCGACGTTCACAACCAGCAGGACTTTGCCCTTGTACTTGGATAGATCGACTTTTTCGCCGCTGAGCGATTTGATCTCGCCTTCGAGCAACGTATCCGCCGCCGAAGCGAACGAAGCTAACGCGAAGACCGCGGCAAAGACTCCGCCGCTAAACAATACTCGCATCATCGCAATTTCCTCCAAAGGAATGGCCGCACGCTTGCAGAACGAGCGTCGGCGACAAAGGGGTGATTTGATACCAGGCAGGCGCCAGCCGCATCGGCTCGCAATCCTTCTGATTCTACCCGGGCAAATAGGGGTTACAAGTTTTCGCGCCCCCTACTCCGCCTTTGGGGGTGTTCTCGCGCAGGCCGATGGCCGGTAGAACCAAGGTTTCGCATTTCACCGACTAACGACCGAATCGCATGTCCGCCGTCCTATCTCCCCCCTTTCTGTTCCATTTTTCGGTGCCGCTCCGCTATCGCGCGAAGATTTGGAGCGATAAGCCGCTCGCATTTGGGGAAGAATATCGCCTGCAGTCGTTCGGACATTTAGAGGGACGCCGGCAATTTGCCGATATTCGCGCCGCCTGGAACGAGCGCGGAATCGCCTTTTCGGTCAATGTTACCGGCAAACGTCAGGCCGCCTGGTGCCGGGAAAGCCGCGCCGTCGAAAGTGACGGAGTGCAGATCTGGCTCGATACTCGGGCCACCAACAACGTCCACCGAGCCACCAAATTCTGCCATCGGTATGTTTTCTTACCAACCGGCGGGGGGCACTCGCTGCGCGAGCCGGCGGCCGATCAGTTGCTGATCAATCGAGCGCGAGAAAACGCCAAGCCGATTCGCCCCGGCGAACTGCGGATCCGCAGTCAGATGAAAGCGGATGGATACTTTCTCGAATTCTGCGTGCCGGCCACGGCGCTGACTGGATACGATCCGAGCGAATATGATCGGGTCGGTTTCTACTACGCCGTCATGGACCGCGAACTGGGTTGGCAGAACTTTAGCGTCGGCAACCAGTTTCCCTTTGACGAAGATCCCAGCACTTGGGGCGTCTGCGAACTGGTTCGCGACTAGGAGCAAAGCGGAAAATAGGCGCCCAAGGGCAAGGAGTCTCATCTTTCCCAAATGTGTCCAGCGGCCGATTTTGCTCCTCGGCTAGTGACGGCAGGCGGTTCTTCGAGAGGGCGCAGTCTCGGTTTCGCTTCCCTCGTGGGCGGCGACTTTTCGTCGCACCAACTTCTCTTGCGTCGCGGCGCGCTATAAATAGAGGAGTGATTCAACGATTTTGACCGGCATTCAACACGAGCACAGATCCTATGGCGGAAGCGACCTTCGGCGGCGGTTGTTTTTGGTGTACCGAGGCGATTTTTCAGCGGCTCGACGGGGTGACGCATGTCGAACCCGGCTACTCGGGCGGACAGACCGACAACCCAACGTACGAGGCCGTTTGCCGCGGAACGACAGGGCATGCTGAAGTGATTCGGATCGAATACGACCCGGCCGTAATTGACTATGAATCGCTGCTGGAGATCTTTTTTCAGACGCACGACCCGACCACGCTCAACCGCCAAGGCGCCGACGTCGGGACGCAATACCGCTCGGTCATCTTCTCTCATGACGCCGCGCAAAAAGACGCGGCGGAGCAGTTTTTAAAGCAGCTGGATGCGGCCAAAGCCTACTCGTCGCCGATCGTGACCGAGATTTCCCCGCTTACCAACTATTTTGCGGCCGAAAACTATCACCAGAACTATTTTGACAGTCACCCCAGCCAGTCTTATTGCGCGGCGGTAATTGCCCCTAAAGTCGACAAATTTCGCCGAAAATTCGCGGCGAAACTGAAAGAGGGGGGCGCCTAGCGCCGGCCAATTCGCTCCTCGCCAGAGGGCGTAAGGTGTGTTAGCATTTCGGGTTTAGATCGTCGCTTTGAGCGCCGGATGAACGAGACCAGACCCATACGCGGAGTCGTCATGTCGATTGATCCCTATTCGAATTCCCCCTGCGGAACGAATAAGAAAATCAAATTCTACTGCCCCGAGATGATTCCCGATCTAGAGAAGATCGAGCGGATGTTGGCTGGCGAGCAGCGTGTCGCCGCGTTGGACGTTGTGCAGAAATTGTTGGAGCGATACCCGGATCACTCGGTTCCGCTCTTCTATCGCACGATTTTGCAAATGCAGATCGGCGAAGAAGGAAAGATTGCTGCAGCGATCAGCGAGTTCCTTGACAAGCACCCCGACAATCCGGCGGCACACGCGCTCTACGCGTCCCATCTATCCGCGAGCGGCAAACCGACCGAAGCAGTCGAAGAGCTGCAGACGGCGCTGGAGCTGTCGCCGCAACAGCTGCACTTTACCGTTTACGAAGCGCTAGGCGCCGTCGGTCAAGGGCTGTTGATGGATAGCAAGATCCCGGCGGCTCGCGCACATCTGATGCTGCAAAGCAGTATCGCCCCCGAAGAAGATGACATGGCGATGCAGTTGTTGATGCGAATCAACTCATCGCGCGAACTCCCTTCGCTGCTGAAGACCGACCCGACGTTGGCCGAGTGTCCCAGCGATTTTCCGAAGAAGGACGAGTTTGAAGCGGCCCTGGTCGAAGCTGGCGCCGGTCGCTGGCGAAAAGCGGTTAGCCAGTTCGAGCAATTGAAAGCGACCGCGCCTCGTAATACGGCGCTCTTGGAAAACCTGGCCGTGTTGTCGGCGACCTTGGGCTACAACGAAGCGGCGATCGGCTACTTGCATTCCTACGCCGCCGCCGCCGAACGAAGCGATTTTGAAGCAGCGGTCGAAGCGGAATCGCTCGCCCAGTTGTTGTCAGACGACCCCGGTCCGCAATACGACATGGTGACAGTTCCCTTCCCGGTCCAAGATCTGGAAGTGGTCTTAGAGAAGTTGCGAGTCGATGATCGCGCCAACGTACTGCCGGTCGACGTCTCGCAATTGGCCGATGGCGACAGTCCGCCGCCCAAGGTCGCCTATTGGCTGTTGGATCGCGCGGTGCCGGAATCGGCCGACGGATTGACCGTCGACACCGCTCCCAACGTGCTGGGCGAAATGTTGGTCTACGGCAAAGAGACTGACCGCGACGCGCGGGTCGAATTGTCGACGATGAAGAACGACAAGTTTGATGCGACGATCGCTACGCTTCGCGAAATCTGCGGCGATGCGATTGGCGCCGCCGGCGAAGAAAAGAAGCTGGGACAGATTCCGATGTCAGAAGCGGTGCTAACCTGGAGTTGGCGCCTTCCCGATTCGGCCAGCGCCGCGCAAAAACAAGCGCTGACCTACGAGCGTCGCCGTCAAGCGTTGCTCGAGTCTTGGACCGCTCAGCCGCAACCTTCGCTCGGCGGCAAATCACCCAGCGAAGCTGTCGGTGACGCCGCGATGCGCGTGAAGCTGGCCGCCGCCGTGTTGGTGCTGGAAAACGCCGGACAGCAGCAACAATGGCAATTTGATTTCAACGAACTCCGCACCAAGCTGCAACTGCCGACGCTTGATCCGCTCGTTGGTTCGCAGATCGAGATTGATTCGCTGCCAAGCGTGCGTCTCTATCGCGTTGATCCATCGACGTTGGACGACACGAACCTGGTCAAAGCGTACGGTCGCTCGGTGATCTCGGCCGAGCGCGCCGCGATTCGCATCTTCGCTGAAGCGCTGCTCAGCCGAGAGTCGCTGGCTGGCCAGATCGATAAGGGCGAACTGTATGGGCAACTCGCGCGCAACTGCGGTGATCCGGATCTAGCGATCGGATACCTGAAGCAAGCGCAAGCTGCGGCCGTCGCCGATGGTCAATCGCCCGGCATGTGGAAGCTGGCGGAACTGGGGCTGCGGCTCGAACGCCGCGAATCGCAAGAGTCGCAAATGCTGCTGAACGACCTGACGCAAAATCACATGCATGAGGCCGAAGTCGCACGCCCCTTGATGCAATTGCTTTATCAGTTTGGAATTATCGGTGCTGACGGGCGTCCGACCGGCATGCCTCCCGGAGGCGGCGGACAACCTGCACCAGCTCCTGCGCCGGCTGCCGGCGGCGGAGTTTGGACGCCTGATAATCCGAGCGGCGCCGCCGCTCCGGCGGGCGAAGAGCAGAAGTCGAAGCTTTGGATGCCCGGCATGGACTAACCGCGAATGCGGTGAGGCAAAATGCAATTTTCCGCAGATGACGAGCGACACATGCGCGAGGCCCTGCAATTGGCCTCGCTCGGGCAAGGCGCCGCCGAACCCAATCCGATGGTCGGTTGCGTTCTCGTTCAGCAAGATCAGGTCATCGGCCGCGGCTATCACGCCAAGTATGGCGGTCCGCATGCCGAGCGCGCCGCGCTGGCCAATTGCGGCGACAAGCCGGTCAGCGGCGCCACCGCCTATGTGACGCTGGAGCCTTGCTGCCATCACGGCAAGACTCCCCCCTGCACCGACGCGCTGATCGCGGCGAAAGTCGCACGCGTGGTGATCGCGCA
Organism: Blastopirellula sp. J2-11; assembly: GCF_024584705.1. Lineage (GTDB taxonomy): Bacteria > Planctomycetota > Planctomycetia > Pirellulales > Pirellulaceae > Blastopirellula. The sequence goes on from NZ_CP097384.1 coordinate 6,001,169, forward strand.
TCAAGACCCGTTTGGCCTGGTCGATGGCGGCGGAATCGACCAACTGACGGCCGCCGGCATATCGGTCCAGGTTGGCTTGCTGGAAGCAGAAGCGCAGCGGCTGAACGCTCCCTATCGCAAATTGCTCGCGACTGGTCGCCCCTGGGTGATCGCCAAATGGGCGATGACGCTGGATGGCAAACTAGCGACGCATGCCGGACATAGCCGCTGGATCTCGAACGAACTGGCTCGGGAGCGCGTTCATCAATTGCGTGGCCGGATGGACGCGATTGTGGTTGGTAGTCGAACGGCGCAGTTGGACGATCCGCTGTTGACGGTTCGGCCGACCGGTTTGCGAACTCCGCTCCGCGTCGTGGTAGATGGGGACGCAACGCTTTCGCTGACGAATCAGTTGGTGCAGACCGCCCAGGAGGTTCCAGTGCTGGTCGCCGTGAAAACAGACGCCGATCCGGCGCGGTGCGCCGCACTGCAGCAAGCTGGCTGCGAAGTTTTGGCCTGTGCCGGCACGGACCATGGTCAGCGGTTGGACGCACTGCTGGCGGAACTAGGACAACGGCGGCTGACGAACCTGCTGGTCGAAGGAGGGGCCGGCCTGCTCGGGCAATTCTTGGCGCTCGGGCAAATCGACGAAGTATTCGCGTTTATCGCCCCCAAGCTGATCGGCGGCAGTTTGGCGCCCAGCCCGATCGGCGGCGACGGTTGGTCGGACATGCGTGAAGCGCTGGCCTTGAGCGACGTTTCGATCGAAACGCTCGGTGACAATGTGCTGATGCACGGGCTGGTCGGGAATAATTTCACGAAACGATAACGGACTGGTCCCAGCGAAGCGACCCGTATCTGAGTAAGATTCGAGGTTTCCCCGTGAAACTTTTCTGGTCGACGGCGCTCCCTTGAAAGTCTCCATCGGCATCATTGTGCGAAACGAAGCTGGCGCGATTGGTGCCCTGCTGGAGAGTGTTGCGCTGCTCGAATTCTCGGACTCCTGGGAGCTGATCATCGTCGATGGTCATTCGACCGATGGGACGCAAGCCGTCGTCACGCAGTTCCAGCAGGCACATCCCGAATTGTCGATTCGTCTGATCGAAGAACGCGGCGTCGGCAGTCATGGCAACGCGCGGAACAATGTCATCGACGTTGCGCTCGGCGAGTTCATTGCGTTCACCGACGCCGATTGCGTGGTCGCCAACAATTGGTTGGCTGCCCAGGTCGGGACGCTTCAGGCAGAGCGAGCCGCCGACGCGGCGGTTGTCGCCGTGGGGGGAATTCGGTCGCCGATTGAGTCAAGCGATTGGAAAGAGCGAACGCTCAACGCTTTGCTGGCGACGACGCTTGGCTCTGGGGGAAGCGCCGGGTTCGTCACGCAGGCCAATCGCTTTGTCGACAGTGTCGGCAACTACAACGCGATCTATGTGGGCGACGTGTTACGCGAACAACGTTATTTGCCGCTTCGATTTGGTGAAGACTTTGAGTTGAATCGTCGTCTGAATCAGCTGGGTTACAAGATCGTATTGTCGTCGAGTCCGGTGGTGCGACATCGCCAAGAGGGAAGCTTTGCGGCGTTTGCCCAGCAACTCTATTCGTACGGTCGAGGGCAAGCGAACGTCTATCGCAAAACAGGGCATGTTCGCTGGTTTGCTCCGGCTGTCAGTTTGTTCTGGATGGGAGTCTTGCTGGGTTGGTTGGCGGCGCTGGTCTGGTCGCCGCTGATCTTTTGCTATATCAGCGTGATCGCGATCTACTTACTCGCCGTATGCGTTAGCACGGCGCAAGTTTGCCGCGCAACGCGTGACATGCGTTCGCTGATAACACTCGCAGTTTACCCACTGGCCCACTTTACTTACGGCGTCGGTTTCTTGCGTGGGATTCTTGTCCAACGCTAAGGTCCAGGGAAGGCAGGATCCATACTGCAAAACCATCACAATGGCCCATCAGCGCCAGTCTGGAAGGCGCTGGAGCCTATTTATCTTCGTAGCCCGCTAATTTTTTCTAATGCGCAGCGGGCCAGCGTTCCCTCGCATTACAGAGCGTTAGTTCTTCTTTTTCAGCGTTTCCAGGTAAGCGGTCACGTCGACCAATTCCTGTACGGTCATCAGTTTTTGCAGGTCGTTCGGCATCAAGGAAATCGACAGTTTTTTCATCTCTTCAACTTCATCTTGCGAGAACGTGCGAACCAGTCCTTCCTGATTCTTGATCGTGATCGCTTCGTCGGTTTCGCTGACCAGCAGCCCGGTGATCGCCGTGCCGTTTTCCAACAAGACCGCAAAGTTCTCAAAGTTGTGACTGATGCCGGCGCTGGGATACAAGATCGATTCGAACGTCGCTTCGCGGCTTAGTTTCGATCCGATCTCGCTCAGGTTCGGTCCGACCTCTTTTCCCTGATTGTTGACGATATGGCACTTGGAACAGGTCGCCTCGCCGGCGAACAGCTTTTGGCCGTTGACGGCGTCGCCACGCATCTTGACCAGTTCGGCCAGCGGCGGCAGCGGCTGATTGTCCTTGCTCGGCGGCGCCGGGAAGATCGCCGTCGCTTGATCGCGAACCTCTTGCCAAGTGGAAGCGGTCAAGGGAGCCGCGGCCGCTTGCATCAGCGCCGGATCAAGCTTGCCAGACTTGGCCAGCGCCACCAGCTTGTTCGCGCTGCCGCGATTGGCGGCGAGCGCTTTCACCGCGATGCGACGAAGGCTGAGATCCATGGACGGATCGTCGACCAGCTTCTGCATGATGCCCATCGCAGGGCCGGCGGCCGAGTTGCCGACCGCTTCGGCCGTGGCGATCGCCTTCTTGAGATCTTTGTCATGAATCGCGCTGACAACCATGTCGCGTTGGTTCTTGTTCAGCAGCACCTTCATCGCGGCGACTCCGATCTCTTCGCCTGGTTGCTGCTGGGCGATCGCCAACAGATCGACGTAACGATCACTTACGTTGAACTTGTCGATCAACTGGACAAAGACCGGTGAGCCAGACAGTTCTTCGAGCGCTGATTTCAGCGCGGTCGCGTATTGCGGGTTTTTCGTGACGTCAAATCCATCGAGCCGGCTGATCGCTTCACTGAGGATCAGCGATTTCGCTTTGGCGTCGGTTCCGGCGCCAGAGAAAGCCAGATCGGCTAGGATCTGGCTTTTGGCGTCACTCTTGGCTTGGAAGTCGAACGCACGGAAGTAATGCGGCAGCATTTCATACGGCGTCGAGTTTTCGCGGATGATCGCTGACAGCAAACTGGAGGTAGGTTCAGCGCGACTGCGCCAGACAATATCGCGACCCGCTGGCGTATCCAGCTTGCCGCTGACCTGGCTCTTGTAGGCTTCCAGACAAGCATCCCAATTTAAATCGGCGCCGATGCCGAGCGCTTCCAGGCACCAACGATCTTGTCCGTCATGCTGCACGGCAAGTTGCGCCCACAGCTTGGCTGCTTCGGGGCTATCGGCCCAACGCAAGGAGATCGCCGCTTCGCGACGAACTTGCGGCGAAGGGTCGTTCACCAACTTGGCGACCAGTGGCTCGATCGGCAGCTTTAGCTGCTTGGCCAATCGCAAACCAGTGATCCGGATGTTGGAGTCCTTATCCGCCAACGCTTGAGCGACGTAGTGCTGGCCGCGTCCCTGGATCTTGCCAAGCAGCCAGAGCGCTCGAGCGCGAATGCGCGGGTTGGCGTTGGTTTCAAACATCTTGCGCAGGCCTGCTTCCGCTTTCGCTCCTTGATTGTGGAGCGAAGTCCAGGCCATGTAGCGGACCGAAAGATTGGGGTTTTCCAGCGCCGCGAGTGCGCCGTCGATCGTGTCGAAATCGTACTTCGGCGCGTGGTAACCTTCTCCCTGGGGAGCGATGCGGAACAAGCGGCCCCGATCGAGATCGCGCTGCCCGTGACCGCCGACGCCTGGGTCGTACCAGTCCGAGACAAAGAGAGAGCCGTCGGGCGCAACGCAAACGTCGGCCGGACGGAACCAGTTGTCCCGTGCACCAAACAGGATGTCGACGATCTCGCCTTGGTAGCCGGCGCCGTCGTCTTGGGCCGGATATGCCCGCACGATGTTTGGTCCGGCGTCGCAGTGGATCACCTGGTCCCAAAAGACTTTCGGCAGCAAGCGACCTTCGTAAACGCAGATGCCGGTCGGCGAGCCGGCGCCGGTTTGCAAAAAGTTCGGCACGACGCCGGGATCATTCAAATGCCAGTGACGCAGCGGAATCTCGTCGCTCATTCCGGTGCGCGGCGTCCGCCAACTCGAACCGTTCATCTGATCCTTATAGCCGTAGTTCCCTTGCTCCATCACATAGTTGATGCGAACGCCGCGGTTGCCGTCGTCGTCGTTGTCGCTTTGCCAGAGCGTGCCGAATGAGTCGACAGACACTTCGTAGTTATTACGAAAGTTATGGGCGAGCACTTCAAACTCACTGCCATCCAGATTGCAGCGGAACGGCATGCCGCCGAAGAAAGGCTGGCCGTTGTCGACCACTTCGCGGCCATGGATATCGACAACCGGCTGGCCATCTTTATCAAAGACCTGCTTACCGGTGTTGCCAACGTTCCAGTAAAGCTTGCCGTCGGGGCCGAACAGGAACGAGTGAGCCGAGTGGTCGTGCTGCGGCTGTCCGGTTTTGGTGAAGAGCAGTTCTTTTTGATCGGGCTTGTCGTCGCCATCGGTGTCGGTGAAGACGATGATGTTGGGCGCCGCCGAAACGATCACCTTGTTGCCGAGGACGCAGATTCCCATCGCCGAGTCGACGTCTCGACCTTGATAGTAGACTTTGGATTTTTCGCAAACGCCATCCCCATCTTCATCTTCAAGGATCAAGATGCGATCCCCCTCGGGACGAGAGTCGTTGTTGCGGCGATAGTTCATCACGTCGCAAACCCAGACACGGCCGCGATGGTCGACATCCAAGTTGGTCAAGCTTTTCAAAGTGGGCTCTGATGCGGCGAGCGTCGCTTCCAGGCCGTCATAAACGTCAAGCCCTTGAATCGCGTCTTCCGGCTCGCGAGTCGTTCCTCCGTCGGAGATGACGTTCAGCGCTTTGGCGGAAGGTTTCGTCGTATAGACCGAGAAGCTGACGCTCGAGACTTTGCCTCCCTGTTGATCGCTGCCGCCGTTATCGAGAGCGCCTTTGGCTTGGAAGCGGGTGTAACCTTCCGGAAGATCGTAAGCGATGATTGAATTCGCGTGCGTGCCGATTCCATTTTCGACCGGCTGACCGTTGACACGCATGGGGCTGCCGTCGACGTTACGATTGCGATTGACCGAACGCCACTGCGAAGTGGCCGACTTCCACTCGAGTTCGGTCAGCTTCTTTTCGCCCGCGGGGCCAATCAGTCGCGGCTCAACCCAATCGGCCCAGTCGCAGGAGAAACCATCGCCGCCGTCTGTCACGACCAGATAGAGCTGTTTCGCGCCGGTGATATCGACATCAATATTGACTGAGTGACCAGGAGTGCGCGTGGTCACGACTTTGCTTTGGTATTTGGCTTTGTCCGCAGTTTCGTCAGCTTTCGCCGTTTCGACCTGAGCCTTATTTATCTTTTTTTTTGCGGCGTTGGGATTGGGCCCGATCAATCCTTCCAGGTCGTCCTGGGTGAGCGATTTCGACTCGACGCCGGTGGCGGGGACTTCTTCGCCCGAGACCCAGACGATTGCGTTGAGGACGACCTTGCGGAAGTCGTCGTTGCCCCAGTTGCTGTGAAAGTGGCCGCCGGTGAAGCCAAAGCCGCGGCCGCCGTCAGGCCGCTGGGCCGCCCAGGCGACATGCTGCGGTTGGCCGATCATCGCGCGGACGTGAGGATTGCCGCTGTGGGGACCATCGGGACGATCCAGCGTTGACTTGGGCGGAACGGCCGACAAGATCGGCGTGACGCCGTCCATGTCGTTGCGAAACCGCATGTTGTAGTACCACTCGTCATTGATCGAGAACGGCTTCACGCCGTTGGCGATCGGGTGATCGGGGAAAGTTTTGAAGTCGGCGGTCCAGTGCGGATTGACGCTCCAATCGGTTTCAAAGTAACCGCCGATCCAGTCAAGGAACTTTGCGCCCGGTTCTCCCTTCGGAACTTCGACTCCGTAGTGGAGGCAAGCCAGGCCGACGCCATCTTTCATCAACTTATCGAACTCGGCCAGGTGCGCGTTCAGCAGGTGTCTGCCGCCGCCGTCGCAAAAGACGACGACCGCATCGGCGTTATCAAACGCGGTCGGATCTTCCGGCCAGCCGCCGGGGTAGATCGCACCTTGAAAGCCGGGGACATTTTCGGTCAGCGCCAACATCAGCAAGCGGCTGCCGCCGGTATGTTCGTGTTGTCCCCAGCCATGGCTGGGCATGCCCGGCACGAAGACGACTTTCTTCTTGCCATTTTCCAGCTTGGTTCGTTTCAGCTCGATCTCTTTGAACTGCACGATCATCGGCGGGCCGGCGTGCAATTGCAAAGCGAGGATGCCGCTTTCGCGATTGTCCTTTTTCCCTTCGTCGATAACTTCTGAGGTCTTCACGCCGTTGATGTAATGCGTGAGATGATTCCCCTTGGCGACGATGTGGTACTCGTTCCAATCTTCTTTGTTGATCTTGGCTTGAATGTCGGCCGACTCGGCGAACCGCTCGTTCTTGTTCCCTTTATTGTCGTCATAGATGGTCGCTTTGACGCCGCGATTGGCGATGATGCCGCGGCCGCGTTCTTCGTAATTGATGCCGCTGTAAGTGTCTTTGCTGTCGATATCGGCCTGGTACCCTTTCACGACGAAGTCGCCGAGGTCGGTCGAGCGATATTGAATGCCAGAGTTGCCGCCGATTATCTTGTATTTCAGCTTCAGCTCAAAGTCGTCGACTTTCCCTTGGTCCCAGATCAGGAAGGTGTTTCCCTTGGTCGGGTTTTCTGCTGTGGTTTGTCCGGTGATCGCGCCATCTTGGACGCTCCAGAACTGCTCTTTTCCACGCCAACCGTTGAGCGTTTTGCCGTCGAAGATCGATTTGAAGCCTTCTTCAGCGTGAGCAATCGAAAGAAACATGGGGGTCGCGAAGATCGCAGCGAGTAGAAGAAGACCAGGCAATTTCTTCATGGGGTCTTTCTCGTAGAGTTGGAAGGAATAGACGGAAGGCTTTGGCGCGAGGGGGTGAGCAGCGCCAAAATTGCGGCAAGTCGGAAGGAATCGCCGCTTTAGGGTGCAAATTCAAGTCTAGCCTAAACCGAATCCGATGACCAGAAACCGCACGAAAGACAGAGCTTTTTCGTCTCTCCCGCTATTTTTTGAGGATCATTTTCCCTTGCGCGCAAAGAAAAGGGACGCCGCAATGCGACGCCCCTCAAAACGGATGGATGGGAAGGTATTGCTCCGCGGCGTTAGTTGCCGAACAGGTTGATGCCTCCGCTGCTATCTCCGGCAAGTACCGGAATTCCGTCGGTCGAGTAGAGGTCCCACTTATTGTCGTTGGGACTGACCGCAACCTGGAACGTTCCGCCATCCAGAACTTTACGTTCCTCTCCCTTGCCGTCGCCGCGATCAAAGCGAACTTCGAGCGGGTAAGCGCTGTTGTGGGTCTTCACGCTGTAAGGCCCAACAACCGCAGGGACATTGTTGACGACATAGTGGAATTCATTGGGATTCCCCGAGTTGTCGATTTCGACATCATATTTTTTGGCGAAGAGCGCCCATCCATTGTCGCTGGGGGTGAACTCATAGGTTCCGCGGGTCAGCGTGTATTTCGCTTCGCCATAGGAATCACCGCGATCATAGAGAATGATCCATTTTCCTTCGCCGAGCGTTTGGATATGGCCCGATTGCATCGAGTAGTCATATTTGCCGTTGATGACGTACGAGATCTCGGCGCCATTCTCCGACGCGTTTCGCAGCACAACTCCGCTGGTCGGAATCGTCGCGTCTGATTCGGGGACCGGCAACGATTGGGCGACCGGCAATCCCATCGCCTCGGCCAATGAAGATGTGCCGACATTCAAGCTTCCCAGGCCGCCGGTGCCGACCATCATTGTGCCGTTGCCGAGATTGATGACCGTCCCGTCCGGTAGATTGGGATTGTGAATCACGGTGACCGTGCCGCCGCCGAGTCCGCCCATGCCGGCGTTGGGAATCGCGCTGCCGAGCAGGTCTTGGACTTCGGCCGTTTGATTCATGTCGTCCAAGTGGGCGAGCAGATCATCGCGCTGCGGACCAGGCGGAAACACGTTTTTCACTTTATCGGCGAACTGATCAATGTCTCTTTCACGCAGTTTGCCATTCTGGTTCCTGTCTCGTAAGTCATTTACGTCATTTTGTAGATTGATTTTATTCGCCAAATCGACCGCTTCTCCGGCATGATTGGGGTCGGCGTTGGCGGTATAAAGAATCTGCACCGTGGCGGAATCCCCTCGCTTTTTTGCGTCTAGGATCTGTTGCTGGACGGCGGGATCGATGTTGGCGTTATTCATTTGCGTGATCAAGTCCGTGTCATTGGGCGGAAGTTGATCTTTCAAGTCTTCCTCAAGGTTATCGATTTCTTCCTCTTGCTGTTCTTGCAGCTTCTCGTTGGCGCGGTCGATATCATGGTTGGAGAGGGCCAAGAATGCTTCGCCGTTCATGACATTATTCCGCTTCGCGGCCACCTTTTTCACCGGCGCGATGTTCTTTTTGGGCGCCACATTCTTGGGAACTACTGGCGCAACTTGCGTCGGAGCTGGCGTTGGGTAGTAGTTTCGCGGAGGGTAAGTTGATTGGCGAGGCGGCTGATAATAGTCGCGTCTGTCGTAGCGATTATTGTTGTTATTGTTCTGCCTCATCCCCTCGACGCCCAAATCAAAGATGCCTTTGACAATGGCTCCTCCAATATCGGAGTTATTGTTACTCGATGGGTGATGCCCATGCGATTGCCCATAGCCCCGGGGAGAACTGCCGGAATTGCCCCAAAGATTGCCGCTGCTTGGTGAAGGGCTGAAAAAGGTGCCAAGCTTCTTCTGTGCCAACAGCGGCGAAGCAGAGAAGAGGGTCGCCGTAACGAAAGCACTGACCGCAATGAACTTGTAAGATCGCATCGTCATCCTCCTTGCCTTGGGTAGACAGATACACGCCGAAAGGGAAACGTCGCTAACATCTGCAGCCGTCAATCTATGCCTCCCCTTTTGGGGAGTCAATTAGCTGTGGTTAGAATAAAATCCCTTGCGCGCGAATAAGTAGGGCGGTAGGGAATTTGGGAAGACGGAATGCAAATCGTCATATTAGCTGGCGTTAGAGAGTGGAGGCGTTAACGCATCTCTTCTCGCCGCTTCAATCGATTCCAGCTCTTCGTAAAAAAGCCTGCCGGGAACTGCCGCAATAGGTTAATCGCAGAAGCGTGATCTAGCGGGACAAAGATTCTGAAATTTCGCTTCAAGAAACGCCGGTTCGCCCCGTTCAACCGGTGATAAGCCGGGGGCTATTTCTGGGAACGCCTGTTTGTGGAGATCGAAGAGGTGCCGGCGATTTGTTGGTTAACGGCCAATCGACACATGGAATGAGAAGCGTCGCTTGGCCTGCTTACAGCGTCTTTAAATACTCCACCAAGTCTCGCGTTTCCTGATCGGTCAGCTTTTCGCCGGCGACGTTTTCAGGAGCGTGATACTCGGTCAGCACATCCTCCAGCGTGCGGGCTCGACCATGATGCAGCAGGCGAACCTTGGAGTAGACCCCCAATAGCGACGGCGTGTTGTAGCCGTCAAAACGATCGCGCCGGTGTCCGGTGCCGACATCATGCATTTGGCCGTCCGTCATGCTCTCGCCAGCGTGGCAACTGCTGCAGGCCGCTTTGTCGCTGAAGAAGATTGCTTTGCCGCGGGCGACGGCCGGCGAAGCGGACGAATCACGCGCATGCGGATTGGAGGGCGGTTTCAATTGATTGAAGTAGGCGATCAACGCGTCGATCTCATGCTCTTCCAATCGCTTCCCTTGCATCGTTTCGGTAAAGGACGTCTGCATGGCGCTGCGCAGATCTTGCTGCCAACCATGCCAGGTCCAAGGCTGCGTCTGACTAACGTTCCATAAGACCGGCGCCGTCTTGTAGGTGCCGACCGTGCGGTCATTGCGGGTATCGAAAATCTCCGCGTTGCTGCCGCCGTCATAGTGACAACTGTGACAGCTATACCAACGGTCGAAGCTTTTGTCTCCATCATAAAAGAGCGCTTCTCCTTGGCGAGCCAAGGTCATTTCGACCGGAGAACCGAGCGGAATCGTCCGCTTGATGGTGCGCGTCGCCAGATCGATCTCTTGGACGGCGTCTAACAGATAGTTCGCAACGTAGACGCTTTCGCCGTCGGGCGTAATCTCCAGTCCCATCGGGCGTCCGCCGATCGGAATGCGGGCGAAGCGGGCCGAATCATCGAGTAGTTCTTGATCGATATGTTCCGTCGAACCGATCGTGTACATCTTCAAATCGGTCAGATGCAGCACTAGCAGTTCGTGCGTGCCGCTCGCCGAGATCACCACCTGCGACTCGTCTGGGGTGAGATCGAGTCCAAATGCGTCAGCGACGGCGTTCCCTTCGGTATCAAGCGAGAGAACCTCGTCCAGCACATCTTCGGTCAGGTCGACGCGACCGAGTCGATTTCCCAGCACCCAGCCGCGGCGGATATTGGAGGGGGACGGGATGTTCTCTCCGTAGTGGAGCCACGGAAAGTAGACCTGCTTGCCGTCGGCCGACGTTTTCATGTGACCGATGTTCAAGCCTTTGATGCGGGTTGCGTACAGGACCGAGTTGCCGACGGTTTCCATGACGGCGATGGTTCCGTCGCCGGAGAGACCGACCGCGAGTCGCGAATCATCAGGACTGAGCGTTAGATAACGAGGAAGCGGCCCGGGATAGGAATGCTCGATCAGGCGATTTTGCACCAGGTCGACCACGCCGACCGCATGTCCGCTGGGAAGCGCTACAAAGGCCCGGGTTCCGTCCTTCCGCACGGCGACGCCGTGGGGGTCGAAGCCGACATCAATATCAGCGATTTTCGTGAGCTTACCGGCGTCAATCTGCACTTTGACCAGCAGCCCGTCATCGGCGGCGCTGACCAGCGCGGTCTGCCCATCTGCGCATAGCACGACATAGCTAGGACGAGCGCCAACCGGGATTTCATCCAGAACGCGGCCTGTCGACAGGTCGACTAGCGATAGCGTTCCTGAGGTCTGATTGGCGGCTAGCAACCACTTGGCCTGGGGGCCAATCGCAACATCAACTGGTGAACGGTAGGAGTCCATCGCTTGAGCGCTAGCAGGATGGCTCGCCAGCAAAACCAGCAACGTGCAGAAACCCGATAAACGAACCATGGGCAAATCACAGAGGGGAAACAGGCGGGACTAACAGCTCTATCGTAACAGCTTGCCAGGGTCGACGCATGCGCTGATTTTGCGACCCCCTTTTGGGTCGGGTCTTTGGGTAGTTTAAGCAAGGCGTTAGCGGTCAGGGGAAGGCTTGCGCATTTGCCGCTAATTCGGCAGAAACCGAAGGAGCTAGAAATTCCTACCGATCGTGTCGAAACAGTAATCAGGACGAATCTTGATGGGGCGGTCAAGGAAGTTGACTGGAATCAAGAGACGGGCGCCAGGGGGAACGTCTCGTCCGCAAACGTCGGCCCGCAGCGAGCCGACACTGCGAAGTGACGATTGATAGACCCTTCTGGAACGATCTAATGCAAAGGAGTGCGAAATGCGACGACACATGACCGCGACTGCTTGGGCCCTGTTGGGCTGCGTCGCGCTATGCTCGCCAGCGATTGCTGCGATGGGCGACGTCGAACTCATTCAAGAGCGTTATCCCAACGCCTCGATCAAGATCGAACGTGAAGTGACGCAGGACGACGAAGGGAATTACGTCAATCACGGCTACTGGAAGCATCTGGACGAAAGCGGCACGATGCTTGCCGAAGGCCAATACCAACATAACCGTCGCGATGGCGTCTGGTCTCGCTGGTACCGCGGCAGCGAATCGAACATGTTTCGTTCGGCGCCGTTCAATCAATTCAAGCCTCCCTTCGTGTCGACCGCTTCTTTCAAAGAGGGCGAGTTGCACGGCGTTTGGGGAATTCATGACGCCAATCAGCGCATCATCATGGAGATCAGCTTCGTCGATGGCGAGCGCCATGGACCGGCGAATTTCTACAACGTGGACGGCTCGAAGCTGCAGGAAGCGAACTATGTGAATGGTTTGCTGGACGGCGAAGTGCAGGAGTACGCTCGCGGCGCCAAATCGCCCAGTCGCTCGATCTATATCAAGGGGCGTAAGTTGGCTGCGAAAGTCGATCAAGAAAAGGGGGGGCGCAAGAAGAGCGAAGGGGTTTACCTGCACGCTCCGCTGGTCGCCAAAAGCAAGGACAACTGGTGGGATGCGCAACTGGCCGACTTCGAGCCGCAAGGCAAAGACGAACGCCATGGCAAGTGGATCACGTATTACTCCAACGGCCAGATTCAGGTCGAAGGGGAATATGAGTTCGACGTGCCGGTTGGCAAATTCATCTGGTGGTACGCCAACGGTCAAAAAGCGATTCAAGGATCGTATATTTCCGGCAAAGAAGATGGACGCTGGTTGTGGTGGCACGAAAACGGCCTGAAAAAGACGGACGGCGCCTTCAAAGGCGGCGTGCAAATTGGTCGCTGGATGAGCTGGAACCCCGATGGGCGTGTCGCCAGCTCACAAGACTACCCCAGCAATTTCGACGAAGGTCTGTCGAGCATTGACGAACCCCCGATGATCGTCATCACGGACGAAGAAGGGGAGCCGATGGAAGAGCAGAAAGAACTAGCCAACGGCGAGCCAGCCGAAGTTCAACTGGAAGCGAAGGATTTGGACGAACCGTCGTTGCTTCATCCGCAGGAAGCTTCGTTGCCGATCTTGAACCCATTGCCTCGGCGATAGGTCACCGATCCAGCGGCGACACGACGTTTACGCAAGCCTTTGAATCAACAATCCCTCGTTCGCACGCCATGGCGATCGAGGGATTTTGTTGCGCGCTAGGTGAAGAAAAGTCTGGCAATCGCCGCTGTGCGGACCATCCGCATCACACACAATTTTTGTGGGCGCTATGCAGCGCGAAAGCTTGGTCTCACAGCGGACCCTACGCTACTCGGCAACTGCCCCCTGCCTCGTCCTTCACTTGGTTCCACGGCATGCGCGCCAAAACCATCGCCATGCCGCAGGTGTCGGTTACGCCTGCGAAGATGAGGCCGGCGCCGACGAACGCTGCGATGCCGATGAAGTAAGGATGCACCGCAAGTCCTAGCACCGCGCCCAGCAACACCAGCGATCCGGCGGCGATGCGTACCTGACGTTCGAGCGCCATCGCCTTTTTGCCGCGGACGACCGGCAGATGGGCAGCTTCCCACGCCAGGGTTCCTCCTTCGACGTTCACCACATTGGTGAAGCCGGCGGCGACAAACTTCTGGCAAGCCTGATCGGCTCGCTTACCGCTGCGACAGATCACGTACAACGGGCGATCTTCGGCCTGCTGACGCGTCTTCACCACGCTGGCGGCGTCGAGCGACTCCAGCGGCGTATTGCGGGCCGACGAAGCGTGAACCTCACGGAACTCGGCAGGCGTGCGGACATCGATCAACTCGATCGGCTCGCCTGACGCTTCCCGTTCGGCCAACTGTTGCGGCGAAATGGTGGTAATGTTGGTCATGGCGCAAACTCCTTCACGCTTGAGATAACATGCGGGCAAGCAAATACGGCGGCGGCGATACTCGCCGCGAAAGCCTTCCGCCCCGCCCCTTAATGTTAATATATCGCTACATTACGATATGTCAAGAGCGTAAAAAAGGTGGCCCGGAGAGTCAATAAAAGACGTATCGGACCACCCTGTTTGAACCTACGACCAGTCGAACCACTTCTTCAGCGTATGGAAGGTCGCGTCGCGGCCGATCGTCGCGATGCTGCGGGTCAGCGGGATATGCTTCGGGCAGACGGCGACGCAGTTTTGAGCGTTACCGCAGACCTGAACGCCTCCTTCTTCGGTGATCGCGTCCATCCGCTCGCGTTTGTTCATCTTGCCGGTCGGGTTGGTGTTGAAGAGCACCACCTGGCTGATCGCGTGCGGGCCGACAAAGTTGGCGTCGAACGTTTCTTCTTTGCGTTCTTGGAACGCTTCGGTCGATTCGCCTGACTGCTGATCGAGCTCGATCTTTGAGAACTGCGGGCAAGCCTCCAAGCAGCAGCCGCAGGTCATACATTCGGAGAGCGGGTATGAAGCTTCCTGGGCGGCCATCGATTGTTTGGGACCAGGTCCCAGGTCATAGTAACCGTCTACCGGCACCCAGGCTTTGACCTTCTTCAGCGCTTGGAACATGCGGCTGCGATCGACCATCAAGTCGCGCACGACCGGGAACTTGGTCATGGGACGAAGTTCGATCGTCGCGCCATCATCGTCCAACAGACGATCGATCAGCGCCGAGCAGCTTTGTCGCACTTTGCCGTTGATCACCATCGTGCAAGCGCCGCAGACTTCTTCCAGGCAATTGCAGTCCCAGCAGACCGGCGAGCATTTTTTGCCCCCATCTTCCTGGCCGCGAGCCGCGATCTTTTGCAGCACGCTGATGATGTTCAATTCCGGTTCGTAGGGAATCGTGAAATAGGCCCAGTAGCTCGGCTGGCCGGGGCCGTTTTTCCGAAGCACTTTGACGGTGAACGACTGCGGCTTGGGACGGCTCGGCGTCTCTTCAGAGTGAGCGATCATGGCTTACTGGCGACTCCTGCGAATCGTTAAAAGCGCCGCAGCGCGGCGACTGGTACAACGGTTGTTCGTAGTTATTTCGGGGTGAAAATCAGAAAGCTTTACGAGGCGACTTCGGCTGCCTTCGCTGCTTTGGCGGCCGCTTGTTTCGCGTTGGTTCGTTCTTTCCAGGTCTTTTCGATGATGTCGGCGCCAACCAGACCATACAGCCGGGGGCGCGGCGGCAACAACGAAGTGTCGACTTCTTCGTACGTGATCGTCGGCTCACCGTCGGCGTCGATCGTCGCGATCGTCGACTTCAGGAACTTATCGACATTCTCTTGAAATTTGTCGCACCACGTTTCGGCTTGATGGTGACGCTCTTCATAATTTTCGGAGGTTAGGCCCGGCAATTCAAACGCCGGTTTGTAGTGAGCTCCGCGGCATTCGTCCCGTTGCAACGCTCCCTTCAAGATCGCTTTGGCGATCGGGAACATGTCTTGCAGCGCCTTGGTGAACAAGACATTTTGGTTCGACCAAGATCCGGTATCCGACAATGAACAGCGTTTGACCCGCTCGCCCAAATCATGGACCAGGCCGATCGCGTTCTCCAACTGTTCGTTGACGCGAACCACGGTCGCCGCTTTGGTCATGATGTTCCCCAGCTCCTGATGAATCAGGTAGGGATTCTCGCCGCCGGTGTTCTTCAGCAGGCTCTGATGACGGTCATTCTGCTTGGCCAACGCCGCGTCGTACAGCGACTGCGGACGCTCGTGGGCCGCTTGTCCTTCCGGTACGTTCTTCAGCAGCGTTTCCAAACCTGGCGCCAGAAACAGGCCAGAGAAAATGCAGCTAAGCAGCGAGTTGGCGCCCAAGCGATTCGCGCCGTGATAGTGATAGTCCACTTCGCCGATCGCGTAGAGATTCGGGATGTTGGTAACTTGGTTCTTAGGCGAACCAACTTGCAGACGTCCCTCTTCGGTCCGCTGATAGTCAGTCCAGAGACCGCCCATCGAGTAGTGGACCGCCGGAAAGATCTTCATCGGGGTGTAGCGCGGATCGACGCCTTGGAACTTTTGATAGATATCGAGAATGCCGCCCAGTTTGCGGGTCAGCTCGGCGGCGTCGATATGGGTCAGATCAAGATAAACGCACTGGCGGTCTTTCTCGACGCTCAGCCCTTCGTTCACGCAGACGTTGAAAATTTCACGCGTCGCGATGTCACGCGGCACCAGGTTGCCGTAAGCCGGGTAACGTTCTTCCAGGAAGTAATAACGCTCGGCTTCGGGAATGCTCTTGGGGCTGCGCGAATCTTGCGGCGTCCGCGGAACCCACACGCGTCCCCCTTCACCGCGAGCACTTTCGCTCATCAGACGCAATTTGTCAGCGCCGGGGATC
Source organism: Blastopirellula sp. J2-11 (assembly GCF_024584705.1). Taxonomy (GTDB): domain Bacteria; phylum Planctomycetota; class Planctomycetia; order Pirellulales; family Pirellulaceae; genus Blastopirellula. The sequence goes on from NZ_CP097384.1 coordinate 6,017,199, forward strand.
GCAGTCGGGTGAACCTGGATGCACTCGCCGTTGCCATACTTGGCGCCCACCTGCAAACAGCGGCTTGCGGCGCTGCCGGTGCAAGTCATCGACATGGTCGAGCGGCCATAGATCAAACCGCAACCGCCGGTTGCGACCACGACGGCGTCTGCTCGAAAGCTCCGCAGCTCCATCGTGACGATGTCTTGCGCGACGGCGCCGACGCAAACGCCGGCGTCGTCCAGGATGGGACTCATAAAGTCCCAAGCTTCATACTTTTTGACCAGCCCTTCGACTTCCCAGCGGCGGACTTGTTCGTCGAGCGCGTACAGCAATTGCTGGCCGGTGGTTGCTCCGGCGAACGCCGTTCGCTTGTAGAGGGTGCCGCCAAAGCGGCGTCGATCGAGAAAACCTTCCGGCGTGCGATTGAAGGTCACGCCTAGGCGATCCATCAGATCGATTACTTTAGGAGCCCACAGGGCCATCTCATTGACCGGCGGCTGGTGGTTCAAAAAGTCGCCGCCATAGATGGTGTCGTCAAAGTGCTTCCACTCGTTGTCACCCAGCTGACGCGTCTGGTCGTTGACGCTGTTGATCCCGCCTTGGGCGCAAACGCTGTGCGATCGCTTGACCGGCGTGATGCTCATCAGATCGACAGCGATGCCGAGTTCGGCCAGTTTCATCGTGGCCGCCAAACCGGCGAGTCCGCCGCCGATAATCAGAACGCGTTGCTTCGCCATGCCAGAATGTCCCTCGTATCGAGTCGAGCCGCCGTGCGACAGCCAGTAAGTGCTTTGTTTCTAATATCGTAGCGCGAAGTTACTCGCTGACCGCCGGTTTTTCCACCGCTTCTTCTTTCGGAGCCGCAGCGCCGGTAAACGGCGGCGCTTCGTCCAGCGACTCATCAGCCGACAGATCCCGTTTTTCGGGGTTGGCCGGAATGTCGCCGGTTTCGACCAGCAGTTCGTAGGCGGTGTTTTCTTTCTCGCGAATCTCGGCGAAGTTCTTCAGCGTCCAAAGACCCACGATCGACGTGATGCCGAGCAGCGCCAGTCCCAAACCAAACACGCCGGTGACCAGTTTGGCGCCGGACTGCGCTTTCGGGCTGATCCAGATCCCCCACGTGATTCCCATCGTGAACAGGCCGTTCGATAGGTGAAACACGCAGGCCAACACGCCGATCGTGTAAAAGACCGGATACAAAACCGAGGCCTGCATCGCATGGGCGGCCGAAGTTGCGGCGTTGTACGGATGGAACATGCCGCCGTAGCCGGCGATCAGATGGCGCCAGGCGTCGTTATGAATCCAGCCATGCATGTGAAACACATGCCAGGCGATAAAGACAAAGGCCAACATGCCGGTCGCCCGCTGCATGGTGTAGCGAAAGTTGCTGTTGTAGCGGTACTCGGTGTAATTGGGCGAAGCGCCGAAGGTGAACGCCAGGCCGAGAAACGCATGAAACATGATCGGCAGGAAGATGAACGTCCATTCGACCAGCGGCAGAAGCGCCCCCAATGCGTGAATGCTGAATACGCTCCGCTGGAACGTCTCCGGCGAAACAGCGACGCTCGAATTCACCAACAGATGAACAATCATGTAGGCGCCAACTGGCAAAAGGCCTGTCAGCGAATGGAGTCGGCGAATCAAAAATTCGTTACGAGCCCAGAAACCGGCTTTATTACTCACCTGCAACCCTCTTTGGCGGCGATCGGCGACTAGCCCTAACTGTCCTAGCAGCAAGGGTTTAGAACGCAATACGGGCATCTACTAGTCCATGACTAGCGGAAAGAATTACGTGCACTGCCCGATGCGTCCTTGTTTATACCGCAAACGGAATCGGCATTTGAAGTACCCTCGCCGTCATGATTTACGCAAAATTGCCATGATTTCCGGTGTGATGGTAATCTAGGCAACCGCCTGTCAATTCGGCAGAACTTCGGTCTCCCGCGAAAGGACTACGAAACGTGCTAAATCTAGAACCGGTCGAGATTTACTGCGAAGATGCCAGCATCGTGCAAAAAAGGAATTAAAATTGCTCTATAGGAAATGAGCAGCAATTTATACAACGATGCCTGCCCAGTTAGCTACTTTTTGATCCGAGTGCGGACGGAAGATAGAACGATGGGGATAGTCCAAGCCCCTAATTTGTTGATTACCGATGACGATCGCGGATTCCGCGAGGCGCTGGCCGAAGTATTCGACGCGCGCGGTTTTCAAACGCATCTCGCGAAAGATGGGCTCGAAGCGGTCGATGTCGTCCGCTCGATGCGGATTGATGTGGCGCTGTTCGACTATCACATGCCCCGCAAGACCGGTCTGGAAGCGATCGTTGAAATTCGCACCACCGCCGCCCAACTCCCTTGCATCCTGCTCTCCGGCAATCTGGACGACATGATCCGCCAACAGGCGATCGCCGCCCAGGTCTTCTCCATCCTGGCCAAACCGGTCAGTTTGCCTGACATCACCTCGAAGGTGCGTGAAGCGCTCGAGCAGCGATTCCCAGGCAACACCCACATCGCTGATAACTAAAGCAGCGGCGCCGATAAAACAGGGGTCAGGTCATTTTTGCTGCGAAAAAGACCTGACCCCTGTTTTATCGGAATCTGTACCATTCATGGCTGTTAAAGGATCTGTTTCTTGCCTGCCATGAAATTCTATGCCTATTCTGGCCATTCACGAAGCTGGCAAAATAAAGGAGTTTTACTACGCATTTTCGGATTGAATGCCGGCCGCTTCGTCGCCAGGATGAACATGCGTCAGGAATCGGCCGAAATCTTCTGCCGATGAGCCTCCCTTACATGCGCGGGACGGGGAGAGATCGATCGCATCCAGCGACCGCTCCATTCAAGCGGAACTTCAGAAAGCCCCACGATGAAAGCTTTAACTCTCTTCGCTCTGTTAGCTGCGGCGACATCTCTCGGCTGCAGCGGCAACAGTGGCCCGCAATCTTTTCCGGTTCAGGGAAAGGTGACCTACGAAGGAAAGCCGCTGTCGCGCGGCACGATCATCTTTAATCCGGTGAACGAAGCGTTGCCGGCGTCGCGCGGCGAAATCCAAGCGGACGGCACCTACAAGTTGTCGCTCGCCCAAAAGGGAGATGGCGCGGTGCCCGGCGAACATCGCGTGATCGTGAACTCTTCGACGCAAGTGAAACAAGGGATGGAAATCGACGATCCCAACTACGAGCTTCCCAGGCCGCTCGTTCCGATCAAATATTCTTCTCTGTCGACAACTCCGCTCAGCCAAACGGTCAAAGCGGAAGCCAATACAATTGATATCGAACTCTAAATATCATTGCGCGGACAGCTCTTCCCTCCACTTATCTCGCTCATCATGCATCCAACGGAGAAGATCAAATGCGACGCACCTCAAGCTCATTACTGAGACGTCAACTTCATCCGGCCGGTTTCACGCTCGTGGAACTACTGGTCGTCATTGCGATCATCGGCGTCTTGATCGCGCTGCTATTGCCGGCGGTCCAGCAAGCTCGCGAAGCGGCCCGGCGCAGCCAATGCCAGAACAACCTCAAGCAATTAGGGCTTGGCCTGCACAACTTTCACGACACGTTCGGCCTCTTGCCGCAGGGGAGTTACACCAGCGCGGCCGGCACCAACTACAACACGATGAGCGGCTTTGTTCCCCTGCTGCCATTTCTGGAACAAGGTAATATCCACGACCTCTTCAATATCCAGCAACCGGTCGACCATGCAGATAATCTCAATGCAGTCAAAAACCTGGTCGACGGCTACTTCTGTCCTTCGCGGCGTCGACCGGAAGCAGGCCAAACCGGCGACTTCATGATCACTTGTTCGCGCGGCGACTATGCGTTTTGCGCAGGCGGAGAAGGGAGCCAAAGCAACACCGACGTCAAAGCGAACTTCCAAGGGGTATTTAGTCGATCCACAGGACTGAATTTCGCCGCAATCACCGACGGACTTTCCAATACGATTGCAATCGGCGAAAAACGAACCGAAATCTACGCCGACAACCCCGACAACGTCAGCCGCGGCAACACCGACGGCCCCCAATATCGCTGGGGATATCACGCGACCCGGATGCTGAAATCGCCGTTTAGCCAACCGATCGTCACCGGTACGTGGAATGATTCCGACGCCAACTTCGGCAGCGCACACACCACAGGCGGCTGCTTCTTTTTGCTCTGCGACGGCTCGGTTCATTTTCTGCCGAAAACGATCAACTGGACCGTCGTGCAGAACTTGGCCAATCGAGCGGACGGCAACCCGGTGGCGATTCCATAGGCGGTTTGAGCAGCTCAAATAGGCGTAGGCGTAGGGTCCGCTGTGCGGACCATGATCGCGTGTTGTATCCCTGGTCCGCACAGCGGACCCTACGACCTCTAAAGACGCTGTAGTACGTAGACTACATCTTCGCTCACTGCGCCGACGACGATTGGTTCGTCCTGATCGTACGTAAAGTCGTAGGTTGCGGCGATTCGCCAGCCGCCGGCGGTTTGCAGGGTTTGCTGCATCTGCGCGGCGGTATAGGTGCGAAAGCTAAGGTCGCCGACGACTTGCACTTCGTGGCCGTTCTTTTCGATGTCGTAGCAAAGCGACGCGCGCTCGATCCGCGCGTCGAGATCGCGATCGTACGTTTCCAGATGGCAAGTGACCGTCACGTCCTCCCGTTTTGCGACCCACGTTTCATCTTCCAGCGGCTGCCCGACGGTCGGCGTCAGGTGGAGCCCGACAACGTAGATTCCGCCGGGGCGAATTGCGGCGGCCATGCAGCGAAAATGGGCGACCGCCAACTCTTCGGACAGCAGATGTCGCACGCTGTTGATCATGTTAAAGCCGGCGTCAAACGGCTCTGGCTGCGCAAATTGCTCGAGCCGAAAGTTGGCCATGTCGCCTGACAACAAGTCCGCGTCGGGACAGCGCTCGCGGCAATAGCGCGTCATCTTCTCGTTCAGTTCGACTCCGGCGACCGCATAGCCGGCGCTGTGCAACTCGACCAACAGCCGTCCAGTGCCGCAAGCCGGCTCCAAGAGGCGCTGCGTGGAGCCATCGACATAGCGTTCGAAACAGAAGCGAAGAAAGTCGAACTCCGCTTCCCATTCGTCGGCGAAGATGATGTCGTAATACTCAGGCAGATCGTAGATGTCGGCCGTGGCGCGAGGATCGTTCATGGCCAGCCGATCAAATATCGTGTCCTTCAAAGGTATGCATCAACTCGCGAATCTCATCCGGAATTCGCATCGCCTGTTGTTTCATATAGTCGAAGTAGACGACTCCTGATTCGCCGTCGGCGACGATTTGCTTTTGTTCAACGCTGTAAATCGCATGCCCGATGCGAATACTGGTTCCCCCAAGTCGCGTCGCTTTGGCGCCCACCAACATCGTATCGGGAAAGCGAACCTGGCGACGAAAGTTGCAGGTCACGGAATAGAGGATCGGCCCCGTGCCGGTCGCGGCCATCACGCCGTCCAGCTTGGCGGCCGAGAGATACTCGACGCGGGCCGACTCGAACCAACGCAGATAGACCGTATTGTTGACATGCTGGAACGAATCCATGTCGCCCCATTGAACCGGAATCTCCGCCACAGCAAAATAGTCGGCCAGTTCCGGCGGTTTCTCAAAGTTCACGTCGCGGCTCTCAATGAAGAGGCAAATGGTGATTCGATGGGGCTATTGAATTCTAATTCGGCCACGTGCAAATGACTAATATCTAAGGCCGAATGTCTAATTCGATACGAAAGAGCGTAGGGTCCGCTGTGAGGTTGTTAATCGAGCCAGGTTCGATCTTCCAGACGCTCCGGAACGTACACGTCGGTCACGTAGCTCAGCCCTTGGCTGATCAATGCTTCGACTTCCAACTTGAAACCATTGTCCAAGAGCTTTTGAATCTCTTTTTGCCAGGTCTTTTTCTGCTCGAACCAGGGGTATTTGGCGATTTGCTTGGCCCGCTTGCGGTCGGTGTCGTTCAGGGCGATCTGGACGCTGGGGTTTAGATCGCAACGTTCGTAGTCGATCGCCCGCAATCCGAGAAACTTCGCCTCCGGCACGGCCATGCGTTTCGACTCGTAGGCCAGATTGATCGAGCCTTGCTTGATCACGCTGTAAATGTAGTATCCCCACGGGTCGTTATCAAAGACGCAATAGATCGGCAGTTTCAGTTCGTTGTGCAAGCGATGGAGCAGCCGCCGAACGCCGCGCGGCGGTTGTCCGCTGCCGTGCGTCAAAATGCAGTTGTGTTTCTTCCAGAACTTGTCTTCGTTGAAGCGCTGCCAGACCGTATCTTTTTCGACATGCAGGACAAAGTCGGCGCCGCATTCGGTAAATTGGATCACATCGGCTTCGACGATCGAGGGAATGCCGTAACCGCCGCTTCCCATCCGCGAGCAGTCGATCGTGTCTCCCTTGTCATTCAGGATGATGTTGCCGACCATGCTGCCGCGCTGCTGGGCGTACAAATGCAGTTCTTCGCGGAGCGATTCGAGCAAGACTTCCAAGTCTTCGATGATCGGATCGCTTTCGGCCTGATCGCTAAAGGTTTCTTCTTTGGTCCCGGCGATCGTATGCTTCATCAGATAGTAGAGACCCCGGATGCTGGTCGTCTTGCCTGATTCAACCAATCGCTTGCAGCCTGCGGCGGCCAGCATCGTCTGCATGTAGCTCTTCGCCTGATTCAAGTTGAAGAGTTGCCGTGCGGTCGTATTTTTCCCCATCTCCAAGATTCGCTGCGACTTGTTGTAGCGAACGTTCGAGAGGCTGCGCGTCGGAATTTCGAGCCGGGGATCCTTGGTCTTCTGCGCTGAAGCGACAACGGTGTCCGCTAGATTGATCAGACTGCCGATCGTCTTTTTGTCGCGCTGCGTCAGCTTGACCTTTTCGCTGGTGTCGCTGCGCAACGGTAGGCCCGCTTGCTTTTTGACAGATTTCTTCTTGGCCATGGAGCTATATCTATTTGGGGAAGTTATGTTCGAGTGCGACGGTTCGATGAACCGTGTTGATTACGTGTGGTTTTGCGATGGATGCGAGGCGCTGGGTTTCGCTGCGCTGACCCAGGCGTGATGTTGGGTCTAGACCCAACCTACAGGGATCAGTCGCCGATTATTCGTCTTCCAGTTCGTCGAACGCCTCGTCACTTCCGTCGTTCAGGGGCGCGTCGTCCTCGGGTTCTCCGTTGGAGTTTGGTCGATTGAGCAACTCTTCTGTCGTCTTTTCGACGATCAACACGTTGTCGCCAAAGTCCTCCGTTTCATCGACCAGCTTGCCCGACGTATTTAGTTTCATGTCGGCCTCGGCTGTCTTCTTCTGCGCGACCGCCATCAGGTTGTCGTAGACCGATTGTCGATCGCAACCGTTCAACTCACTGACCGCGGTGGCGACTTCTCCCAGATAACGGAGGAAGATGCTGCGGCGATCGGCTTGCTGTTTGACCAATTGGCGTTTGCGGAGGAACATGCCGAGCTTGCGTCCTACCGCTTGCAGTCCCAGCCGTAGTTCTTTTTGAATTTCGGGATAGCTGGCGACCGCTTCCTTCGATTCGCTGGTGAACGGGACCCAAACGCTCGCCATGTGGACCATCAGCGTGACGGGGCCGCTGGGAACGTTGCCGCGCGACTGCGACAGTCCGTAGCTGCGCCAATTCATGCTGGTGATTGACTGCGTGATGGCGCACCCAGCCTGGCTGAATTGCAGCGGTACGCGGTTGGCGTAGCGCAAGACGTTCATCGATTGTCCTTCGTTGACGTTGACGTTTTGCATCGCGTCAAACAAAGCGTCGATCTCGCGCGGCTTCAACTTGCCGGGGCTCTTCCGTGCGCCCATCTTGGACGCTTTGGTGATCTTGTCGGCCGCGTCGGCGCCAAGTCCGTTGAAGGTGTTGATCAAAAACTGGCGAACGGTGCGCGCATCGCTTTCCGATAGCAATTCCTTCAGCAGATCCTTGGTGATCTTGGTCGTTTCGACGGCCCCGCCGTAGGCGAGCGCCACTTCGATCAAAAACGGGTTTCCTCGATAGACCGACGGCGGTCGCGTCGCCGCGCAGTAGAACTCGGCCGGCACCACTTGGTGCATTCCCTTTAACAGCAGTTCCTCGCCGATCGGCACAATACAATCGGTCGATGGATTGCTGATCTTTGTCGCTTGAATCGCGTGGTACAGCTTCTCGATATCATCGCGAGTCAGCTTTTTGCCATGCGTGCGCGTGCCGATCTTCGCTCCCTCGCAAATCTGCTTGGCGATCCCGTTGGAAACGCGCGAGAACGAGTTGGTCAGAAAGCCGGAAATGGTCGTTTCCGGCGTTTCCTTCAGCATAGTGATCAAGCGGCCGACCTCAACGCCGTAGGGATGCGGCTTGATTTCGACCGGTTCCGGCGGCAATTTGCGCGTCGAACGACTGTAGAGCCGTAGATTGTTTTCCGGATCCAGATAGTGGATCGTCACATGCGGATTGGCGATCGCCGTTTGTTCTAGATACTCGTCCACGCTGCCGCGACCGCGCTGGTACTTCGCTTCCAACTCGATAGTGACGCGCGTACCGCTGCGCAGTTCCGCCGGCTTGGCGTCCGGCGTCTTCGGATCGTAATGAGTGACCCATTCGATGCCGTGATCGGCGATGTACTTATGTCCTTTTTCGCCGGCGTCGATATCGATGCCGTCCAGGATTTCAGGATCATTGGTCTTGGTATTGATCCGCAGCTCGTAGTAGTGAGCCGGTTTGCGGATCGAGACCTTCGAGACAATCTTGACCGGCTTGCCGGTCGTCAGCAGGCCATACATGCCGGCCGCGCTGATGCCGATACCTTGCTGTCCGCGGCTCATCCGCAGCCGATGAAACTTCGACCCGTACAGCAGTTTCCCAAAGATCAGCGGGATCTGCTTTTTCATGATGCCGGGTCCGTTGTCTTGGATCCCCGCCTTGTAGCGGTTGGCGCCGGTCTGTTCGACATGGACCCAGATTTCGGGCACGATCCCCGCCTCTTCACAAGCGTCCAGCGAATTGTCGACCGCCTCTTTGATGGTGGTCAGCAGCGCTTTGCGGGGATTATCAAAGCCGAGCAAATGGCGGTTCTTGGCGAAGAACTCGCTGACCGAAATCTCACGCTGGCTTTTGGCCATCGTTTCGGCCGTTGCACGGCGTTTGGTTTTGGGAGAGCTAGGGGTGGTCATTTCCGCCTCAATCGTCGACAAAACGGGCGTTCCTTTCAGGCTGGCAGCGTCAGATCCGTGACATGCTTGGGAAGAGAATGTGTTTCGACAAACATCGGCGCGAAAGCCTCCAAACTTCCGTCTGCGGCGTAATTTCGTCGACGGCCAGCCGGGTCGCAACCCCCCACGCAATTTGGGGCAAGGGGCTAGCGAGCCTGCATGCCGACCGGCGAAAGCGCTAGCCAAGACAAGCTGCCGATTGTAGTAAACTTTGCCGGTTGTAACGACGGCACAATCGGCGAGTTTGCGGAAAAGACGGCAGCATCGTCACACTAGGGGCATTTGGCACAATCAGGTGAGAAACATTCACGCGCCGTCTGCGGAGTTCCGAATAACGTTTCCAGCAGTCGAATCTTTGCGCGCCGTCCAACGAGGGGCAAACGCGCGATACCCAACCGAACACTCAATTACTGCTCGACGGCGGCCAGACATGCCGCATGCCGAAGGAGACGACGATGCAAACTTTCGCCATCCGTGTGCTGTTCTGCGGATTTGTTTTGGCCGCTGGCCTGACTGCCGTATCGACCGCGTCGGCCCAACAGCCGTTTACGCAGTACTACGTCGCCGACCAACAGACCGGCGTCCACGCTGAGATGTACGTCGCGCCGTTCCCGACACCGCCGCTGGTCGGTCATACGTCGATCACGTATCCGCCGCTGGCTCCGCACGAGTTTTTGTACCCGCATACGCGACGTTACTACCAAACCTACAACGGCGGCCGCGGCTGGAATCGGACGACCGTGAAATGGTACGGCGGTCATAACTGGCTCTCGCCGGCGAATCCGTTGTTCTAAGTCGGCCAGACGACCACGCAAGTTCTACGCAAGGATCCCTAGCGATGACCCGTAATCTGATTTTCGCCGCATTGGTCGGCATTGCGGCTTCGGCCGCGGCCGCCGGCAGCGCTGAAGCCGGCTGGCCCGTCACCTATAACGGCGCCGCCGTAATCGCCGCAGAGAATGCACAGACCTATCCATGGCACGGGGGCTATTACTACGAGAACTGGCACACGCCGATGGCCCTGGTCGTGCCGCCGACCGCTTCACTGCAAACCAACTACAGCTGGGGCGTTCCCTCCAGCCGCGTGACGCCGATCAACCATCAGTTCACGCCGGTCAATCCCGGTCCCGTGGGGGACGTGTCGCAACTGAGCCCCACCCCGTACTGGCCTAGCAACACTTACCAGTTCGGCGTTTACTACGTTCGCGGACCTTGGCAGCATCGCGAGCCGAATCCTTACAGCTCGATGCATCACCACGGCGGCGGCGGTGTCGGCAGCCGACTATTCCATCGCGGCGGCGCCGGTTGCGGCAATGGGAACTGCAACGGCAATTGCCCCACCTGCCGCTAAGACAAATCAACGTTTTTCCTAAGAAAAAGGGGAGCCGCAAGGTTCCCCTTTTTTGATGCGCACAACGGATGCGACCACCGGCGAACGACGCAGCTATTCGTCTTTCGATTCGTTCAACAAGTCGCTGATCGCGGCGTCGCCGGAGTCCGAATCTTGCGGATCCTCGGTGTCGCCTGACTGGGCGTCCCCTTTGAAGTCCGCTTCTTGGCGTCGATGGAGATAGAGCTTGATCGGCACTTCACTGAAGCTGACATGATCGCGGATCATCGACAACAGATAACGACGATAGCCGTCGCTAAACGCTTTGGGCGAATTGCACTTCAAAACAATTGTCGGCGGCTGAGCGCCGATCTGCGTGGCGAAGTAAATTTTCGGACGGCGCAGTTTGTAAAGCGGCGGCGGCGTCTTCTCGATCGCAAACCGCACGATGCGGTTGAGTTCGCCGGTCGTGATCCGTTCGAGCGATTGCTTGAACAACATCTGAGCGTGGTTCAGCAGCGCTTTCACATTTTTGCCGGTCTGCCCTGTAATAAACGCCACCGGCGCGTAGGGAATGTTCCGGAAGGTGTCGTGCAAATAGGTCGCCCAGCGATCGGTCGGCATCTTGTCGTGGTAAAGATCCCACTTGTTGACGACAAACACGACCGGCTTGTAGTTCTCGGCGATGTAGGCGATCAGTTGTTTGTCAACTTTGCTGATTTGCTGCGACGCGTCGAAGAACATCAGCACGACGTCGGCCCGGCGAATGCTTCGTTCGGCGCGATGCGTGCTGTAAAAGTCGACGTCGGTCTTGACGCTGACGCGGCGGCGCAAGCCAGGCGTATCGATCGCGGTGAATGACTTTCCGTCGAGTTCAAAGCGAATATCGACGCTGTCACGCGTCGTGCCGGCGACTTCGCTGACGATCATCCGTTCGGCGCGAGCCAAGGTGTTGACGAAAGTGCTCTTGCCGACATTTCGCCGCCCAACCACTGCGATTTTCATCTCGGGCTCGCCGGTCTGCTCCCCTTCTTCGGCATCGGGAAGGCGATCGGCAATGACGTTCAACAGGTCATCTTTGTTCCGATTTTGCAACGTGCTGACCGGCACCAACTTGCCGCGACCCAGTTGATAAAACTGGTCGGCGTCGTGATCCATGTGCTGCTCGTCGGTCTTGTTGGCGACCAGGACGATCGGCTTGTTGACGTGGCGCAGACGACGGGCCACCTCTTGATCGAGCGGCAGAATCCCCTCGCGGGTATCGACAACAAACAAGATCAGATCGGCCGAATCAATCGCGACCGCAATCTGCTGCTCGATTTCGTCGGTCAGGTCATCGACATCATTCACGCCGATCCCGCCGGTATCGACGATCTCAAAATAGCGGTCGCGCCACTGCATTAGGTAGGTCATGCGGTCGCGGGTTACCCCGGCCACATTGTCAACGATCGCCAAACGACGGCCGGCAAGCCAATTGAACAGGCTCGATTTGCCCACATTGGGACGACCGACGATAACGATTTGCGGCAAACTCATGATTTCTACGGCTCAAATTGCTAGCGGCGCCGGTCTGTTGCTGGACCGAAATCGCGTTTCGATCGGCAACGTGCCCCCCGACTAGAGCGGCGCCCAAGTAAACTCCCAGTGTAGACGAAGACGACCTGGAAATCAGCGCGCCAAACGCTTGCCAATCTTGAATCTGACGTTCTGCGGCTATTGCCTCCGGCGTCTAGCCGACAAAAACCCCCAATCCGCCCAAAATCCCCCATTCTGCGGCGACAGGAAGGAGCGGAAAGCGGCAGCGAGAAAGCGGAGCAAAGAATGTAGAGCAGCGCTCAGGGGCCGAGTTTTAAAGTTGCGTTATTCTCCTGGTTGGCCGTGATAGCTCCGCGATCGGGGCGGCGCAGCCGTAGGAGGCATTGGTTCCCCGTAAGCCAGGGGTTTTTCACCATTTCAAACGGTATTAGCGACCACCGAAGCAAGTCCGACCGCGGCTCGATGCCTCTTACCAACTTCGTCGGCCCCGATAGCGGAGCTATCGGGGCCGACCATGGAACATATATCGCAAAGTTTAAAGATGGCGCATGGGGCTACGATGAGACGAGCTGCGTCTGGTCGCGGCCGTCCAGAGTTAACTCGATCGCCCCACGGCGGGAAATCGAATCGTTCGATGTTTTCAATGGTTCGTCCTACGCCCAGACTTTCCACCAAGGTCGTTTCGTCCGCGCAATTGGCTGAAATTTTTTGTGTTTCGCACACGCGTTCTTGGCGCGCTCGATCAGCGTTCCTTGCATGTTGGCGTCGTGCATATCGGCGTCGGTAAAGTCGGCGTCATCAATCTTGGCGCCGCTGAGGTTCGCTCCATTGAGGATCGCTCCGCGAACATCCGCGCGGGTCAGATTGGCCGATGATAGATCGCACCGCAAATCGCACATGCTCAAATCGGCTTCGACCAGTCGAGCCGACGAAAGATTGCAATTTTCCATCTTGGCATAGCGCATGTTGGCGCCTGTCATATTAGCGCCAGTAAACAAGGACCGATAGAGTAACGCATCCGTAAATCGCGACTTCTGCAAATTGGCGCCGGTAAAGTCGGCGTCTTGCGCCGACGCGCCGATAAACGAGGCTCCTTCGAGATCCGAGCCGGCGAAGTTGCAACCGTTGAGATTATCACTGTCAAAGACGCAGTCACGAAGAACGCGATTCGAGAGATCTGCCCCTTTCAGGTTTTTGCCTACCAGTTTTTGCCCCTGAAGGCATTCGGCGTCCATCTCGAGGAGAATGTCGCCGGATTCCCGATGTTTAATTTGAATCATCATTAGCTAGTTGCCCGCTTTTATGAGAGATCAGAGATACGACAACCGCGCTATCCTAAGACCAAACACCGCACGAGAAACCAAGTATCGTTTGGATAAACGATACCAGTTTAACCCAAGCGACGCTTTACCGGCGATTGAACTCGCCAGCGATGGGTCAGTGGAAAACGTTACGCGATAGTGCCTGCTAGTCTGCACCTACTTCTCTATTGCGCTCATCATCTATCTACGCCGTGGTCTGAATCGCCCCATTCCATGGCGTCTCTATCCCTGGTCGATATCGAAGCGGCTGCGCCAATGATGCGTCTAATGACGCTGCGCCGGCGAGCCGTTATCAAGCAATTGCATGCGGGTAAAAGAACGGACCAGTCACTTATGATTCTAGAAAATCAGAAGTGACACCCCAAGAGAAAAATTGCAACTTTCTTGATGCGTATTGCATAACATACAAACTATTAGCACGTGGCTGGGTGAATGCTTTACTTCCAAACTTTCCACCAGGGGCCCTTCGCTTTGGTGGGTCGACTTTGCCGCTTCTGCAACGCTCCTTCTAGCAACGTTCCTTTGACGATCGCGCCAGTAAGCTTCGCGCCCACGAGTTTAGCGCCGTCAAGATTCGCGCTGCTAAGGTCAGCGCCCATCAGGATCGCTCCCTCCATTTGTGCGTTACGCAAACTTGTTAGCCGCAATCCGGCGCCGGTCAAATCCGAAGAGCGAAGATCGCAGCGGTTCAGCTTGGCCGACGAGAAGTCGCCGCGCAGCGTCGCCATACTGAGATCGCTATCGGACATCAGCGCCGCATTCAGCTTGGCCGCTGTCAGATCGGCGTAGCGGAACGAACTGCCGGAAAGGGTCGCTTCGACAAACGAGGCGCGTTGCGCCTGCGAGTTAGAAAAATCAGCGCCTTGTCCGGCGCAGCCATCCAGGATCGCGTCAGCCAGACTCGCGTTCTGCAAACTGGCTTCATCCAGCCGTGCGCCGCGCAGATCGGCATGACGCAAATCAGCGATATCCAGGATCGCTCCACGCAGATCGGCGCCTGCCAGGTCGGCGTAAGCCAGCGCCTTGCTAGATAGATTTGCTCCGCGCAGCGTATCCGCCGACAATCGATGCAGCGGCTCGCCAGTTTCGCGATGTCGAATTTCGATGGGCATAGCTCAACCGCGCCTAAGTTGCAAAAGTAAGCCGAATCGATCTCCCCCTGCGGGACAAAATAGGCGAAAAGAGAGGGCTTGGGCGCATGCCGCTAGCGAATTTTCGCAAAGTTCCAGCCCGCGAAAATTCCGCCAAAACCAAATCTCATCCTTCTACCGCAAAGGTTGGGTAAACCCGAATATAGAGAGAGCCCTGGCGACTCCCTAGAGTTTCTGCTTTAGTTTTTGATGAAGATTCCGCGTCTATTTCGCGTTCAAACCAGACACCGCAGGAAGAAATTCAGCATGAAATTCAAGGTCGATATCGACGTCTACCGCGGGCCGCTCGACTTGCTGCTGTACCTGGTGCGCAAACACGAGATTGATATCCGCGACATCCCGATCGCGATGGTCACCGAGCAATACGTCATCTATCTCGACATCTTGCAACATCTCGACGTGGATGCGGCCGCCGACTTTTTGGAAATGGCCAGCACGCTGGTCGAGATCAAATCGAAGTTGCTGTTGCCTGGGGTCGACGCGGACGAAGAACTGATTGAAGATCCGCGCGAACAGTTGGTTGAACGCCTGCTGGAGTACAAACGCTTCAAGGATGCCGCCGGTCTGCTGGATGATCAAGGCCGTGCCTGGAACCGCCGTTTCTCTCGTCTGTCAGACGATCTGCCGCCGCGGCGAATTGATCCGGCCCAACAGCCGATTCATGAGGTCGAGTTATGGGACCTGGTCAGCGCGCTGTCGCGCATCGTGCGCGACAACAAAATCGTGCAGCCGACCAGCATCGTCTATGACGACACTCCGATTCGCGTCTACATGGAACGCATCCATGAGCGAATCGTCACCGAAGCGAGCGTCTCGTTCACTTCGATGTTCGAAGGCCAAGTGCACAAGATCGTCATCATCGGACTCTTCCTAGCCGTGCTGGAACTCGTGCGCCACTGCGGCGTCATCGCCCAACAACCAGAACCGCACGGTGAAATCTATCTCACCGCCGGCCCGAACTTCTCGACCGAGTTCACGTTGACCGAAGTCGACGACTATTCGGCGGCGCCGGCCGCCGAAGAAGCAGGCGAGCAGCCGCCTGCAGAGTCGTAGTGCGGCGGTTCGTACGCGACACAACTCGCTAAACATCGAGTCCTTTAGATGCGGTGAACTCGCCAGCGCCGTTATTCAATCCACCCGCCGCCGAGCACTTGATCGCCGTCGTAACAAACGACCGCTTGACCAGGCGCGACGCCGCGGCGCGGCTGGTCGAAGGTCACAGAAATCCGTCCGTCGGGCAGTTGCTCAACGGTGGCCGGCGCGTCGTCGCTGTTGTAGCGAATCTGGGCACGGCAGCGGAGCGGGCCTGCCGGCAGATCGACCAACCAGTTGCAATCGCGCGCGGTCAATTCGGTGCGGCCCAGCTCCTCTTTCTCGCCGATCACCACCTGGTTTGACTCGGCGTCAATTCGCACGACAAATCGTGGTTCGCCCAGCGCCACGCCTAGTCCTTTGCGCTGGCCGATAGTGTACTTCTCGATGCCGTCATGCGTGCCCACCACTTCGCCGGCGGTGGTGACGATCTCGCCGGCGGTTTGCAAATCGGCGCGGCGCGACTTGATGAACTCGTCATGCTTGCCCGAGGTGACGAAGCAGATCTCTTGGCTATCTTTCTTGTCGGCTACCCGCATCCCGATCTGACCCGCCAACTCACGGATGCGCGACTTTTCAAACTGTCCGACCGGCAGCAACATTCGTCGCAGATATTTTTGTCCGATTCCAAACAGCACGTAAGTTTGATCTTTACCAGAATCGACGCCGCGCACCAAACGGGGTAGATCGCCAGGTTGATCGGTCAGCAAGCGGGCGTAATGTCCCGTCGCAACATACTCGGCTCCAACGCTATCCGCGTAGTCAAACAGCTTGCCGAACTTGATCCAGTTGTTGCACATCACACACGGATTGGGGGTTCGTCCCGCGACATACTCGTTGACAAAGTAGTCGATAATTTGCCCAAACTCGCGCTGGAGATTGAGCGCATAGAAGGGAATATTGAGATTATCGGCGACTCGGCGAGCATCGGCGGCGTCGCTGGCACTGCAGCAACCTTGCTTGTGATCAGGGCGATCATTCAAGATCGGCAACGCCGATTGTCCATCAATCTGGCAGCTAGCAACCGGCGATTGTTCGCCATGGCGCATAAAAACGCCGATGACTTCATGCCCCTCTTCTAGGAGAAGATGCGCGGCGACGCTGCTATCAACGCCCCCTGACATAGCTAGTACAACTCGCGCCATTTGCCTGAAAACTCCGCAAAAACCCCGCAGACCACCAACAATACCAGCACCGCCGCGTATTATGTGGGAACGTTTGAATTATACAGAGTATTCCGAATGATGCGGCAGATCACAGCAAGCCGATAACCTTCCCGTCGAGATCGTCTTTGGACCGATTTTTCTAGAAGAGCGCAATCCTCCAAATGGCGGCCGCCCCACCTTGCCGCTGGTCGAAATTGTGCGATCACGACATTTAACCCCCTAGCGAAAATGATACGTCTTCCGGAAGCCCGGGGCTCGCGCCTCGCACCATTGACCGGCATGTCAGCCGAGGCGCTGCATCTGTGGAGCATTCCGCTTCGCACGAGCAAGTCGCAGGTGGCGCAGCTGCGCGAAGTGCTTTCAGCTAGCGAACGCGAAAAGGCGGAAAGTTTTCTGTTGGACGAACAGACGCAACGCTATATCGTCTGCCGCGGCGCCGTCCGCCAAATTCTGGCCGGCTATCTGGAGATGGCCCCCAAACAATTGTCGCTGATCAGCGGAAAGTTCGGAAAGCCGCAGCTCGAACATCAAGATTCGCTCTGGTTCAACGTCACCCATTCGGGCGATCTGGCCGTTTTGGCGATCTCGACGATCGGTGAAGTCGGTGTCGACATCGAACAGATCCGCGAGATTCGCGGCCTAGCGCGCATGGTGGATCGTTGCTTGGCCCCCGGAGAACGCCCTGACGTGTTACGCCTTCCGGCGGCTGAGAAGGATCGTCAATTTCTCCGTTACTGGACGCATAAAGAAGCTTATTTGAAGACGTTTGGGGTCGGAATTCGTCGCCCGCTAGAGAAGCTCGAAATCGACCTGGTGGCGCCGCCGTCGCGTCGCGTGATGAACCATTTTGGTCATTTTCCAGACGAATTGGCCGCTTCGGTCACCGAGTTTTGCCCGGCCGAGGGCTATGTCGGCGCGATTTCGGTCTGTGGCTCGCTTCCCGCCGAAATTGCCGCTCAAGCGTGGGTTGGTGGTCGCTTTCGAGCGCAACGTGTAGGATAAATCGATTACGTAACGACGTGAGAGGACCTACATGACAAGCGACAAATCGGCCACTGGCGCAACTGCCACGGCGGAAGAGATCCAAGAGTGGATGGTCGCCTATCTTGCCCGCGAGCTGGATACGGCGCCACAGTCGATCGATGTGACGGCGCCGTTCGAGACGTTCGCGCTCGATTCCGCATCCGCGATCGGTATGACGGGGGATTTAGAACAATGGCTCGGACGCCGCATCGATCCAACCGTCGTCTACGATTATCCGACGATCGAAGAATTCTCGGAATATCTGGCCGACCAGCGATAAACGCGAATCTAGCAGTCTGTTGAAGCGGCGCAGGTCGATTAGCGCAATATCGCTACAATGACCCCAAGGCTTGCGCCGCTCGCTTTGCCGATTCCACCCAAGACGCGCCTTTACGGCCGTCATTCACAAGCCACGTCGTAAATAGATTACCGCGATGCAACTACCTCACTCGCCGATCGCCGTGGTCGGCGTCGGTTGCCGATTTCCCGGCGCGGCCGATATCGCCGCCTATTGGGAACTCCTCGCCGGCGGCGTCGACGCAATTCGCGAAACGCCCCGCGATCGCTGGGATGTTGACGCGCTTTACAGCTCAGAACCAGCTACGCCTGGCAAAACTAGCACGCGTTGGGGCGGCTTTCTTGACGAGGTCGCCGACTTCGATCCCGCCTTCTTTGGAATCTCCGGCCGCGAAGCCGAGAAAATGGATCCGCAACAGCGACTGCTGTTGGAGGTCGCTTGGGAATCGCTCGAACAAGCCGGCATTCCGGTAGACTCGCTTGCCGATTCGGCGACCGGCGTCTTTGTTGGAATTAGCAACAGCGACTATCAGCGGCTGATGTTTCGCGGGCTCGATTCGCTGACCGCCTACAGCGCGACCGGCACCAGTCTCTCGATCGCCGCCAATCGGATCAGCTATCTGTTCAATCTGCGCGGACCAAGCGTCGCGATTGACACCGCTTGCAGTTCGTCGCTGGTCGCTGTCCACCTAGCGTGTCAAAGCCTGCGCAGCGGCGAGTCGAATCTCGCGTTGGCCGGCGGCGTCAACATGATGCTGACGCCTGAAGGGACGATCACTTTTTCGCAGGCCCGCATGATGGCGCCCGACGGACGTTGCAAAACGTTCGACGCCAAAGCGGATGGCTACGTCCGCGGCGAAGGTTGCGGCATGGTCGTGCTAAAACGGCTGGAAGACGCCGAGCGCGACGGCGATCAGGTCTTGGCCGTCGTCCGCGGATCGGCCGTCAATCAAGATGGTCTGACCAACGGGCTGACCGCGCCCAACGGACCTTCGCAACAAGACGTGCTGCGTGCGGCGCTAGCCGATGCGCAGCTCGATCCGCATGACGTGGAATACATCGAAGCGCACGGCACCGGCACGTCCCTGGGCGATCCGATCGAAGTCCGTTCGCTGAAAAGCGTGCTGGCCGTCGATCGTCCGGCAGGCAAGCCGCTCCGGATCGCGTCGGTCAAAACCAACATCGGCCACTTGGAATCGGCCGCCGGCGTCGCCGGTTTGGTGAAGTGCATCTTGTCGCTGACGCATCAGCAGATTCCGCCGCACTTGCACTTCCACGAACTCAATCCCTACATCGATCTTACCGACGCTCCGATCGAAATCCCGCTCGCCCCCACTGCTTGGAATTCGCCGGCCGGTGAGCGCATCGCAGGCGTCAGCGCCTTCGGCTTTGGCGGCACCAACTGCCATGTGATCGTCGGCGACTACGTCGGCCCATCGCCCAAAGAGACGTTCACCGATCTCCAGCGTCCGCAACATGTGGTGACCCTGTCGGCCGCCAGCACGATCGGGCTGGCGGAAGTCGCCACGCAGTACGCCGATCTCTTGGCCGAGCAAACCGATCTCGAGATCGCCGACTTCGCTTACTCGGTCAATGTGGGCCGCTCGAAGCTGGAAGTCCGTCGCGGGCTGGTTGTCGATTCGCGCGAAGCGGCGCTCAAGCAACTGCACAAGATCGCGCAAACAGCGCCCAGCCAAGAAAATGGCGCCAAACGCCGCAAGCTGAAAACCGCCTTCCTGTTTACCGGGCAAGGCTCCCAGTACTTCGGCATGAGCCGCACGCTGTACGAAACGCAGCCGATCTATCGCGCAACGCTTGACCGCTGCGCAGCGATCCTGGCGCCGTATGACGTGCCGCTCTTAGAAATCTTATTTGGCGCCGACGCCGATGTCGTCAACCAAACCGCCTACACGCAACCGGCGCTGTTCGCCGTTGAGTATGCGTTGTTCGAGCTATGGAAGTCGTGGGGCGTTGAGCCCGACATGGTGATCGGCCACAGCGTCGGCGAGTATGTCGCCGCGTGTGCGGCTCGCGTCTTCTCGCTCGAAGATGGACTGAAGCTGATCGCGCTGCGCGGCAAGCTGATGAACTCGCTACCGGCCGGCGGCGGCATGGTTGCGATCGCGGCAGGTCCGGCGGTTGTCGATCCGCTGGTCGCCGCCCAGGCCGACAAACTCTCGGTCGCCGCTTACAACAGCCCGCAGCAAACGGTCATCTCTGGAGAATTAACGGCCCTCGAAACCGCGATCGCCGCCTGCGAAAAGCAAGGAGTTCGCGCGACTCGTTTGACCGTCTCCCATGCGTTCCATTCGCCGCTGATGGATCCAATTCTCGACGAGTTTGAAAAGACCGTCCGTCAAATCGATCTTCATCCGGCGGCGATTCCGCTGGCCGCCAATTTGACCGGCGCCTGGGCTGGCGACGAGATCATGACGCCCCAGTATTGGCGACGTCATCTGCGCGAAGCGGTTCGCTTTGGCGACGGCATGGCGCTGCTCGGCAAGAAGGGCGCCAAGACCTTCATCGAGATCGGGCCCAACCCAATCCTGACCGGACTAGGCCGTGCGACGCTCGATAACAAAGATCTCCACTGGCTCCCGTCGCTGCGAGCCAAACGCGACGAGTGGCAAACCCTGCTCGGTTCGCTCGCCCAACTGTTTGAGTTGGGGGGCAAAATCGATTGGCAAGGGTTTGAAGCCGGCTATGCGCGAACCAAGCGAGAGCTGCCGACCTATCCTTTTCAGCGAACCCGTTTTTGGGCGCCTGACAACATGTCGGCCGCTACCGAAAACGGCGCCTATCACAGCACCGCGACGACGCCGATCGTCGGCGGACACCCGCTGCTAGGCGTGCTGCACCCGACCGCGCTGGATGAGAAGCTGTACGAGTCGACCCTCTCGGCGTCGCGTCCCGCTTACCTGCGTGATCATCAACTGTTTGGGCAGCCAGTCTTCCCGGCGACCGGCTACATCGAAATTGCCATGGCCGCCGGCCGCGAACATTTCGCCGCCGCCAACGTCGCGATCGAAGGGCTGAACATCCATCAGCCGCTCCTCCTCGACGAGTCGCTCCGCAGCCTTCAAACGCTCGTCTCGCCCGGCGACGCCGTCTGCGACTTCCGCATTCTCAGCTGCGAAACCTCCGGCGAATCCGACTCTGTCTGGAAGCTGCACGCCTCGGGCAAGATCGCGCTCACCGACGCCGCGCCGGTCGAACTGAAGTTGCAAGACGTTTACTACAAGATGGAAGGGGAAGTCGACGTCGAGCCGTTCTACGCCGCGTGTCGCGCCAGTGGTCTCGATTACGGTCGCGCCTTCCGCGGCGTCAAAAAGCTAGGGACCGGCGGCGATGACGCGCTGGCCGAAGTGGCGCTCGCCGCGCAGCAAAAGGGGGAAGCGTCGCACTACGTGCTGCATCCTGCTTTGCTCGACGCTTGCTTGCAGACGGTGGGCGCATTGGTCGCCGATCAGGTCGACGCCGACGCGACATTCGTACCGATCGGCGCCGAAGCGGTACATACGTTCTCGGCCCACTCGCCGGCCCATGTAATCTGTCACAGTCAGATCACCGAGCGCAAGAGCGGGCGCTCGCCGCAAGTGGTCGCCGATGTCATTCTGGCCAACGAAGAGGGAGAACAACTCGCCGAGATCCGCGGCCTGCGACTGATGCGGGTCTCTCGCAAAGACTTGCAGCAACGCCTGCATCATCATGTCGACAACTGGCTGTACGAAGTGATCTGGCGCGAGACGCCGCGGATTGGTTCGCCGCTGTCGGTTGACGAGACGCAACAGCCGGTTTGGCTGGTCTGGACCGAAGAGGCGAAAAGCGATCTCGCCGCGTCGCTGCAAAAAGAACTGACCGATCGCAAGCAACAGTGCGTGATCGTCTCGCCTGGTAAAAAGCTGAAAGTCACGGCCGACGCCGCGGTCGTTCACCCAGGCGACGCTGCTCAATGGGAAGAGCTGCTGACGAAGCTCAAGCTGTCAGCCGACGCGCCCTTGCGGGGTGTCGTCATCTTGGCCGACTCGCTTCCCGCTGCCGATTCCAAGTCGCTGGTCGCCGCCGATCTGCCCACGATGCAAGCGACGCTCCATCTGACGCAATCGCTGCTGAAGCTCGACGAGCAAACGCCGCAGCTGACGATCGTCACCAGCGGCGCACAGCAAGTCGCCGTCGACAACGGCGTAGCGCAACCGCTGGCCGCATCGCTTTGGGGCATGGCCCGCGTCATCGCGGCCGAAGCGCCCAAGCTTTCCTGCACACGCGTCGATCTTGATCCAGCCGGCGTCGAAAACGCAGCCAAGCTGTTTGGCGAGCTGTGGGTGCCCGACAAAGAGGTCGAGATCGTCTTGCGCGGCGACAAGCGTTATTCATCGCGACTCGTTTCCGCTGCAGACGCAAAGCGCAGCCAATTGGCGATTCCTTATTCCCCCTATCGCTTGGGTCTGCAAAAGTTTGGTCTGATCGATCAGCTGACGCTTCGCGAGACGACCCTCGCCGAACCTGGCGCGACCGAAGTCGAAATCGCCGTCAGCGCCGCCGGGCTCAACTTCCGCGATGTGCTGCGAGCCCTCGGCATGCTGCAAGAGTACGAAAAAGAGATCGGCATCCTCAGCGAAGCGGACGTCACGTTCGGCTTTGAATGCTCTGGCGTCGTGACCCGCGTCGGCGCCAAGGTGAAGTCGCACCAGCCTGGCGATACGGTCATCGCGTTGGCGACCGCGAGCATGGCGAGCCATCTGACGATCGATCAAAATTATGTCGCGCCGCGCCCCCAAGGCATGTCGCACGACGAAGCCGCAACGCTGCCGCTGGCCTATCTAACCGCCTACTACGGTCTGATAAAGCTCGCCAAGTTGAAAAAAGGAGACCGCGTGTTGATTCACGCGGCCGCCGGCGGCGTCGGACAAGCGGCCGTCGCAATCGCCCAAGCGGCCGGCGCCGAAATCTTCGCAACCGCGAGTCGCGGCAAGTGGGATTTCCTCCGTTCGCTTGGCGTCGAGCATATCTACGATTCGCGCACGACCAGCTTCGCTGACAAGCTCACCGCCGATACCGATGGCGGCGGCGTCGATGTGGTGCTGAACAGCTTGAACCAAGACTTCATTCCGAAAAGCGTCGACATCTTGGCGCCGAAGGGTCGCTTCGTCGAGATCGGCAAGATCGGCGTCTGGACGCAGGAGGAATTCGTCGCAGTTCGCCCCAGCGCCAAATACTTCCCATTCGATCTCGGTCAGGAAGAACGCAATGCGCCCGGTTTAATCGCCAAGCTGCTGAAAGAGCTCGCGCCGCAGTTCGACTCCGGCGCGCTGCGGCCGTTGCCGATGGAAGTCTTCCCGGTGGAGAAATCGGTCGAAGCGTTCCGGCACATGCAGCAGGCCAAGCATCGCGGCAAGGTCGTGATCGACATGGCCCGCCCGCTGGCGGAAATGTCGCTGATCCGCGAGAGCGGAACTTACTTGATCACCGGCGGCCTCGGGGCGCTCGGTTTGGAAGTCGCCGGTTGGCTGGTCAGTCGCGGCGCCCGGCAGTTGTCGCTCGCCAGTCGCAGCGGCCAGCCCAACGAAGTCGCGGTGGAACGAATCGCCGCCTGGCAGGCCGACGGCGTGACCGTTCAGTGCGTCGCGCTCGATGTGGCCGATCGCCAGAGCGTGACGCAGACGATCGCCCAACTGAACAAGCAAAACCAGCTGGTCGGCGTGATTCACGCCGCCGGCGTTCTCGACGATGCGACGCTTGCTCAACAATCGTGGGAGCGGTTCGAGACCGTCTTGGCGGCCAAGGTCGACGGCGCGTGGAACTTGCATGTCGCGACCGCTGACTTGCCGCTTGAGATGTTCCTGACCTTCTCGTCGCTCGCGGCGGTGATCGGTTCGCCCGGTCAGTCGAACTACGCGGCGGCGAATGCGTTTTTGGATGGGTTGGCCAAGTATCGCCGCGGTTTGGGACTGGCCGGACTCAGCATCAACTGGGGTCCGTGGTCGGGCGGCGGCATGGCGGCCGATCAAGATCATACGAAGTGGGCGAAGCTGGGCGTCGGCGTTATCTCGCCGCCGGAAGGTTTGTTTGCGCTGGAGCAGATCGTCAGCGATCGTCTCAGCTCCAACGTCGGCGTTTTTCCGATCGACTGGAGCAAGTTCCTCAAGCAGTTCTCCCGTAACAAACATCCGCGGTTGCTCGATCAGCTGGCGACTCTTCATCGCCGCGAAACGGTCGCCGCCGCCGGAGCCGTCGCAGGCGGGCTGAAAGGGCAACTCGCCGCCGCAGGCGAGGACAAGCGCGCTCGCCTGGTCGGTGACTTTGTCGCCGAAGCAGTCGGCAAAACGCTCGGCGTCGCCGCCGCACAGTTGGATCGCAGCAAGCCGTTGGCCGACATGGGTCTCGACTCGCTGATGGGAATCGAGCTGAAGAACGGCTTGGAGACAGAACTGGACATCGAGATTCCGCTCGATAGTTTTTCGGCCGAAACGACGGTCCACAGTCTCGCGACCGCCGTGCAAACGATTCTCGGCGTCGAAGGAGATGCTGCATCCGCTGACAGTTCGACCGAAGCCGCAGCGCCGCAAGCCAAAGCGCAACAAAAACGTTCGATCGACGAGATCGGCCCCGGCGACTTTGACGTGCGCGAATTCCCTGAGATTCGTGAGTTGGAAGCGCGTCTAGAGACCTTTGCCCGCAACGGCGTCGAAAATCCTTACTTCGACGTTCACGAGAGCGTGACCAAAGATACGACCGTGATCGATGGTCGCGAGATGATCAACTTCTCTAGCTACAACTATATCGGCAGCAGCGGCGCCCCCGAAGTTGACGCGGCCGCCAAAGCGGCGATCGATCAGTTTGGAACCAGCGTCTCGGCCAGTCGCGTCGTGAGCGGCGAGAAGACGATCCACGGTCAGTTGGAACGAGGAATCGCCAAGTTCCTCGGCGTCGAAGATTCGGTCGTGTTCGTCGGGGGTCACTCGACCAACGAGACGACGATCGGTCACCTGATGAATCCCGGCGACTTGATCCTGCATGACGAACTGTCGCACAACAGTTTGATCCAAGGTTGCATCCTGTCAGGCGCCCAGCGACGTTCGTTCCGCCACAACGACCACGAAGCGGCCGAGCGGATGCTGGCCGAATCGCGCGGCAACTTTCGCCGTGTGTTGATCGTGGTCGAAGGGGTTTACAGCATGGACGGCGATTACCCCGATCTGCCGAAGTTCATCGAGCTGAAAGAACAGTACAAAGCGATGCTCTTTGTCGACGAGGCCCACTCGATCGGCACGATGGGCAAAACAGGACGCGGCATCTGCGAACATTTTGATGTCGATCCCAACCGCGTCGACATGTTGATGGCGACCCTCAGCAAAACGTTTGGCAGTTGCGGCGGGTACATCGCCGGGCGCAAGCAGTTGGTGCAGTACCTGAAGTACACGGCGCCCGGCTTCGTCTTCAGCGTCGGTATTCCGCCAGCCAATGCGGCCGCGGCGCTGGCGTCGCTCGAGCGATTAGAATCGCATCCCGAGATCGTCGCTCAGTGCGCCGACAACTCGGCCCTCTTCCTGCGCTTGGCGAAAGAAAAAGGACTGAACACCGGACTGGGCCGCAACACGCCGGTCGTGCCGGTGATCACCGGCAACTCGATGAAGGCGCTCAAGCTGTCGCGCAATCTCTATGCTCGCGGCATCAACGTCCAGCCGATCCTGTACCCAGCCGTCGAAGAAAAAGCGACCCGCTTGCGGTTCTTCATCACGTCCGAGCACAAAGAAAAGCAGATCCGCGAAACGGTCGACGCGACCGCCGAAGAGTTGGCGAAGCTGGAAGCACTAGAGAAGTAGGGTCCGCTGGGTGTGCGGACCGCGAAGTACAACTTGCTTCCCATGGTCCGCACAGCGGACCCTACGGCTACGGCTAAAACGCTTGAATGCATGCGCCGCTTCCTCGATAATGCCAACTATCTACCTTCCTCCGCATCAGGTCTGAATCAGGTTCGTTTCGTTGGCTTCTCAGCGCGTAATTCCGATGTCCGACCAAAAGTCGCTTTGGCGGTTTTCGCTACGAACCTTCTTGATCATTTTCACAATCTGCGCCGTGGCGTTAGGTTGGACGACGCGCTATGTTCATCAGCGCAAAGCGGCGTTTGCCGCCATCCGTGAAGCCGGCGGAAAATTCCAATGGAATGCGAGCAAATATCCTCGCCTGGAAGCTTGGTTCGGCCAAGAACTTTTCGGAAATCCGTGGAGTCTCGAACTGCGCGAAGGAAAAGAAAAAGTTGACAACGAGCTGCTCCAACAGGTCAGCCTCTTACACGAACTTGTCGCGCTGGACCTGAGCAACGCCGACATTGATGATCAGGGGATTGAACAGATCGCACATCTGCCGCTGCGGGAACTGTGGCTGCAATCCACCCACATCACCAATGATTCAGCCCAGACGCTCTCGAAAATGAAGACGCTGACCTTTCTGCAACTCAATGCGACCGATTTGTCCGATGACTTTCTCGAACAACTAGAACCGCTTCCGGAACTCGACGACCTCGGTTTACGCGGAACGAAGGTAACGGGACCCGGGTTACAAGCG
Organism: Blastopirellula sp. J2-11; assembly: GCF_024584705.1. Lineage (GTDB taxonomy): Bacteria > Planctomycetota > Planctomycetia > Pirellulales > Pirellulaceae > Blastopirellula. Next base: position 6,043,833 of record NZ_CP097384.1, read on the forward strand.
CTGTCACGTCACCCCAAACTCAAAGATCTCGATCTCTACCATACCGATGTCGATAATGCAGGCGTTCAACTTTTAATCCGCTGTTCGGCGCTAGTTAACCTTGGATTGTCGATGACCAAGATCACAGATGACGTATTTCAGCATCTCGCTCAACTTCCCAACCTGACAAATGCGGATCTGAGCGGCAACCGTGCGGTATCGTCCGAAGCGGTGTTTGAATTTAAGAAGACGCATCCCCAGTGCGTTATTGAAGGGTATAAATAATAGATCCGGGCGGAGGAGACCTTTTTGATGAAATTTCGCTTCAGCATGCGAACTCTCTTCGCGGCGATCACGCTGGCCGCCGTGATTAGCGCGTACTTTCTGCCGGGAATGGTCGAGCGGTATCAGATCGGCAAGTTGCAAAACGGGGGCATGCGGATTTCGACGGCAGCTCGCGGACAATATTTGCTCCGCTCTTTCGTAGGAGATGGTCTTTCTGAACGCGCTGTCGGCGTCTCCCTCCAGGGTAAACAGGCGAATGACGCGTTCTTGTACGAGCTTCAACAATTTCCGTATATCGAAGATCTCTCTATCCACAGCAACGCGGTGACAGACCAAGGTTTGGATCAATTGAAGAGTTTGCCGAATCTCCAAGTGGTCTATTTGATCGATACGCAAGTAACCGCAGAAGGTATCGCACGCCTGCGCGACGCTTGTCCCCAATTGAAGCGTATTGTTGTCGAAACGACGAGCGGCGAAACGAAGTAATGGAAGTCCAGATCTGGCGTTTCTCGCAGCTACCTGGCCAAAGATTGCCTCTTTACAAAGCGCACAGATCCATGGTCGATTGTCGTGCGGCGAGCAGGAAATTGGAATTCCTAATCCGCTCGCCTGGCTTCTCCACTCTTTGGCAATTCGCGTTTCTCGATGCGATGGCGGTCCGATCGGCCGGCGCCTGGCCGGTCCAGCGGTCCTGCCTCAAATTGAGATAAAGGAGGGCCAAGTCAGGTCGGAAAAATCCGATCCGGTCCAGTCCAACCTTTCGCCCAGGAAAAAAGCGGTCCAGTCCGGTCCAACCTTTCCGGTCCGAATAGATAGTCGCCTTTCGCTCTCGCAAAAAGTAGCGTCTTCCTTCCGCTGCTTTCGCAGGAGCGAAAGGCGACTATGGGTCCAATCGAGCCGCAGTTATTTGGAATGGAAGCCGCTTTCCTTCGGTATGCGCACTCGGGCTGATGTTGGATTGGTCTCATCCGTTAGATAAAAAAATGAAGCGGTCCGGTCCGCCCCGACAAGCCACCCAAAGAGAGGGGCACAATGAAATTGCCCATTCATCCTTAGTTAGACATGAGGCATTTACCCAATCTTCAGGCTACGAAGCATTTTCTTCCACGCTCAACCGTTTGTAGTGCCCATCAAACCAGCGCGGAACATCGCTTTTGTAGTAGGCCGAGAAGCGGCTTTCGCTCGGGCCGCCAGGCAAGTTGCTCCATGCTTCGCTGGTCGCCATGTCGGCGACAAAGTGATAGCTGGGAGCGAAGGTCGACGAGCGTTTGGCGGTCTGCAAGACGTGCCCCTGGAAGATGGTCGCAAAGTTGCCAGGCATCGGGTAAGGACGACTCTCAAAGCCGAGCAAACGTCCGCCGCTGATGCCGCCGAAGAAGCGATCGGTGAAATGAAAGTTATTGACGTCGGACCACGGTTTTTCAATTTCGACCACCAGCTTTTCGGCCGCCGCGCGAATCAGTTCTCCCTTGTCACGTCCTTTCCACCAGAGCGAATCTTCCTTTTTCAAAATCCGATCGACGGCGGCGATCACCATGCTGGAGAAGCCGACGCGCGTCGCGACGTACAACACGCGCCTCCGACCGAGTCCCTCGGCCTGGCCGAAGATCTCCAACAGCGTATTGCGATAGAGCCGTTGGAACAGGACCGCCTCGTAACTGTCTGGGGTGTAGTCAAGATTCCAATTTTCCAGTCGTTGCACCACTTTTTTATCGGCGATGTGAGGAAGCAAATAAGGAAGTAGATCGCGAGCCTGAAGACTGACATAGTCGTACTGCAGCGCCTGCATTTCCTCGACGGTCACTTCGTCGGCGTAGTTAAGCTGCTCAACGATACGGCGTTTGCGATAGTCGGGCAGCGTCTGACTGGTGACGCGCACGCCGTCGACGACAGGTTGTTCTTCGTTGGCGGTCGCGACAAATCCGCATTCGGGGTTGTAGATGCTCGGCAGATATTCAGGCGGCAAGAAACCGTCCCAGTGGTTCACTTCGTCCCATGCGGCCAGCGGCGCCAGTCCAGTAGCGCCGCTGGGACGAACCGGAAACCGGCCGTTCCCTTGCATGCCGATGTTCCCTTCGACATCAGCGAATACCCAACATAATGTCGGCTGCGGACATTGCTCGGCGACTTCCATCGCCGACGCAACATCAGGCGCTGCGATCACATCGAGCCAAGCCCCAATCGCGGCGCCGCTGCCAGGCGACGTGCCTGACCAGTTGAGTGAGAATTGATAACCATCGTCGGCGGGATCGGCTTCGAGCGTCCCTTGCGGATTTTCGAGGACCGTCAGCGTTTCGCTTTCGCCCCCTTTACGGCCGATCTCTTCCTGACGGATTTGAAAATCATGCCACTCTTGTTCACCGCGGCGATATTGCCATTGGCCGGTCGGCGCCTGGCGACAGTCTTCGACAAAGATGTCGATCGTGTCCCCTTTCATGTAGGTGACGCCCCACGAAAGTTTCGACGTGCGACCAACCGCGACCAACGGACAACCAGGCAGCGTAGCGCCCATCACGTAGTCGTCATCCCAGCGCAAGACCGCTTCGTACCAAATCGCCGGCAAGCGATTGATCTCGAGATGGGGATCGGAACAGAGGATCGCGCCGCCCGACGCGGTTCGCGAAGGCGCGACCGCCCACGCGTTGCTGCCGGCCAACCGGGGAAGATCGGCCAGCACTTCGAGCGCTTCGTCCGACATTCGCGGCATCGACGCGACCTGGCGAATCAAATCAAAATCGACATGATCCAAGCGGTCTGCAAACATCTCACGCAGCGCCGCTTCGCTGGCGCCCGATTGAATCAGCTCGACGACGATCCGTTCGTTCTCCAACTGACTGACGGCAAGTCCGCCAAAGCTGAGCAAATTGCCGATCAACAGCACGCTGACCGGATCCCACGGCTCCGACTCAAATCCAGTCGCCCACATCGGCCACGACTGACCCACCGCGTTGGCGCCGTCATTGACGCCGGCGCAATAATGGGCGACCTGTTCGCGAATGTGATGCCGCAGCAGACCGACTTCGCGCGGATGATTACGATGCAGCCCCATCCGCCGAAAAAAACGATCCGTTTCGCGCAGTTCTTCCTTGTCGGCGATCAATTCCGCCGCGCGACCGGCCGAAACTGCGCGAGCGAACATGATTTGCGTGATGCGATCGGTCGCGTGCATATAGCCAAGACCATAGATCGCATCGTGACGCGATTCGGCAAAAACATGCGGAACTCCCGCTTCGTCTCGCGCAATGCGTAACGTTCGCTGGCAGTTCGGCGTCGAAAGAGGAGTTAGTGTCATCGCTGGCGCGGTTGGATCAGGAATGATAGGGTGGATTTGTTGTATCGACCGCCTGACGTGTCCCAGCTGTCCGCCAGCGGCGGTACAATCGTTTGCCAGTAGGGCCCGCAACCGAAACCTCGGTTTGACTACTGCTTTTGTTCGGCACACTTCCTTTATTAGCCAACGGTGAGGCGGCGTGAGTTCGACGCGAAATCGGATCGCAGGTTACGCCTTCGCTAGCCCCTGGCTGGGCGGATTGGTGCTGTTATACCTGTTTCCGTTCGCCGCGTCTTTGTACTGGAGCTTTTGTCGGTACGATCTGATCAATCCGCCGCAGTGGATCGGGGGCGAAAATTACGCGCGCCTCGCGGACGAAATCGCCACGGGAACCGGGTTTGGCCAGGCCCTCGCCAATACCGCCTATTACGCCGCTGTCGGCCTTCCGCTCTCGATCCTCCTCGGCATCACCCTGGCGGTGCTGCTATCGCTGCCGGTCCGGGGGCAAGCGATCTTTCGGACGCTCTTCTTTTTGCCGTCGGTCATTCCGGTGGTGGCCGCCAGCATCTTGTGGATGTGGCTGCTCGATCCTAAAGAGGGAATCGTCAATTATGGGCTGTCGAGCATCGGGCTGGGAACGCCTGGCTGGCTGCAATCGTCCGGCGACATTTTTTCGACCTTCTGGCGAACCGGTACGTTTTCGCCGGGGTCAAAGGACGCGCTGGTGCTGATGAGCCTGTGGGGCGTCGGCAATTTTATGGTGATCTACCTGGCGGCGCTGGGGGACGTGCCGAAGTCGCTGTACGAAGCGGCTCAGTTGGATGGCGCTGGCGCCGTGCGACGGTTCTTTCATATCACGCTGCCGATGCTGACGCCGATCATCTTTTTCAACCTGGTGATGGGGCTGATTCAATCGGTGCAAGCCTTCACGCAGATCTACATCGTGAGCGAAGGCCGAGGTTCGCCGGCCGGATCGACGATGATGATCAGCTTGCAGCTTTTCTTAAGCGCGTTTCAACATTTGGATATGGGTTACGCTTCGGCGGTCGCGTGGTTGCTGTTCGTCCTCTTGCTGGTCGCGACGTTGCTGCTGTTTCGAACATCGCGCCGCTGGGTTTATTACGGAGGATGAACATGAGCCGCAGCACGCAGCAAATTGCCGCCATCTTGTTGCTGTTAGCAGTCGTCGCCTTTGCGGCGTCGCGCGGCGACAACCGGCAGCCGCCGACTCCGTTGCAGCGCAACGAGGTGCTGTTTTGGCACTTCTGGGGAGGCGCCGATCGTGCGACTGTCGAAGAGATCGTCCGCCGCTTTAACGCGTCGCAAGACAAACATTATGTTCGCGCCGTGGCGATGCCTGGCAACAATCTAGACTTGAAGTTCTTTTTGGCGGTTGCCGGCGGCGATCCTCCGGACCTGCTGAACATCGATGATCCGGTGATCGCCGACTGGGGCGCACGCGGCGCGATTCAGCCGCTTGACGCATTCGCACCGGCCGATGAAGTAAAGCAGGCCGCCGAATGGCTCTTTCCCGCCGCGCGACGTTTGGCGACCTATGACGGCCGCTTGTACGCATTGCCCAACGGACTGGATGTTCGCGCCTTGTACTATCACCAGACGATGCTCGACCAGTATGGTCTGAAGCCGCCGCAGACGCTGGCCGAGTTGGATCAAATCGAAGCGACCATTGCGCCGCCGGGCGCAGCCAGCTATGAGCGGCATGGGTACCTGCCGGACTCGCGCCGCTTGTGGGCGTGGGGCTATGTTTTTGGCGGCCAGTTTTACAATGCAGCGGCGCATCAGGTCACCGCCGACGATCCGCAGGTGATCGCGGCTCTGGAGTGGATGGTCGGTTATCGTCAGCGCTATGGACCGGCGGAAATCGCAGCGTTTCGGCAAGGGGATCAATCCCTGCCAGGCAAAGCGTTCCCACTGTTGGCCGGCCGTTACGCGGTGGTAATGGATGGTCAGTGGCGCGTGCGCGACGTTCGAGCATTTCAAAAGGCCCAACAAGAGCGCGGGGAGCCGATCACGCAGTTCGGCGTTTGTCCCTTGCCGCCGCCCACGAACGGATTGCAGCGTGCTGGATGGGTGAACGGCAACAACTTTGTCGTGCCGCGCGGCGCTAACAATGCCGCAGGCGCGTGGGAGTTTATGAAGTTCTGGAGCGGACTAGGACACGAAGCCCAGGCGGCCAAGACCTGCGTCGCTGGCGGCTGGATTCCGGTTTCGGCCCAGGTCGCACAACAGGCCGAGTTCCAGGCGTTCCTACAAGCCGAGCCGATGTTCGCCCAGTTTGTCGATCTAGCCGGCAGCGACAACCAATATCCGGTTCCGGTCGTGCCGGCTGGCGCCTTTTTCAACAACGAGATCAAAAGCGTCGCCGAGCGCGCGATGCTACGAGCGGAAGAGCCTGACTGCGCGGCGATGCTGCAAGCAGCGACCCAAGTCATTCAACGACAGATCGACGCAGCGCAGGAGACCGACCGGTGAAGTTGAACCTGATCGAAAAAGTGCTGGCGTACGCGGCGCTGATCTTCGCGGCGGTGCTGTTGGCGGGCCCGCTGGCGATTCTGTTTTTCTCGTCCCTAAAAACGCCGGCCGAGATTCAAGCGAATCCGCATGCGCTGCTGCCGCAAACCTGGCGGTGGGCCAACTACGGCGAAGCGGTCACGGCGATGCCGTTTTTCGTTTACCTGCGCAACACGCTGCTGATCTGCTTGGGCTCGGTGATCGGCACGGTCATCTCTTGCTCGATGGCGGCGTACGCATTCTCGAAACTTCAATGGCCCGGCCGCAATCTGCTGTTTGGCGTCTTGATCGGCACGATGTTGCTGCCGTGGCACGTCACCATGATCCCGCGGTTTTTGCTACTGCGAGAAGTGGGGCTCTACAACACGTTGGGCGCACTGATCGTGCCTACATTTTTGGGAGACGCGTTTTCGATCTTCCTGCTGCGGCAGTTCTTTCGCACCATTCCCGAAGATCTGAGCGAAGCGGCTCGGATCGACGGCTTAGGAGAGTGGGGCATCTTTTGGCGAATCATCTTGCCGCTGTCGAAACCGGCGGTCGCCACCGTGGCGCTGTTTCAATTTATCGCCGCCTGGAATGATTTTAGCGGGCCGCTGCTGCTGTTGAGCGACAAGCGGAATTTTCCGCTGGCGTATGGGCTTGAGCAGTTCGTCAGTTCTTATAGCGATCAAACGCATCTGCTGTTGGCGGCGGCGACGTTGTTCACGTTGCCGATCGTGATTCTTTTCTTTTTGACGCAGCGAACCTTTTTGAAAGGGATCGCAACAACCGGCCTGAAGTAGGCGACTTGGCAAATTTTAAGACATGCTCTTTCTGCGAAGACAAGGGAATTGGAAGCAGGGTCGGGCTTACCTTGCTATGATATTCGTAGCGGCGAAGGTTACTCGCAAACGATACAAATTTATCCGCGGTCGAGCGCATCCCTCATGAAAGAAGACTTTAGCGGTTTTTGTTCCGCCGGCCCGGAGAACGCCCAACGAGCGATCGAAGAGGCCCATCAGGCAGTCGTTGAGGACTTGGAGATTCGCCTGGAAGAAGCGACCGACGACGCCGAGCGTGACGAGATCGAAGCGGCGATCGCCGACGCCGTGGCCGAAAAGACGCGCGTGCTAAAACAGCTCTTCGCGCCGAAGAATTGCTTCTAATACGGCTCGGGAATAAAACGCCGCTCGCCACGCAGGTTGTTGACGTACGTTTCCTTCTCGTCTCGCTCCGGCAGCTTGATCTTCTTCTGCGGCACTTCCTGATAGTCTCCCACACTGAGCAAGTGCGAAATGCAGTTGAGATGGGCGCGGCGTTTGTCATCGGAAGAGACGACGTACCACGGCGCTTCCGGAATATCGGTCGCCGCCATCATTGCGTCGCGCGCCTTGGAATAGTCGAACCAATGCTTGCGAGCTTCGATATCCATCGGGCTAAACTTCCAGCGTTTGTCGCGTTGCTTGAGCCGTTTCTCAAAGCGACGCCCTTGCTCTTCGTAGCTGACCGAAAACCAGTACTTCACCAGATGGATGCCGCTGCGGATCAGCATCCGCTCAAACTCCGGCGCACTGCGGAGAAACTCGTGATACTGCTCGTCGGTGCAGAAGCCCATGACCCGCTCTACGCCGGCGCGGTTGTACCAACTGCGGTCCATCAACACGATCTCGCCGGCCGACGGCAAGTGGGCGACGTAGCGTTGGAAGTACCACTGCGTTTGTTCGGTGTCGGACGGCTTGCTGAGCGCGACAATCCGGCAGCCGCGCGGATTGAGCCGCTCGGAGATACGCTTGATCGTGCTCCCCTTGCCGGCGCCGTCGCGACCTTCAAACAGAATAACCAAACGCGTCCCTTGGTGCTTCACCCACTCCTGCGCTTTGACCAGCTCGACCTGCAGCTTCTCCAGCTCTTTCTCGTATTCCTTCTTCTTCAAACGATCTTTCGGATCACGCTCAGCGTCGAAGTCATACGCGGCGTGTTTGTCATGATGTTCTTTCGACTTGGAGCGTTTGTTCATCGAACCAGCGTTTCTACAGAAGAGGAGAGGACTGCGCCGTACGACTTGCCGGAGTGCGTCTTAGAAATGGTAACATACGCGACGGCCGTTTGTCATAAGAATCGTGCCGGTCGTAACGACGATGCCCATGCGCATGGCGCCAGCGGTGACGCTGAGAAATGCGATCTTCGCGCCGACGGCGCAATTGAAGGTGAGCAGGTAGTTCCACCAGACGAAAGACGATCAGTCTCCACGAATCGTTCATTCCATTCCCTTCTTCGGAGGAAGCATGCTTACAGGTGATTTATGACTCCCACTGAGTCACCGATTCGGCCAGCGAGAGCCCGCTTAAATAGGCGCCTTCCACTTTCGCTTGCTGACACCAATCGCCGCCGATCGCCAAACGGATTTCTCCGTCCGCCAAACAGCCGATGCTCAGCGGCTCTGGCGGGATCGAATAGCGCCAGCGATGCGCCGTTTGATACGCGACGCGGGGAAACGACAAACGGGTCGCCGCCGCGAACGCAGCCAACATCTGCGGCGCGATCTCTTTTGGCGATTGCTCCAAATGACGCAAGCTCCAAGACTGCGAAGCATGCAGCACCCAGCAGTCGCGCGAATCATCGCGCTGCGGCTTGCTGCTGTTACGCGCAATCCACGATAACGGCGAATCATGCACAAAGGCGCCATCCAACGGCAACGCTAACCGCTGTTCAAATTGGACAAGCGTCGCCCAACAGGGGTTCAGCGTTACTTGCTCTACTTGCGCCGCATAGATTGGCGCCGCGTCGCGCAGCAGATCGGCCGCTTGAGCCGGGGGAACGGTAGAGACCAAAGCATCGAACGGCGAGAACGTTTCGCCCCGTTCGCAGGTCAGCGACCAAGTAGAACCGGATCGTGCGACCGTTTGCACGCGCTGTGAGAGCTGGATATTCAAACCTGCAGCCAACCACTTGGCCGGCGCGTTCATCGCCGGGACGCCGACATAGCGAACCGGATGGGTCTTTGGAGTCGAGACTTCGCCGCATTGGAGAACGCCGATCGTTCCCATCCATGGAGCGACGACACCGGCGTCGATCCACGCATCGACTTGCTGTTGAAAACGAGGATCGCGAGCGGTGAAATACTGGGCGCCATGATCAAAGCGAAGATCTTCGGCGCGGCGCGTCGACATGCGGCCCGCGGGGGCGCGGGCCTTGTCGAACAAATGGACGTCATGTTGAGAAGAGAGCTCTCGGGCACAAATCAAACCCGACATTCCGGCGCCGATAATTGCGACTTTCAAGCTCTTTTCCCCGTGGAAGTCGTGTACTTACTTCTTCGATTGAAATCGATACAGCGTGCCGTATTCGCCGAAGATCGCGCTGACAATGACGTCGCCTGATTCATCTTCGCCAAAGGTGACGACCGGCGGATTTGACGGGTTGGCGATGCGATAGTTGGCGCGCACTTTTTTCGCTTCCAGGTCGTAGTCCAGCGCCCAAACTTTACCGGTCACATAGTCGGCGTACAAGTATTTTCCGACCAATTCTGGAACCGCGGCGCCACGATAAACCAGACCGCCGGTGATCGACTTGCCGATGTCGTGATTGTATTCCCAGATTGGTTCGATCATCTTGTCATTCGCTGCGACGCCGCTGTTCTTGAACTCGTGGAAACCTTCACGCTTGTTCCAGCCGTAGTTTCCACCTTTGACGATCAGATCGATCTCTTCCCAGATGTCCTGGCCCACTTCGCCGCACCACAGAACGCCGGTCTTGCGATCGAAACTGAAACGCCAGATGTTTCGCAAACCGTAGGCATAGATCTCTGGCTGGGCGTCCTTCACGCCAACAAACGGATTGTCGGCCGGAATCGCATAGTTCTTGCCATCGGCTTGATGATCGACGTCGATCCGCAAGATCGAACCCAACAGCGTCGATAGGTTCTGACCATTTCCGGTCGGATCGCCGCCGCTGCCGCCGTCGCCCAGGCCGATGTACAGATAACCGTCGGGGCCAAATTTGATCGTCCCGCCGTTGTGATTCCAAAACGGCTGCTTGATCGTCATCAATACTTTTTCAGAAGCGGGATCGGCTTTGTTGGGGTCATCCTTGGAAACGGAAAACTCCGAAATCACCGAGAGTTGCTTTTCTTTCTCGGTCGAATAGTAAACGTAGAACTTGCCGTTTGACTTGTAGTCGGGATGAAACGCGAAGCCGAGAAAGCCTTCTTCGTTTTGACGCGGATTGAAGTGGACATTCTTCTCGATATCGAGAAAGACGTCGGTCGTGTCTCCTTCGACTTCGTCTTTGGGCATGATGTGAATCACCCCTTGTTGCTCGGCGATGAACAATCGCCCGCTGCCGTCGGCCGCGTTGGTGATGATCAACGGTCGACGGATGCGCAGGTTCTTAAACGTGCGGACCATCTCAACGGTGTCGAGCGGCGTTTCCGAGAACGCGACCGGCGGCGCTTCTTCGGCTCGCAGCGTGGCGATGGATAAGACCAGCAGAACAAACAGCGAAAGCATTCGGCGAAGCGGCATGGATGCGACTCGTGTGGTTGAAACGGCGGAGAATTGGGTACGGAGCTATTCTAGCTTCCCCCTGCGCTCCTTTCCACGTGCCGATTTCCGTCGAAATCAGGTCAATCCGCCCAATTCGGGGGAACACGATTCCGCCGGTTCGGTCGCTAATCGCGACGCTAGACGGACCGCTTCGATCAAGCTCGTCACTCCGGCTTTCCCTTGCCAGGCGATATCAAACGCCGTGCCGTGATCGACCGAAGTGCGGATAATCGGCAGCCCCAGCGTGATATTAACCGCCACGTCAAACGCCAACGCCTTCAGCGGGATGTGCCCCTGATCGTGATACATGCAGATCACGCAATCGGTCGCGGCGCGGCGCTCGCGCAAAAAAACCGTATCCGGCGGAAATGGCCCGGCGATATCAATGCCGCTGGCCTGCGCCGTCGCGACTGCCGGAGCGATGATCCGCTCTTCTTCCGAATTGCCGAACAATCCGTGCTCACCGGCGTGGGGATTGAGCCCGCAGACCAGCATTTTCGGCGCTCGACCGCGAATGCGGAGCATCGCCTCATGACTGAGCTGGATTACTTCGCCGATTCGCTCTTGAGTCAGCAGCGACGGAACTTCGGCGTAACCGACATGCGTCGTCACAAAGCCGCAGGTGATTTCTGCGGAGGTCAGCATCATGCAGATGCGGGCCGAGTCGGTCTCGTCGGCGAAGATCTCGGTATGCCCTGGATAGTTGACGCCGGCGGCGCGCAGCGCTTCTTTGTTGATCGGTCCGGTGCTGATCGCGTCGACATGGCCTGCTTTGGCGGCGCCAATCGCCGCCAGGATATAGGCGTAGCAGGCCTGACCGCACGCGGCCGAAATCTGCCCCGGCGTAACGGCGTCTGCATCGATCGCTTGTAGATCATAAATCGTCGGCTTGGTGAGCGAAGCGAGCGATTCAGCGCCTTGCCGTGCGTCGACGATCGTTTCGCACATCGGCAAGTTTAGTTGGGTCGCTACCCGGCGTAATAGCTGTGCGTCGCCAAAGAGGATCGGCGTGCAGTACGCGGCGACTTCAGGCTGGGCCAGCAGACGCAGGGCGATCTCGGGGCCAACTCCAGCCGGATCCCCCATCGTAACGGCGATTTTCGGTTTCATAAATCTAGCAAGCAAAGTGCGACATGCGATGACATCCCTCTATTAGAATCGGATCGACCGTCGCCCGCTAGGAAGGTGAACCCGCTGCCGCGTCGACTTGTCATTCCCGTACCGCAGATCCTCCGCGCAGGCCCCACGAGACGTCCGATGCCGCTGCCCCTGTATCAAATCGACGCATTTACGACGAAGCCGCTCGCCGGTAATCCAGCCGCAGTCTGTTGGCTGGAGCAATCGTGCGAAGATAGCTGGCTTCAAGCAGTCGCGGCCGAAATGAATCTTTCTGAAACGGCTTTTCTCTGGCAAGAGGAAAGCCGTTTTCGTTTGCGCTGGTTCACGCCGAAGGTCGAAGTTGATCTATGCGGGCACGCAACGCTCGCGGCGGCTCATTTTTTGTGGGAAATCGGCAGAGCTACGGCCGGCGCAACGATCGATTTCAACACGCGTAGCGGAGTACTGACAGCAGCGCAAAAGGAAGATCGCATCGAGCTTGATTTTCCGATCGACGAAATCGAACTTGGCGATCCGCCGACCGGATTGATCGCGGCCTTGGGATGCAAGCCAATCGCGACTGGCCGCAATCGCCGTGATGTGTTGGTGGAAGTGGCGAGCGAAGCGGAACTGCGGAGCGTAGCGCCCGACTTTCGCCGCTTGGCCGAGATTCGCGCACGCGGCGTGATCGTCACTTGCCGCGGCGACGGCGAGAAATACGAATTTCTCTCCCGCTTCTTCGCGCCGGCTTGTGGGATCGATGAAGACCCAGTGACCGGCTCGGCCCACTGTGCGCTGGTCACCTACTGGGCGCCAAAGTGGAAAAAAGAAACGCTGCGAGCGTTTCAATGCTCGCGGCGCGGGGGAGAGTTGGAGGTGACGCTAAATGGCGATCGCGCCAAGCTGCGTGGCGCGGCGGTCACGGTCCTGCGTGGTGAGTTGGACGCTTCGTCGTGACGACTACGGCGACGTCAGTTCAAAATCCAAGACGTTGTTTCCCTTGACGATCGCCACCATCAAGGATGTCCGTTTGAGATTGGCATAGCGCGGGGGAAGTTTCTCACTGCTGATCGTCACTTTAAACTGGCCAGCAGGCGCACCGGCGCGATTGTCCGATGTCGACATCTTGTACTTGCCATTTGCGTCCGTAACGCCGGTTGCTCTTTTTCCCCCTTTGCCACCGTAGAAAGTAACGACGGCGCCAGCCAGAGGCTGACCTTTCAGCGTCACCGTTCCGCTGGTTGCATTCAGATTCGGTTTATTGGCGTTCTTTTTCTGTTCTTTTTCGGCATCTTTCGCATTCACGGCCGGCAACCATTTGGCCAGTCGTTTTTTCACGACGTCGTTTGCCGGCTGATCCGCGACATTGGTCCATTCCATGGGATCCTCTTGATGGTCGTAAAGTTCTTCACTTCCATCGGCGTAGCGAATGTACCGCCAGCGCTCGTCACGGACCGCATGGTTGTTTTTTCCGTGCGTGGTGATCGCCGGTCGATCCCATTCGGCGGCGGGATCTTTCAAGAGCGGCGCCAGACTTTTGCCTTCGACAACTTGGGGCGCGGTCAGCCCGCACAGTTCGGCCAAAGTCGGATAGAGATCCAACAGCGTCACCGTGCGCTCGCAATGTTGTTCTGGCTTCGTCAGGCCGGGAGCAATAATCAATAGCGGCACGCGATCCGCTTCTTCCCAGAGCGAAAACTTGCGCCAATGCTGTTTCTCGCCCAAGTGCCAACCATGATCTCCCCACAGAACGACGATCGTATTGTCAGCGTAGGGACTTGCTTCCAATGCGGCGATCAAACGACCGACTTGAGCGTCGGCGAACTCAATGCTGGCCAGATATCCTTGCACCGCTTTGGCGTAGTTGTCGGTCGACGTCACTTTCTTGTGATCGCCGTTCGGCTTGGCGATCTTCACGCCTGCCTCCGGCACATCGGCCAGATCATCGTCTTTGATTTGCGGCAATTGAATTTGATCGAGTGGGAAGTGATCGAAATACTCTTGCGGCACAAACCAGGGAAGGTGAGGGCGGAAGATGCCGCAGGCCAAAAAGAGCGGCTTGTCATGCTTCTTCCCTAGCTGATCGATCGCCCAGTCGACCATTTGATAGTCGCTCATCTCGGCATCTTGAGCGTCGACCGGCCCCCAGTCAAAGTGCGCCGTTTTCGGAATACCATTGGCCGGCAGTTGTTTCGGTTTGGGATCGCCGGTCTGTTTCTGATACTCGTCCCACCCACTGTCTTCACGATACGAACCATGGAAGATCTTGCCGCAACCGACGACGTCATAGCCGTTCTGCTGATAGAACTGCGGCAGAGTCACCGCATCCGGCATCGCCGGGCGCCAGGGTTGATCGTTGTGATAGACGCCGGATGTCGACGGCGCAATACCGGTCAGCAACGAAGCTCGCGACGGATTGCAGGCCGGCGCCGAGCAATAGGCCCGCTCGAACAAAACCCCTTTCGCGGCCAGACGATCGATGTTCGGTGAGCGGGTCTGCGGATGTCCTCCCAGACATCCGACCCAGTCGTTCAAATCGTCGACGGCGATAAATAAGACGTTCGGTCGATCAGCGGCATTGGCCAGATTGAGCAAGAACGGCAGCAAGAGGGGGGCGCAAACAAGATATCGTAACATGGGCGAAGCTCCGGGGGGCACGGATATCACAGGTTGACGCTGGGATGCGCCAAGAGCTTGCATTATTGTCGAAAAATGTCGCCGGTTCAGGTTATCTCGCGAAATTTTGGCGATCGCTTAATAATCCCGCAGCATTTCGGTCGCCGCATTCTTGCCGGCGGCGCCCATGACGCCTCCGCCTGGATGGCTGGCGGCGCCGCACAAATAGAGCCCGGCGATCGGCGTGCGATGATCGGCCCAGCCGGGGACCGGCCGCGTTACAAAGAGCTGATTGAAGTTCATCGCACCTTGCATGATATTGCCGCCGGTAATGCCAAAGGTTCGCTCAAGATCCAGCGGCGAAAGAACCTGTCGATGCAAGACCGAACCGGGAACGTTCGGCGCATACTGCGCGAGAACATCCACACAGCGATCGGCGAACTTTTCTTTGATGTCGTCCCATGATCCTTCGCGCAGTTTGTACGGCGCGTACTGCACAAACATCGACAGGATATGCTGACCCTCGGGCGCGATCGAATCGTCGACCGACGTTGGCATCGTCATTTCCAAAATCGGATTGGCGCTGGGCCTTCCATACTTCGCGTCGTCGTAGGCCAGCTCAAGATAGTCGATGTCTGGCGAAATGTGCATCGTTCCATGGTGATGCTCGGCAACGCCGGTCGAAGGTACGGCGGTAAAGTTCGGCGGCTCTGAGAGGGCCAGATTGATCTTGGCTGACGCCGATGCGTAGTCAATGTTTTTGATCGCGGCCAAGAACTCTGGCGGCAATTGATCGGGTTCGAGGAATTTTTCAAACGTCCAATGTGCGTCGATGCTGGAACCGACGAACTCGGCTTCGATCGTTTCTCCGCCGGTCAGTTGCACGCCGCACACTTTTCCCTTGTCGACCAAGATACGCGAGACTGACGTTTCGCGGCGAATATCAACGCGGTATTGTTGACACGCTTTTTCGAGCGCCGTCGCCAGCCCCCCCATGCCGCCGCGTACGTAACCCCAAACGCCTCGTTTGCCGCCGGCTTCTCCCATCACATGATGCATCAGCACGTAGGCGGTTCCCGGCGCTGAGATCGACGCGAAAGCGCCGATGATTGCGTCGGTCGCTAACGTCGCACGGAGCGGCTCACTTTCAAACCAACGTTCGACAATCGGTCGCGCGGCGCCGGTCAACAGCTCTAACGCTGCCGGCATATCGGTTCCCAATTTGCCCAACTCGCTATACATGTCCCACAAGCGACTCGCGTCACGCAGTCGCTTGGTGACCCCAATCTTGCGCCAGCTTTTCGGCATCGGCAGCGGATCGGGCGCCGTTCGTGACAAGAGCGGTTCGATCACTTTGGCGACCCGCTCCAGCAGCGCGTTGTATTGCGGATAGCGTTCGGCGTCGCGTTGACTGAATTTGCTAATTTCTTTTTGCGTCGCTAGTTCGTCATGACGCAGCAGCAGCGACTGACCGTCAGGCGTGGGGGTAAACGACGATGGATCGCGCGGCAAGATCGCCAGGCCATGCGATTTCAGTTGCAGGTCGCGGATGATCTCTGGCAGAAACAGGCTAATTACGTAGGCGGCGGTCGACACCTTAAAACCGGGCCAGAGCTCTTCGGTGGTGCTGCATCCGCCCAGAACGTGGCGGCGCTCCAGCACGCAGACTTTTTTGCCTGCTTTGGCCAAGTAGGCGGCCGTGACCAGACCATTGTGTCCGCCGCCGATAATCACGCAGTCGTAATATTTTCCGCCAGCCATCGCCGCTCCGCCGAGAGGAGAAATCGTGCCGTTGCCAATAACGCCTAGCATCGCCCTGATGCGGCCTGCAAGTCGAGCGCAGTTTTTCTGGTCGCTAGAATCGTTACGATCGAAACGCGCGGCTTTCTTCACTCGCGCGGCTCGGCTTGATACGATAGAACGACTTGCTTTGTTCCCACTCGGCCCGCCTTCAGGAGATCTCGCTTTGTCCGCCAGCCCTTACGACGAAATTCGGAGCGCCCTCGATCAGCAAGGCGCCGAGGCGGCGCTCCAGCGACTATCGGACGAGTTCCGCAAAGAGAAGAAGCACTATGAGCTGTTCGAATCGCTCAAGATGCTCGCGCGGCTACGACTTGGGCTGCCGCTGCTTTACGCCGACGCTGGGGAAGAACTGACCGAAGAAAAGCGGGACGCGTTGGAGGATGCGTTGATCGAGATCTGTCGCGAGGTCGGTACGCTGCTGCTGGACGAAGGAAGAATTCGTGAAGGCTGGTACTACCTGCGACCGGTCGGAGACAAAGAGCCGGTGCTGCGCGCCATTCGCGACGCCGATTTTGACGAAGAGGATACGCTCGACGACGTGATCGAAGTCGCGCTGCACGAAGGGATCGCTCCCGAGTTGGGCTTTGGTTTGCTGCTAGAGCATCACGGGACCTGCAATGCGATTACCACGTACGAACAACAGTTTGCCGGGCTTCCTCCGGCGCGACAGCAACCGTTGGCGGCGAAGTTGCTGCAGCATTTGCACGACGAATTGTCGGCAACCCTGAAAGCGGACATCGCGCATCAAGAGGGATCCGATCCGACCGAAGCGACGCTGGCCGAGATGATCGCGCCGCGTGATTGGCTGTTTAGCGCCGGCGGCTATCACATTGACGCCAGCCATCTAGCGGCGACCGTCCGCTTTGCCCGCGTGCTGGATGATCCCGCACTGTTACGGTTGGCGCTCGATCTCACCGCTTACGGAGAGCGTCTCGATCCGCAGCTGCAGTACGAACAGCCGGTTCCTTTCACTAGCACCTATCCGCATAACGCGCTCTTCTTTCAGGCGTTACTGGGCGAAAATTACGATGTGGCGCTGAAGCACTTTCGTGAAAAAGCGGAAGCGAGCGACATTCGCCGTGAAGGTTCGTTGGCGATCGAAACCTACATCTCGCTGCTGGCTCGCACCGGCAAAGCGAGCGAAGCGCTGGATGCAGCGCTGCGGATGATTCCGGAAGGAGTCCATACGATGGGAATCGCCCCGACGCTAGTCGAGCTCTCCAACGCATCGGGCGACTACGAAAAGCTGGCCACCTTTTGCCAGAACCGCAGTGACATGCTGGGATTTATCACCAGCTTGTTGCAAGCGAAATCGCAGTAGCAGAGGACACTTCCTCGATCACTCTGCTAGGCGCAATCGTTGAGTGCACCGCGAAAATAAGTAGGCCGTTGCCTCCTAAATCGACCTACCAGCAAGAGCGGCATCAAAAAACATCGATGCGTGACCTACCCCAGTAACCGCTTTACGGCGGCGGCGACTCCCAGCGTCACCTCGGTCATGCGGTCGTAGTCGAGCGTGTCTGGGGTATCGGTCGGTTGGTGGTAGTGTGGGTTTCGCAAGAAGCTGGTGTCAGTCAGCATCAGGGCTGGGTAGTTTTGATCCCAAAACGAACTGTTGTCGCTGCGGCGGATTTCGCGAACGCGCTCAGGCAGGTTGAGCGACCAGAGCGGGAGCTGCGATCCTTGCTTGAAACCGCGGCGGAAGTTCCAGTTCAAACTCCACGAGCGGAGGTTGCCGACCGCGGCCAGGAAGTTGCCGGTCGTGGGAAAGAGGGGGTGAAAGATTTTGGGGATCGTCTCGGGGATCTGCTGCGAGTGGGGATCGTCCCGAAAGTAGCCGACCATTTCGAGACAAAGCATGCCGATGATCTGCTCGTTTTGCTTGCGCGCTTCGCGCGCATGATGCTGGCTTCCCATCGCTCCCAAGTTGAAAAAGGGCGCCTCTTCACAGGCGAACGCGACGCAGCGCAGGGTTCTTTGACCCTGATGTTCCGCCAAGATCCGCGCGACTTCTAACATGACCGCAACGGCCGACGCGTTGTCATCCGCGCCGGGCGTGGTGGGTGTCGAATCGTAATGTGCGCCTAGCAGCACGATTTGCTCAGGGCGTTTCGAGCCGCGGGTTTCGACGATGAGGTTGGTCGCTTGAGCTTCGAGCGCGTCGTACGACTGCTGCTGCACTTCGTATCCGCTGGCGGTCCACTGCTGCGTGATGTAGGCGATCGTCGCTTCGATCGCCGCCGGATGATGAAGGGTCCGAATACCGATCAGCCCGGCGAGACAATCGACGTGCTTTACCAGATGTTCGCGAATCTCCGTAGAATCGATCGTCATGCAATTTCCTATCGCGGCGCGAAAAAATCAGTCACAGGCAAATCATTATCCACCTAGCGAATTGCCGCGGCGACTACTTTTCCTTTTTTTTGTCTGGTTGGCGACGGATTGACGCGTTGTAGAAACTAGGTGGTCCGCCGCCAAGTAAGTTGCTTGTCTATCACGTCTTCCTGTGAGAACGCCATGCCCCGTTATCAAAACGTACTGTTGTCGGCCGCCTGCTTGCTGTTTCTGTTCGTCACACGTGCGCCTGCCGCCGAAATTCCAAACGCCGAGAAAATATTAACTGCGGGAGAATTGACCGCCGGGAAAGCGGCGTTCGAAAAATATATCGAGCAAAATCCAGACGACGATCGTGAGCGATTTGGTTTGGGAGTCGTACAGTTTGTCAGCGCGGTCGAGACGATGTCGCAGTCATTTTATGATTGCGGCGTACGCGATCATCGCGGCCAACTGCCGTTTTTGCGAATTGTCAGCGCCGAGAACCCCGATCCCCAACCAACCAGCTATCAGGATGTTCGCAACATCTTGCAACGTTTTATCGACGATTTGAAGCAGACCGAGCGAACGCTGGCCAAGGTGAGCGATCCCGAAGTGAAGTTGCCGCTTCCGTTGTTTCAAATTCGATTGGATTTGAACGGGGACGGCGAGACGGCCGAGCAAGAGACGTTAGGCGCAGTCGCGGCCCAGTTGCGGTTGGCGCAAGTTCAAACGGCGAATCCGGAAGCGATTGTCGTCGCCTTTGACTACGCCGACTGTCTCTGGCTGCGCGGTTACTGCCATCTGCTGAGCGGGATCGCCGAAACTTATCTGGCGTACGACATGGAAGAAATGCACAAGCGAGTCGGGTATCTCTTTTTTGAAAAGATCGATTCGCCGCACGCGTATCTCGCGGATGCGAAACAGCTGTTTAGGATCGGCGGAGACGTCGATATCGCTGACTTAATCGCCTTCATCCACTTGATCAATTTTCGGGTGAAAGATGCGGACCGAATGCAGGCCGCACACGCCCACTTTTTGCAAGTAATCGCGCTTAGTCGCCGCACGTGGGATGCGATCCAGGCGGAAGATGACGACGATCGTGAATGGATCCCGGGGACAAAGCAAAGTTCGGCCGTTTCGACCATAAAGATGACGCCGAAAATGCTGAAAGGTTGGCGCCAATTTCTGGACGAGTCAGAAGCGATCCTGCAGGGAGAAAAGTTGGTTCGCCATCCGCGGATCACCGACGGGCGCGCGATCAACATGAAGAAGGTCTTCTTCGAGCCGCGCGAGTTTGACCTGGTAATGTGGATCCACGGCAGCAATGCGACGCCGTTTTTGGAAAAAGGACCGATGACGGAAGTGAGATTCTGGAACCGCTTGAACGAAACCTATGGCGGTGATTTTTACAATTTCGCCATCTGGTTTAATTAGCGGTTATTCAACTTCGGATAGACGCCGACGCGTTTCGCCCAGGCGTTCCACTGCTGCGAAAGCTCGCGCACCTTTTCAGGATGTTCAGTCGCCAGATTATGCGTCTCAGTCCGATCGGCGACGATGTTGTACAACTCCCATTTGGCCGGTTGAACGCCGCGCGGCGGAGCAACTCCGCGGCCGACCAGTTTCCAATCGCCGGCGCGAATCGACGCGTTCGATTCATGCTCGATACAGATCGGCTGTTGCCGATCGAGCGGTTCGCCCTGCATCGCCGGTCGTAACGAAACGCCGTCGAGCGCCGGAATCACGTTGCCTTGGCGCTTGGCCGGATAGGTCGCTTCAGCAACATCCAAGATGGTGGGCATCACATCGATCAACTGGGCAGGCTCTGCGCACCAAGCGTCGCGAGCGGCGATCTTGGCGGGCCAACGCATAAAAAAGGGAGTCGCCGTTCCCCCTTCATGATTGAAATGCTTGTAGAGTCGAAACGGCGTATTGCTGGCGTTGGCCCAGGCTTCGCCATAGCTGTTGCTATTCTCGAGATTCCTTTTTTCCGCATTCACAAATTCGCCTCTGCCGAGCACTCCTCCCTCTTGGCAGCCGCCGTTGTCGGAGAGAAAGAAGATCAGCGTATTGTCGTCGACGCCTGATTCTTTTAGATGCTTCATCAGCCGTCCGATGTTTTGATCGATACGATCAATCATCGCCGCGTAAACGGCCATCTTCAGATCCATCTCGTCTTGCTTGGCGGGGTCCAACTGATCCCACGCAGGAACCTGCGGCGTTCGCGGCGATAGTTCGCAATCAGCGGCGATCAGGCCTAGCTTTTTTTGCCTCTCAAAACGTTGTTCGCGCAGCTTGTCCCAGCCCAATTTGTACTTGCCGCGGTATTTGGCGATATCCTCTTCAAAGGCTTGCAGCGGCCAGTGAGGCGCGGTGTAAGCGAGATAGAGGAACATCGGACGCTGCTGACCGGCCTGCTCTTCCTGCAAAAAGCGAATCGCATAGTCCGTAAACGCGTCGGTTGTATAGAACGCTTCGTCGGTGGTGCTTTCAGGATTGGGAACGCGCTCATTGCCGAACGTCATGCCGCGATCCCCTTCAGGATAAAAGTGGCGCGTCGCGCCAGAGATGCAGCCGAAATATTTTTCAAACCCGCGCTGCAGCGGCCAGCGGCTTGGATCGTTGTATCCCAAATGCCATTTGCCAGACATCAGCGTTGCATAACCCTGCTGTTTCAGCGCTTCGGCGATCGTGACGCAGTCGTGATTGAGAAAGCCTTGATAGGCGGGCGGTTTGCCGGCGCCATACTCTTTGTTCGGTGATTCGGTCATGTGGCCGATGCCGGTCTGATGCGGATAGAGTCCGGTCATCAAGGTCGCCCGGGTCGGACAACAGCGACCGTTGTTATAGAACTGCGAGAACCGCACGCCGCTATGAGCCAGCGCATCGATGTTGGGCGTAGCGATCTCGCCGCCGTGATAACCAAGATCAGAAAACCCCATGTCATCGACCATGATCAAAATGATATGGGGGCGATCGCTCGGCTCGGCTTGCAGCTGATTGGCGTCAAGTAACGGTGCGAAGAGCATAGCGCACATTGCCAAAGTGAGCAGTGCTCTTTTGCATCGCAGAGGACGTGGGAAGGCGCCGCTGCAGTCGAGCGTTCTCGACGTAGGCGTTGAATTGGCAAGGAACTGGATCATGTTGACTTCCCATTTCTTGATCGCGAGAGCACTGCAATCGTTACGACTTCACGCTTCGCCACATGGGGGGGCGTTTGCCGCGCATAAAAAAACCAAGAGACCACGGTCGTTGAACCGAATGTCGATCCCTTGGCGACGACGAACCGAATTCGGTTCCTCTCTTTAGTTTCTTCTCTCCTCTTTCCACTGTCAATTCTCGCCGGCAAGCTGCATAGCGCAAGTTACCGGCTTCAAACTGACGGACGAGTTGGACCGTCGCTCATTCTTTGACAACAACATCCAGACGCTTTTTCAGTCTTCCATATTTATTTTCGCCGATCAGCCAAACCTGCGTGCTTCCCTGGTGCTGAATTGCGTCTGCGGGAATAACCACTTTGCCATTTTTTCGATCTTCTTCCGTCAAGAACACGTAGTTTCTTCCGTACATGTTCTGGTTGCTCCAGATATGCACAGCGGCAATCTCTAAATTGGCGGAAGAAAAATGGAGTTCCCAAGGCTCATGAATCCGAATTTCTTCGTCAGGCAATGCAAAATCGAGATCGCACACCGAAAACTCGCAAGCTTGACTCCGCGAGCCGTCTCCCAGTTCGCAGTAGGCGGCGTAGTCGCCGCAGGTAGAAAAGGACCGCTCAAGGACGCCTGTTCCGGGATCAGTAATCGTCTCCACAACGGTATCACCACGCTTTATGATCAGGGATTTAACTTGCTGTGAGTCTTTATCCATGATGTTGAACTTCACAACTTGGTCCTTGTTGTAGGGGACCCAGTCGCCTAGATCCAAAAGCAGAACGCGATTGATCTGCGGAGACGCCGAATCTTCTTCGAAGTTGGGAAAACGAAATGAATCGGCTCTGTTTTCGCCATGCCAGGCGTCCAAGTCGGTAATGCGATACAGTTTGTTATTCCTCGAAGCCAGGTGCGAATTGAATTTTGCTGCGCTGCGATTCGTGTTTTGCGTGGTCTGTGGTCGGCTTTCCTCGACGCGAACATGCGAGACTTGGCCCTCGCTGTTCATGGTGACTTCGGTAACAATCGCGATGTGAGACCCAGCTCCTACGGACTTCGGCGGCGTGTAAATAAAGTCTCCCACTTGTGTCGCCTGAGCCGATTGCGGTTCGACAAGCGTGACGCCGTTACGCGACTCTGGGCCGCACAGACGGCTGACATATGGGAATCCGCATTGCAAGGCATAGCTAGTATAGGTAGAGCAGACCTTGCCATAGTAGCACTCCGCATTGCTTACCTTGCCTTTGAGGTTCTTGGTGTAGACCACGCTTTGCGGATTCTGAACGGCCGCCAAGAAGGTTTTCAGATAGATATCAAAGCCGATATCTCGTCCGACGGACTTCACGCTCGAATAAGGAACTCCGGTATACTCCGTTCCTACTTTAAAGTAGCCTCCTCTTGTCGGCATTCCTTCCGCCACCGGCGACCATTTTACCCCTGACATAATTCGGGCGTTTTGGACGGCCTTTTGACGCCAAGAATCTGAATCTTCGCTCTTCGCGTTTTCTTGATTCGTCTCTCCCCAAGCAGGCAAGCACAACAAGCCTGTCAGCATCGTAGCGAGGAAAAGCGTGCATAATCGGCAATCAAACATGCGTCGGATCATCGGCGACTCCTGATAGTGAAAGATTCGATGTCAACGAGAATCATGGACCTGCTTCGCTCTCTGCACTACGTGCGATAAGCACAGGCAACCTTTTCAAAAAATTCCGCCGATTTCGCATGGGTCTGAATCGGCTCGTTGGGATCGCGCTCCCATTCGATGCTGAAATAGGGTTTCGGGATGTCGCTTCGCTTGACCTCCGCCAGAATTGCGGCGACGCGTCCTTCGCCTTCTCCCCAAATCACGTCTTTCGCACCAAGAACGCCGAACTGATTCAAGTCCTTGAGATGAAACGTCTTCACCCGCGGGCCAATCTTCTGGAGCATTTCGACCGGATCGAGTCCAGAGCGGCACCAATGTCCCGTATCGCAGCAAAACCCCATTCGATCAGAGCGCATCTCCAGTGCGGCAAGACCGATTTCAGGATTCCAGTAGCGCGAAGGTTTCGGATGGTTGTGCAATGCGAAATCGACCTTGTACTTCTCGGTGAGTTCTTCAATCGTGTCCATCAAGTCCAGCGGAGGTTCGCCAACGATCACTTCCATATCCATCTCTGAGGCGAAGTCAAACATGGCTTTCGTTGATTCTGGATTCTCCAGTTTGCTGTAGATGCCGATGATTTTGACGCCCAGGTCCGCGGCTTTCTTCTTTAAGTCCTGCTTCAATGTCGCCGAAAGCTCGGCCGTAGGCCGCGCATGGGGATTGTCCGGACTCAGTGGTTGCCAGGCAAACAACTCCGCGTAGTGAAGTCCCGTCGCGGCGGTCTTCTCCAAAGCTTCAAACACGCTAACCGTGCGGAAGGAATAAGTCGCAAACCCGACGCGCCAGTTCAGTGCGTTGGCGCACGGAAGACCGCTCACCAGCGCATCTGCGGCATGAAGATGGGCACTGCCCAGACCGGCCAGAGCGCCGGCGGCTGAACTATGCTGGAGAAATCGGCGTCTCGTCATCGATTGCATACGGATACCTCACGGGTTTTGTGTTGCGGCTTCGCCTAGAGCGGTTTCCTGCTAGCTGACCCATTTTGATTTTCCCACGATTGAAAGTGAAGACGGTGCTGCGCGGCACGTATCGACATCAGCCGCACGGCGTTAGCCGCGGTTTTTGTTTCCAATTTTCCGTCGACAAAGAGTTCCTGTCAGAAACCGCGGCTAACGCCGTGCGGCTGATTTTGGGGGAGAAGCTAGACGACAGGGGACTCTTTGTTCAGCTTGCTGAAAAGCGCTCTAGCCCGGTGACTTGCGATAGGCCTGCCAAGCGCTTTCCGTTTGGGATCGACCGAAATGATGGTTCGTCCGATCTCCTTTTCACCAATTCTCAATGGATCCTTCGGTTATGAAACGTGGTCCTCTATGGGTCATTCACTGGTTAACGCATACTTAAATTTGTTCGGCCCTGCTGCGGTGACCTCAGCCGTGAATGTCGACTCTTTGTCGTACCGCTCAGGAAGTGTGGGGATTTTGGTTTTCGACGTAGAGTCATATTGATACTTCTGGATCCGGACAAGATAAGTTCCGGGAGGAGCATGAGTTTGGAATCGGCCGTTTTTCACGTACGCAAAAAACCATTCATCCGTGTCCGTCTTGTCGGCCAGCGTGCTCGAAATGAATGCGACATCTCCAGCGTCGAGCGATTCGCCATCCAAGGTGACTTGTCCCTGGACGGGCAGTTGTCCTGGCAAAGGTTGAAGTCCGCTTTCACTCTGGCAGCCTGTCAACACTCCCAGGAAAATTAGCGAAACGAACTTATAGGTTTGCAAGCACGTCGCCGTGCAATCGAACGATTTTTTGATGAGCATAACTCCCTTTCATGGTTCAGCCCCAGAACACGCTTTTGCTGTGCGTGAAAAAAGAAGCCGACATTAGTGCGGGCTTCTGATTTGCAAGGGAATGCTCAGAACGATGGGACAGTCTCGCCGCCAGAGCGCGTGCCCAAAGCGTGGTAAAGATCGAGATCAATCGTGTTTCCGACAAATCGTATGGAACCGTCCACCGCTCCCAAATTGACGCCGCCGGTATGTGCACTACGCGCCGCGAGACGAGCGGTGTAGCCCGTTTTGTTCACTTGCCCGGAACAAGGAACCGCTAAATCGGTTCTTACGCAATTGTAGATCCGGTCTGGATCCGCCGTATTGGGAGGGGACATGGTCGAAAACCAAGTGGTGGGCCCATCCGTATTCCAGAGATATCCTCGAAAGTCTGATCCGTCTGGATAGCCGACGGAGGGATCGTCTTCAACCAAACGTATTTCACCAAGCATGATCGTGTTGGTCGTTCCGTCGGTAACATCTCGGATGCGCGTTTTGGACAATGCGTAGAACATGCCATTCAAGCGAGTGGCCGTAGCGTCATTTTCGCCTGTCGGGGAATCTGCGGCCTTGAGTCGCGTGCCGGTTGATCCTTGGCAGGTAACATAGTTGCTAAAAATACGATCCGACAAAGAGCCGCTTGTTGTCAGGCCGAGCGACTTGCTCCCATTTGGGTCGCTAGGACATTTGAACGATGGAAGTTCCGTCTTCGCCCCGGGCCAATTCGTCGGCGATCCCGAGGGATTGTAGTCCGACGCGGTTCCGATCAGATAAGGCCTTATCTGATCGTAAAGGGCCGAGTGCTCGATAAATGGCAAAAGTAACGGCAGCCAGCCAATTCGACCGCCAGGACCGGGGTTGGGCGGAGCTCCAAGATCAGAATAAACTTCCGCACACTTCCCTGGAGGGAAAACGGTATGCGTGGCAAAGTAATTGTGCATCGCCAAGCCGATCTGCTTCATTTGATTCGTGCATTGCATTCTTCTCGCCGCCTCTCTGGCTTGCTGGACTGCCGGCAGCAGAAGTGCGATAAGAACGCCGATAATAGCAATCACCACAAGCAACTCAATCAACGTAAATCCCTGCGAATCATGATTACTGCGAATTGACATTGCGAAAACCTTCCAAAAGATAAGGACATATAAGCCATATAGGATAATGAGTTCATGATGTGCCTGATCGGGGCAAAATTGACATCGTCTTGATTGTGCAAGAGAGCATAAGGGGAACAAATCGCCGTTTCTTGTGACTATGCTTCCGTCTCTCCTTTGCAAACGTTTGATGAAATAGCTATTGATGATAGAGATATGTATATAGAAGTGGCGTCGCTAAAATCATGGAGCTTTCCAGGCGGCGCTGCATCCTATTCGATGATTGAATTGGGGCGTTCGCTTTCTGCCTTTCAATAATTTCCACTTGGGGATGAGCCTACCGATGAGAATCTTCGATTGTAGATTGAGAAGAATTTGTCGAGCTTTGACAGGAAGGCTTTGCGGTTTGCAGCAACCTTCCCCACAGTGTACCAACACCATTGGGGTCGTCAAGAGAAATTGAATCTCAGGATTTTTCGCCAACGACGCCAGCATTAAAGAACGTAATATGCGAACTAAACGTCAGGCTCGAAAGGCTTTACACGATGCTTTATCGCCAGAGATTGGGTCGATGAATTTGGCCAATCACCACCACGCTCCGTTATCACCAAGTCCAGAATTAGCGTCGCGCTTCTGGCCCTGAATCATTTTCGAGTCGTCTCTCGCAACCGTTTTTGCAAATGCTGCAGAGCTTCGCCATAAGAGGGCTTGCCGCTTACATTCTGATTTTCATCGGGATCCGTTTCATGGTCATAAAGCATTTCACCGAGCTGTTTTCCATCAACGCGGCTGTATTGGGTATAGCGATATTGGGCGGAACGGATCGTATCGCCTTGCCCATATCGACCGACTGCGATTGCATTGGCGTCTTCGGTCGAACCATTTAATAGCGGCACAAGACTAGAGCCCTGCAAATGTTCGGGGAGGGGCAGGCCAGCCAATTCGCATAAGGTTGGATAGAGGGCGATCGATTCAACCGGCTGGACGATGCGCAGCGCCGCTCGTTGCTTGGAAAGCCGGACCAGCAGAGGAATCCGCATGGAAGTTTCATAGCAACTATGTTTGCACCAAAGCGTATGCTCGCCCAGGTTCCAACCGTGGTCCGACCACAATACGACGATGGTCTTGTCCGAGAGATCTAGACGTTCGAGTTCGTGAAGCACCTGCCCGACTAATGCGTCGATATAACTGACGCAGGCAAAATAGCCATGAATTAAACTTCGGGCCGTCTCATCATCGACCGCGCCTTTTCGCGGGATGTTTGAATAACGCCGCATTTCTCCCCAATTGTGAAGCGAAATTCGGGGAGCGCCTCGCGGAGCGGAGGCGTTCTCCG
Source organism: Blastopirellula sp. J2-11 (assembly GCF_024584705.1). Lineage (GTDB taxonomy): Bacteria > Planctomycetota > Planctomycetia > Pirellulales > Pirellulaceae > Blastopirellula. The sequence goes on from NZ_CP097384.1 coordinate 6,071,242, forward strand.
AGAGAGCGATTGCCTCTCGTGGATACAGGTCCCAGTACTTTTTCGGCGCATTGAAAGGAAGGTGCGGCTTGAAGAAACCGACTGCGAGAAAAAACGGTTCCTGTCGCTGGGCGAGTCGCCGCAGTTCCGCTGTCGCCTTGATTGCCGTTTGCCCATCCAGATAGGCGTCATCAGCCACATCAGCCGCTTCCCAGGCGGGGCCGCGATTGCGTGGCTCTTGTGCTCCACGCTTTCGATGTAGCAGTTGATTCTCCGGCTCCGCGTACCAAGGCCACTTTTCGTCGTTCAAACGCCACGGCTGCGTACTCCATCCTGCAGCGCTGTCGTCTGCGTCATTGAAGATTTTTCCTAACGAAACCGTATGGTAGCCGTGGTTCTTAAACCAAGCGTTCATGGTGACAATCCCCGGAGCCTCTTCATCCGCTCGGGCTGTCCAGGAAGTGAAACGTTGCGGCGTTGGGCGAATTCCCGTGAGCATGCTTGCTCGCGAAGCCCCGCAAACGGAAACCATGCAATAGGCTCGCTCGAATAGCGCGCTTTGACTCGCCAACTTATCGATATTTGGAGAGTGGATCTGTTCTTGCCCATAACAATTCAGTTCAGGGCGTAGGTCATCGACTGAAATGAACAGCACATTCGGACGCTCTTCCCCCAAGGCCGACCGGAAAGTCATGACGAGTCCGTAGAAAAACAAAGCCGCTACGATCAACGTCCTTTGCAGATGACACGCCATTTCGCTCCCTCCAAAATTGAGGTTGAAACCCTGGAAGAGCATTAATCCAGCGGCAAAAAATCGACCTCTTGGAAATCCTCGACATGTTTTAACCAATAGTTTTTCACAAACGCTTCGTGCATCGGATGCGAACTATAGTGATCGTACGTCGCCTGACTATCGAACTTCATCGTGATTCCGAACGAATGCGCGCATTTCGGACTGACCTGGCGACGGATGGCGAACTCTTGCACCCCAGGGATGTTCGCCAGTTCGCTGGCGACCTGCATAAAGTCGCTGACGATCTGCGGCTCTAGGCTCGGTTTCAGTCGAAACGTAACCGTATGCTCGATCACGGAATTTCCTTGCTTCGATATTGGGCTGCCGAGGCTAGTCGCGCAGTCGCCGCTCGGTCGTACCGAGTCTAGCCGTTACTGAAGCTCCCAGAATATTCGGCGTCCCTTTGTGAGTGGGGACGGCGCATTCCAATGCCGTGACATAGCATCTCGCCGCGAAAAGCGACCAATCGCCATGGCAACAATGTACCAACACAAATGGCGACTTCAACCAAAAATCTTGACACCAGCCAGAGGCGCGACTTCAAAAACGTGGAAGCTCGCGCGGGAGGCGAAAAATTGGCTGCACGTCAGGTGATCCCTTGTAATATATCGCTGTTGGAATAAAAGTAACTTGCCCTTTGACTAGAATGAGAAGGGGCTGATTTTCCCATCCAGCGCATGTGAGAAGGTCCAACTCTCCATCCCTGCCGAACAACGCGAAAGAGCAAGTCGCATGAGCACTCCTATTTCTCGTCGCCGAGCATTACAAATTATCGGCGCCGCCGCTTCGCTTCCCTCCGCCAGTCGATGTGGCGCTGCAGAATCAAAAGAGAAGTTGCCCCCGGTTCGCGCCATTACGCAAGGCCCGCTTCACCATTGGTTTGGCTACTACGACAAGCTAGAGTTCGATCCGACGAATCGGTACGTCTTGTCGAACGAAGTTGCGTTTGAGCACCGCACGCCTCACGCCGACGATGTGATTCGTGTCGGCATGGTTGATACGCAAGCGGATGACAAGTGGATTCGCTTAGGCGATAGCCGAGCGTGGGGATGGCAACAAGGTTGCATGCTGCAGTGGCGTCCAAATTCGGCATCGGAAGTTGTCTGGAACGATCGCGAGGGGGACCAACACGTCTGCCGTATCTTGGATGTCCATACGCGCGAACTCAAAACATTACCTCGGCCAATTTACGCGCTCAGCGGCGACGGCAAATGGGCGATCACAGCCGACTTTTCGCGAATCCAGCGGATGCGGCCAGGCTATGGGTACGTTGGTTTGAACGACCCCTGTTCTCAACAGCGTGCGCCGGAAGACTCCGGCATCTGGAAAATGAATATGGATACGGGGGAATCCCACCTCATTTTCTCCTTGGCCGATGCGGCGAGTATCGATCACCAGGGCAAATCGCTCCGCGACAAATGGAACTATTTCAATCACTTGCTTGTCAGTCCCGACAGTTCGCGTCTGATCGTCTTGCATCGCTGGCGAGACAGCACCGGCGACGGCCCCGATGCGGAGCCAACAGGACGTTTCACCACACGGATGTTTACCGTAGGCATGGATGGAAGCGAGCGATACATTTTGGACCCGTCCGGCGAAACGTCCCACTTCGTTTGGCGTGACAACAACCACATTTGCGCCTGGACAAAACCGGCAGGCAAACCGGCCGCTTTCTATCTATTGCGGGACCAAACCCAAGAACTGCAGGTGGTTGGAGAAGGCGTGATGACCGTGAACGGACACAACACTTATCTACCTAATACCGACAACGAGTGGATACTCAACGATACCTACCCCAGCAAAAAAAATCGTGAGCAGAATCCCTACTTGTACCACGTCCCCTCCGGTCGTCGCGAATGGCTAGGACATTTCCATTCGCCTCCGCAGTACACAGGCGAGTGGCGCTGCGACACCCATCCCCGCAGCAGCAACGATGGCAGATCGGTGGTCATCGACTCACCCCACACCGGCAGCCGCCAACTTCATCAAATCGATGTGAGTGAAATTGTCGGTTAACGGCGACGCTGGGTTCGCTGCTTTGCGACAGGGGTCAGGAAATGATCTCTTGGACGACTCGGCCGGCGACATCGGTTAAACGGAAATCACGCCCCTGGACACGATGGGTCAGGCGCGTGTGATCAAGGCCAAAGAGATGCAGAACGGTTGCGTGCAGGTCATGTACGTGAACCGGATTCTGTTGGACGCTCCAGCCAATTTCGTCCGATTCGCCAAAGATGCAACCCGGCTTGATCCCGCCGCCGGCCATGAGAACGGTGAAAGCGCCAGGATGGTGATCACGTCCTGTGACCTTCTTGTAGCCTGGTCTATTTTCTCCCAAGGGAGTTCGACCAAACTCCGACCCGATGATCACCAACGTATCTTCCAGCAAGCCGCGCTGTTTTAGATCTTTAATCAGCGCCGCAATCGGTTGATCGGCCATCTCGCAGTTGTGCGCCAATTCGGGATCCAATCGTGAGTGATGATCCCACGAAGAATGAATGACGTTCACGGTGCGGACTCCGCGTTCGATCATCCGCCGCGCGAGCAGGCAGTTGTAAGCGAAGGCACGAAACAATCCTTTGCCTCCTCGATTACTTTTGATCTTGGGTTCGTCCCGATCAAAGCCATACATGTCGAGCGTCGCTTGCGTTTCCCCGGACAAATCGGTCAGTTCCGGCGTCGACGACTGAAGTCGAAATGCGAGTTCGTACGCTTTGATGCGACTAGCAAGTTCGGAGTCGCCGGTGTCGGCGGTTCGCAACCGATTCAGATTGTTGATGAAGTCCACTGACGACTTCTGCAACTGCGGCGTAATTCCGGCTGGATTCCGAATGTTGTTGACGGTTTCACCTTCGTTTCCAAACAAAACGCCTGAGTAAGACGAGGGCAGAAATCCGCTCGACCAACTCGCCGAGCCGCCGGGGATGCCTCGACCGGTGGTCACCAGCGAAACGTAAGCCGGAAGATCTTGCGATTCGCTCCCGAGTCCATAACAGAGCCATGACCCCAGGCTGGGTCGCCCGGCGATTGCCGAGCCGCAATTCATCAGCAGTTGGGCCGGCACATGATTGAACTGATCCGAATGGACCGAACGAATCATGCAAAGGTCATCGGCGCACGTCGCCAAATGGGGCAGCAAATCAGAAAAATCCATGCCGCACTCGCCATGCTTCGCAAACTTTCGCGGGGTTCCCATGATGCGGGCGGTTTCTTTTTGGAGAAACGCAAACTGCATATTCTTGAGCAGCGACTCGGGCAACGGCTGGCCATCAAGCCGGTTCAAAGTTGGCTTGGGATCGTAGAGGTCCATCTGACTCGGACCTCCCTCTAGATAGATGTAGATGCAATGTTTGGCGCGCGCGGCGAAATGCGGCTTTCTCGCAGCCAGCGGATCCGAATCGAGCCGAGGAGACGAATCCTGAGCGAGACCTTCGGTTTTCAACAGGTCCGCCATCGTAACGGCGCCGACTCCCCACAACGATTGGAAGAGAAAATTACGTCGCGAAAGCTGGCAAGCGGATTGAAGTTGATTGAGGTCCATGAGTTCCCATCGGGGCTGGAAAGAGTTTATTCGCGCGTGATGAATTCATCCAGGTTCATCAGGCTGCGTACAAAGAGTACGCGTGCGGCTTGCTGCTGCAGACTCCGTTTGGGGACCGGCTGATTGACGATCGCTTGGAGCGCCGACGTGTCGGATTTTTCGAGGGAATGCAACAGATCTGCATGAAACGCTTGCGCCAGTCTCATTTCATCCGGAGAAGGAGAACGCGAGAGAGTGCGTTGAAATGCGAGCTGAATCCAAGCGTCTCCTTGATCGAGGTCAGGCTGGGAAACCAGATTTCCTAGCTGCTGAGCACACTCAAAAAATACGGGGTCGTTAAGCAGCGCCAAAGATTGCAAGGGAGAGTTGGAGAACTCTCGTGACGGACAGGACGAGGTAGAGTCGGGACTGTCAAACGTCGTCAACATCGGAAACGGAGTGGCGCGGCGAAAGAGAATGTAAAGTCCTCGCCGGTACTGCTCGTCCCCTTTGCTGACATCCCAGCCCTGATTGCGACTGATCGAAGTCAGGCGTTTGTTCATCGGCGGCCGAATGCTAGGACCGCCGATTTTTGGATTGAGCAGCCCACTGGACGAGAGAGCAAGGTCGCGAATGATTTCCCCTTCCAAGCGACAACGAAATTGTCTGCCTAACAAAAGATTATCCGGATCGCGTTTTTGCAGTTGATCCGTCATTTGCGAGCTTTGCTGATAAGTCGCAGAGAGGACAATCTGCTTGATCAGCGCTTTCCTGCTCCAGTCGTTCTTCACCAACTCACTCGCCAACCAGTCGAGCAGTTCTGGGTGCGTGGGAGGATCGCCGGCGACGCCCAAATTTTCTTCCGTGCGGAACAAGCCTTCCTGAAACAAATGTTGCCAAAGATGATTCGCGGCTGTTCGCGAAGTCAAAGGATGCTTGGGGTCGACCAGCCAGCGCGCCAAGTCGAGTCGATCGGCGACTTCGTGTCGCTGTTCCAGCGGAGGCAAAAATTGCGGCGTCGCAGGATAGACCCGTTGCGTCGGCTGCCTGAAATCTCCGCGATAGTGGATGTGCGTCTTCCGTGGTTTCGAAGACTCCTGCATCGCCTGAGCGATCATCTCGACCGGTTCTGGCCTCTGGCTGGTCAGCGATTCGTATTCGGTTAACAGCTCATTGGTATCGGTTTGCAAATCGGCCAACCAATGTTCGAGCGCTTCTTTTTCACTCTCCGTACGACGACTGGTCGGCTTGGAGAGGGTAACCAAAAACTGGTCGAGCAAAGCGCTTTGAGCAGGACCGAGCAGCTCTTCCTGGTGACGAATGCGGTTGGCGATTTTTTGCAGCTGTTGTTCCCGTTTTTCAATTACCGCAGGCTTTTCCGACTTTCCGTCGCGATAACCGAGCACCAGCTTCTTGGGCTCCAGGTTATTGAAGAACGCGTATAGCTGATAGAACTCTTGATGCGTGATCGGATCAAATTTGTGCGTATGGCATTCCGCACAACCAACCGTTAAGCCCAGCCAGATGGTTCCAACCGTACTTAGTCGATCCACGGTCTGAATAACGCGATCCGCTTCTTTGTCGACGCCTGCTTCCGTATTCTTCATCGCGTTGCTGTGGAAGCCGGTCGCGATCTGCTGCGACATCGTCGAATCATCAAGCAAATCCCCGGCGATCTGCTCGATCGTGAATTCGTCGTACGGCAGATCGTTGTTGATCGCCGTGATTACCCAATCGCGATAGCGCCAAGCGTCTGGCCGCAGCTCGTCTCCCAAATAGCCATTGCTGTCGGCGTATCGAGCCAGGTCCAGCCAATGCCGACCCCAACGCTCTCCAAAGTGCTCGGATGCAAGCAGCTCATCCACGATGCGCTCGTAAGCCTGATCGCTGGGGTCTTTGACAAAGCGCTGAACCGCTTCGAAGGGGGGAGGGAGCCCAATTAAATCAAGATACAGTCGCCGGATCAATGTTTGCGGTGAAGCTTGCGGACTTGGCGACATGCCTGCGGACTGGAGTCGGGCAAGGACGAAATGATCGATCTCGTTGCGCGGCCAATCGTCGCCGCCAACGTTTGGCAATTCAGGACGTTGCACGGTTTGGAAGGACCAATGTTCGGCGTAGGGAGCGCCATCTTCGACCCAACGCTTCAGGATTTCTTTCTCTTGGGTGGTCAAAGATTTTCCGGTCTCCGGCGGCGGCATTTGCGAAAATTCGTCACTAGTGAACACGCGCTGGATCAGCTCACTCTCGTCGGAAGAACCGGGAACAATGGCGGCGACCCCGCTATCAAGCGCACGGATTGCATCCTTACGAACATCGAGACGGAGACCGGCTTCACGAACTTCCGTGTCGGGACCATGACACGCGAAACAACGCGCCGAGAGAATCGGCAGAACCTCTTGAGCAAAATCAGGCGGCTCCGCCGCGGCAGTGCAAACCGGCAGCGACAGAACCAGCAGTAAAGCAATTCGAAATACCATGGGCATTGTTATTTCAGCATTACTTGGGAGACGGCAAGAGCCAAAGTGGCCTTCGCGGCCGCAAAGGCAAAGTAGGCGGGTTACTCCTAGTCGTTCCTCCACACCGGTTGTTCATGGCGCAATCTTCGAAAACTTTTGCTGCAACCCATTCCATCGAGCCATTTAGACCCGCACTAAGGGAGGAAGTTTTCCTGTCAGAGCAAACATCAGCCGATTTTAGTATGTAAATCTAATCCCCGGTTAATTTCTCAAAAAAAGGGGATTTCTGATTTTCTGCCATGAACTCGCAAGTTTTTCGACGACCAATGGACGGATGAGGTGTTGATACCATCTCACCTGCCGGCGTTGATCCAGCGCTCTTTTCATACCACCTTTTCTGTTCTTTTCTCGAGGAATACGCATGTCTCGCAGCAAATCTAGGGGCCGTTCCGGATTTACTCTGGTCGAACTGCTCGTCGTCATCGCCATCATCGGCGTCTTGATCGCACTACTCCTACCGGCGGTCCAGCAAGCGCGCGAAGCCGCGAGACGTATGTCTTGCCAAAACAATCTCAAGCAAATCGCGCTGGGATTGCACAACTACCATGACACGTATTTGTCGTTCCCGATTGGTTCGCGGCATTCCTCGGGTAATCTAGCGGACCCCGGTTTTGGCGTCTCTTGGTGGTTAGGAATGCTCCCCTTCATCGAGCAAGGAAATCTCTCCGATCAATTGACGGTTGTCGGTAACCATCCAGGCAGCCTATCGAGCGGCGGTGGCGGCGCTTATGACGGGCATTCCGTTAACGGTCCCATTGTGAACGACAAGGAAATCACCGCGATGATCTGCCCTTCGAGTCCCTTGCAGGCGGTCCGAAGTTCTGGCTATACGTACACAATCACTTGCCCCCAATACACGGGCATCTCCGGCGCAGCCAATGACATGCTCGGGTTTTCGGCGAATTCTACGACCCGCGAATGGGTCGGCTACCAAAGCGGCGTCGCTTCTATCGGCGGGATGCTGACTCCTCTCAAAGCAGTGAAGATGCGCGATGCGACGGATGGGCTGTCCAATACGATCATCGTAGGAGAGCAATCCGATTTTGTCGCGGACACGAGCGGCAACAAAACCGCCACGATCAATAACCATCAAGGATTCATGTGCGGAATCAATAAAACCGCATTTGGATTCAGCGAAAGAACTTTCAACACCACGACGATCATGTATCCGATCAACGGCTCCACGCTCGCACTTACCGGCGTCAAAAATAATGACGGCCTCAACAATGGGATTTTCTCGGCGCATCCAGGCGGAGCCCAAGTAGCGGTCAGCGATGGCTCCGTTCGCTTCCTCAGCGAAAACCTCAATCTCACGACGCTCAAGCTACTTGCAACACGAGATGATGGGAAAGTGTTAGGCAGTTTTTAGTACGCACAGACTTCCTGCTTTTTCAGTTGAGGGGCGAGTGAGCGCCCCTTTTCTGACACGCTTTCCACGCATCATCCGCTCGACCATACGCGGCGATTCCCTACGCTTCTCCACCTTTGATAACTCAATATTGACTGGTGCTTTCATGCTATTTGGCGCTGCTCACCCGCGCAGACGACACCATCGTTTCTTTGTTTGTTTTGCACTATTTTTGGGCAGCGGATGCGGCGTCAGCATGACGCCCAACGCTTTGATGACTTTGCCAGAAAAATCAGAGGACCCGACGCCGGAAGAGTTGCAACGAACCGCCGACAACTTGTATGTCGAAGCGAAATTTGACAGTTCTTTTGACGGCACTGCGCAACCGTTGCGATATGCATTGCCTGAAATGCAAACCGAGGGCGCTCGACCTGTACTGATTTTTCTTCACTCTTGGAGCAGCGACTATCGGCTTCATAAACAAGCTTGGCTGGACGAAACGCTGGAGCGGGGCTGGATATTTGTCGAACCCAATTTCCGCGGTCCCAACAATGATCCGCTGGCCTGCGGCTCACCAGCCGCTCGCGCGGATATTTTGGACAGCGTTGATTTTGCAATTCGAAAACTTGGTGCAGATCCGCAACGCATCTATTTGGCGGGCGCTTCCGGGGGTGGTCACATGGCGATGTTAATGGCATCGCGCCATCCTGAGCGGTTTACGGCAGTTTCGACTTGGGTGGGGATTAGTGATCTGACGCAGTGGTATCAAGACCATTGCGTCGATGGCGAACCGAAACGATACGCGCAAATGATCGCCAAAAGCTGCGGCGGATCTCCGGGCGAGAGCGCAGAGGTAGATGCGGAATATTACGAAAGGTCCCCCATTCACTGGATCACGCAATTGGGCGACTTACCGCTCGACATCGCCGCCGGAGTTCATGACGGGCAGACAGGAGCGGTCCCTTTCCAACACTCGGTTCGACTGTTTAACAAATTTGCCGCGAGCAGAAATGCCGACCTCGTGAGCGAAATCGAAATGCAACAACTTTGGGATCATGCCGAGCTCGATGTTCCTCTGCCGCAGGATACGCTCGTCGATTCCGACTATGGTCGAGACATCAAAATGCGACGACAGGCAGGCCCCGCTCGTCTCACGATTTTTGAAGGTGGTCATGAAGGACTCGCCCAAGCTGCTTGCGGTTGGTTAGAGCAATTCGAGAGAACGACACAACCATCCTTTGTTGCCGTTACATCGGTCGCAGAGTGAACCTCATCCGGACAGATGAAAGCAATTATTCGGTTCGAGTTTATTTGGAAAGTTCGAGTGGAGCATGTCCCGAAGCTGTTGGTGTTGACGACTGACGCGCATGCTCCAGTTCATCCGTGACGCAACTTGCCAAGCAGACTCTATATCAGTATTCCTTCCTTTGAAAACTGGATACGACCCCATGTATGCGAGTCGCTTTGTTTATTTATTCCTTTTGGCGGGCGCGACCGTCTCCGGATTGGTCGGATGCGGTCACAAGTCAAATCTTCCCGGAGAAACCGGTGTCGTTCGCGGTCGCGTGATTTATGGATCTGGGACGATTCCTGAAGGTTCTTCGATCGTGATGTTGCATGTAAAAACCGGCATTCCGGCAACAGGGCTAACCGACGCATCAGGAAAGTTCGCCATGGAAATGCGAAATGGTTCCGATATTCTTGTCGGTGACTATGTCGTTAATATTAAACCGCCGGGAGAAATTGGAGACGAAGTCTTCGTGATTTCGCCGGCAACGGTTCCGGACGATTGGAACAAAGTTCCGAAAAAATACTGGAACGTGAAGACGAGCGGCGAGACGTTCGTCGTCGATCCAGGCGATAACTTTTACGAATTCACGCTTACCGACAAGTAACGAGCAGCAATCCATGCCATCGCTCCAATGGAGAAAATGGACAGGCACGCTCTGGTTGTTGATTCGTTTTGAAATAGTATTGTTGGTGCAAGCGGCGAACTTTTAATACTGAACGGTAACACGCTGATTTTTGATCTTCTTGCGCCAGAAGTCCTCGAAAGGGAGATCATGTCAGAGTTCTACTCGTCTTTGGGCGTCAAGGTGACGGGATTGAACCGAGAAGTCGACGAATTTGATAAGGATCTGGACGCTCGTGAAACTAACATGCGACTGGACTTTGAACAGCTGCTGCAAGCCAATCGCGACAAAATCATGCTTTACCTGACGGCGCTCGTCAACAACATCGCCGATGCCGAGGATCTCTGCCAACGTATCAGCATTGTGATGTGGAAAAAGTTTGTCGACTATGATCACTCCCGTAGTTTTCTTTCCTGGGCCTGCGGCGTCGCGCGCCTGGAAGCCTACAATTTTCGCCGAGCAAGAGCTGCCGACCGCCTGTTAGCGCGGACCGATCTGCAGCAACTTCTGGCGATTTCGTTAGAGAATTTTGACCAAGAGGCGGCCGAACAGCGACTAGCGGCGCTGCGAAAATGTTTGCAATCGCTGCCCGAGTTAGAGCAATCTTTTCTGCGGCAGATTTATTGGGAAGGACGTTCTTCCGACTCGATTGCTGACGAACTCGGTTGTTCGACAAGAACTTTTTATAACCGCATGTACTTGCTCCGCCGCCGACTCTCAAAATGCGTTTCCCGACGTTTGCGAACCGATTCATAGTATGCCATACGGCGCTGGCGAAAATTTCCCGAAGAGAGCCCAATATGAGCCATCCTGACCTCCATCGAATTTTGCCGCTCGTCGAAGCGAGCCTGGCGGGGCAATTGACGCCGCAGCAAAAAGATGATCTGGAGAATGCGCTGGCGGAATCGGAAGAAGTCCGCATCGCCTATCTGCAGGCGATGAGCATGCATTTGGATCTCGATCAACTAAGTCGAACCGACGAGGATGTGCCCACGACGACGAATATCGCACATCGGTTGTCGCAGCCATCGCCCCAAAGAGGGAAACGCAGGTTCATCGCAGCGAGTCTGGCCGCCTGCTTGCTAGCCGGCTTGTTCGGCGTTTACTTCTTCACACTGAAGGCCAACGAGTCGCAAATCTCGACTCCACTAGGCCAAGTTGAAGACACGTCTCCTGTGATCGTGGAGGTCGCCAGCGCCGTGATCTTCGGGGAAGGTGGTGCTCCTAGTCCGGGACAGCGCATCACCATTGGCCGCAAGTACATCCTGACACAAGGCTATCTAGCGATCCGCTTTCATTCCGGCGCTCGCGCCGTACTGCAGGCTCCCTCCGTATTTTCCGCGATGGGAAAAGAGAATCTGCTGGTTCGCTCCGGTCAATGCTCCGTGTTCGCGCCGCCTGGCGCCGAAGGTTTTCAGCTCCAGAGTCCCTCGGCGGAAATCGTGGACTTGGGAACCAGGTTTGTCGTCAATGTGGCCGAGACCGGCGAGACCCAGCTCTCCGTCATCGAGGGGGAAGCAACGATGTCGGCCCTCGAAAATCCTCAATCCAAGCCGATCATGCATCTTCATGTTGGAGACGCCGCCCAGGTCGATCCGGGATCCCCGCCTCGTCGCCTGAAAGCTGCCAGCGGATCGCTGGCCTATCGAGAAAAGCTGCCCGATCGCGTCGTGAGCTATGAAGCGACGATGATTGATTCATTGGCGAACGAACTGCTCAGTATTACGATTCAGCGCGACGGCGTGATCGGCGTCTATGAGCGCAAAGATCTCGTGCGAGCCGGCGTCGTCGAGTTTTCGGGAAGGATCGATGCGGCCACCTTTTGCACGCGAATGGGAGATTCCCTTCCGGAAGGGAAAGCGCGACTTTCGCTTCTCGACGGGGACTTTAGCTTGGTGACCGGCATCATCAATCCGGTGAGCAGCGAAACGCAGCCGGTTTGCATGGCCGTTGAATTTGAAGAGCCGATCATCAATGCTCCAGGACCGGACATCGTGCTTTTTGATCTGCAGTTGCTTGTCTATGATCCCGACGGTGACAAGGTTCACCTTCGGTCTGGTGATGACCGTTTGTTACGCCCTGAGCTGATGATCGAAAAGTTTGATATCGGGCTCAACTCACCTTCCGCACTTGATCTATTGCCGCATTGCACCTATCTCTCGTTGGAGCGTACGACATCGGTCGATGATCTCGTCAACAAGCAATTCATGCATGGGCGACAGGTCAATATTGATTCACGAGCTCTGGCGGTGGGCGTCGATTTGAGCAGTCTGGGATATCAAGAGGGAGAATCGTTAAAGCGGCTCGAATTCTTGCATCCGACCAATGGAGTGGATCCGGTCTTGATTGTCGGATTACGTTCCCTGAATCCGTAACGTTACGTTCGTTTCGCAGTTTTGGCTGCTCACTCATTCGCCAGCGCGCGAATTTTGAAGTCGCTGATCAAGCCGGAAAATGGATTTGGCGCTTCATAATCACCGGCGGCGGATTGCGCGTCGTAGCCGAGCGAAAGTTCGTCTTTCGGCTGCAGCGGGAGCAATCCGGGCGAGTCGACCTCGAGCGCCGCTTCCTGGTTTACTTGCAGTCGCATCTTCTGCGCGTTGAGTTCGGCTCGCAGGCGGAGCTTCCCGGCGAACCGCTGCTTCGCGATCAAACGAGTGACCTTACCGTTGATCCGCACGTCCAGCGCAGGATGTCCGTCGACAAAGTGAAGCGCGTAACCTTGCTCGCGTCCTCCCTGAGCGGCGACCACGCCAGCAGGAGCTTGGGCGTTGATGTTGGCTTCAAGAATCCAGCTTCGTTGGGCGATGGGAAAATGGGGATCCATCTCGATATTCCGCACCACCTGATTCCCTTGCGCCGGATTGTAGTGAACGCCGACGCGCCAAGCCCACTCGTTCCAAGCGGCGATCATGGTTCTCAAGCGATCCGGATGTGCGGCCGCCAGGTCGTTCGTTTCGCAGCGATCTTCGGCCAAGTTATAAAGTTCCCACTCGATTTTCTCGGGCATGCGCTTGGACCAGACGATTTTCCAATCACCGTCACGCAATGCGTGCGCCCCTTGATGGTCGAAGCCAATCGAGCGCGACGGCAACGCTTCACCGCGTATCGCCGGCAGCAAACTGGTTCCGGACAGCGGCGTGACTGAGCGATCACCGTAGGTTTGCGGATAGGTTGCTCCGGTCGCTTCCAGCAGGGTTGGCATCACGTCCATCACATGACCCGGCTGACGGATCCAAGCGTTCGGCGTGCCGATACCGGTAGGCCAGTGGGCGATCAGCGGCATGCTGATTCCCCCTTCGTGCGTGAAATGCTTGTACATCCGAAACGGCGTGTTCCCCAGATTGGCCCAACCGCTCCCATACGACTGATGCGTGCCGCGCTGCCCCGTCGTGCGCAAATCGTCGCCGGTACGCAATGTGGTTGTGCCGACGCGCGAAACGCCGTCAAAGCCGAACGGTCCCCATTCGTAACATGCGCCATTGTCGCTGAGAAACAAGATCAACGTGTTGTCGAGATCGCCGGTCGCTTGTAAGTGATCGACAATCCGGCCAACGCCTGCGTCGACTCCTTCGACCATCGCGGCGAAGACCGCCATGCGGCGAGCCAGATCGCGTTGTCGCGGCAGATCAAGCGAATCCCACGCCGGGTTCTCTTGCCCTGCATAGCCGTTGGCGATGTCATCGCGATCGACCGGCACCAGCGAGCGAGGATTCAGCTTCCAATGATCGCCGTCCGCCAGGCCCAGTTTGCGCATCCGCTCGAAACGCTCTTCCCGCAGTTTGTCCCAACCGCGTCGGTAAATCGCTTCGTACTTGTCGACGCGTGCAGCCGGCGCTTGAACCGGAAAGTGGGGCGAAGAGTGCCCCAGGAACAAAAACCACGGCTTGTCGCTCTGTTGGCCTTGGCGGATGAACTCCAGCGCATAGTCATTGAACACGTCGGTCGCATAGTAGTCGTCGGCCGGCGGATCGATTTCTTTCTTCCGGCCTTCCGGCAAACGAATGTAGTAGTCGGCGTCGTATTGATCGTGCGAATGGTCGCGAGTATAGCCATAGAACTCGTCAAAGCCGCGGCGGATGGGACCGGTCTCGGGATGCATGTGCCACTTGCCGACGTAGTAGCAACCATACCCGGCCGGCTTCAGCACTTCGGCCAATGTGACGCACTGCTTGTTGAGTCGTCCCAGGTAACCGGGTCCACGATCGGGATTCGGTCGATCGGTCGTAAAGTCGCCGATGCCGGCTTGCGTCGGATAGAGCCCCGTCATCAACGACGCGCGACTGGGACAGCAGCGAGCCGAGTTATATACCTGAGTAAAGCGAACGCCGTGATGGGCCAACGCATCAATGTTGGGCGTCGGGATTTCGCCGCCGTAGCAGCCCAGATCGGAATAGCCCAAGTCATCGGCCAAGATAACCAGAATGTTGGGCTGCTGCGTATCGGCGGCCTGGATCGCGGTCAGGGCGATCCAGGACGATGGAAAACAAAACAGCAGCAGGAAGAGTCGTCGCATGACAGGGCCTGATAGAGGTTAAGACATCCCTCTATCCTATCCAACACCCAGCGCCGGTTCGACTATTTCTGGCGTTAGCAGCCAGCAGAATGAAAATCGCCGGCACAAAAAAACTTTGGCGAATTGTATTTCAACGCTCCTTGCAAGCCTCCGCTGAACTAGAGAGTCGGATCGACGATCACTTTCATCGCGCCCGGCTCTCCCTGGTAAAGTCGCGCAAACCACTCGGGTGCTTGGTCGAGCGAAATCTTGGCGGTGATCAGCGGATCAACACGAATCAAGCCGCGCTGCAGCAAATCGATACAGGCCGGATACTCGCCGTTTGACGCGCAGCTTCCATAGACCGTCAACTCGCGACTGACGATCGCTTGCAGCGGCATCTCGACTTTGGGCGAAAGATTGCCAACCAACGTGATCGCTCCTCCCTTGCGAGTGCTGTCGACTGCGGTTTGAATGGTGCGCGTCGCGCCAACAACTTCGATTGCGACATCGGCGCCGCGACCGCCGGTCAGTTTTTTCACTTCGGCGGCCACATCAACAGCGTCCGCTTTCAGGCCGACATCCGCTCCCAGCTTTTTCGCGAGATCCAAACGGCCTTCGTCCAGATCAATCGCAATCACTTGCGCGGCGCCAGCCAAGCGAATTGCCTGGACGACCAGCAGTCCGATCATGCCGCTGCCGACGACAATCGCGGTGTCGCCCAAGACCAGCGGAGCACGATTGGCCGCGTGAACCGCGACCGAAACCGCTTCGATCATCGCCGCATGCTCATACGGAAAATCAGCCGGCAGCCGATAACAAATGTGCTGCGGCACCGAAACATACTCGGCGAAAGCCCCATGTCGGCGATATTCGCCGCATGAGACTCCCAGCACCATCCGATTATCGCACAGGTTGATATGCCCTTGGCGGCAATAAAAACAGACGCCGCAGGAAACCGTCGAGTCGAACGTCACAGAATCGCCGACCTGATAGTCGGTCACGGCCGAGCCCACTTTTGAAACGACTCCGGCCGCTTCGTGCCCCATGACCAGCGGCGGAATGCGACGACCAGTGCTGCCATCGTAGCCGTGAATGTCACTGCCGCAGATGCCGCAAGCTTTGACTTGAATAAGCAGATCATCGGCGCCGATCTCCGGTTCGGCAAATTCGACCACGTTCAACTGCTTGTATTCCGACAGCAACATCGCTTTCATGTTCTACTTCACCTAAAAATGAGACTGTTTGGCTAGACTTATCGTATGCGGCCCGTCGCAGATCGCAATAAGAGGGACCCAGATTGTCCCGTTCACCAGCCCAAGGAAGTCACGGCGCTGCAGCAAGTTTCGCGTAGCACATGATGGAGAGCGCCTGCCCTCGGTGAATGCGTTAGTGTCGGATCTGGGCGTCGGTTGATTCGACGGCCCGCGCGAAGCGGTATTCCTTCCAGAGGCCACGGCGAAAGACCTCGGCGTTTTGCTGCGCCTCTTCAAACAGCTTCTCCAAGTCATACGGCCGAGCTTCGCAATCGGGTCGATAGATGGAGAGGCCCTGATAGACCAGGTCGATATTTTGCGATGTGCGCGCCCAACCAACGCGCTCTGCCGGCTTGAGTCCCTCCCACATGCTTTCGCGGCCGATCAGGTAAGTCACGCGGTCCTCTAGATAGACCGCCGGCGGCTTCCCCTCTAACTGACAGATTGCGAGTCTGACGTAAAAGTCATTTCCCTCTAGCTGGTCAACGACGCGCTGTTTCAGTTGATCCCGTTTCTTGTTCCATGCAGGACTATCAGCGACAGGCCATTCATGAAAAGGAGCGACGGAAGCAAGTCGGACACGCGCTGTTTTGTCACCAAATCGAATCCGAATATCATCAAGATCCACAACGCTGGCGACAGTAACAAGGCGTTCCGCTTGAGCGCCGAAGATGTCACGGATTTTGACTTCCTTTTCTTTCGGTTGAGCCCACGCAGGATTCGAAATAGAGATAGCGCTAGCAATGGCGAGCGACGTCGCCCACAGCAGACGGTGCATGATTGGTCTTTGATGGTGAAGAGAGAGCGAGAAGGAGATCGTCACGCCTGCCGGCGCGCGGAGAGAAGCGAATAGGAGACGAGTGGAGAAGAGATGAGCGTACGCGCCATTATGCGCGGGAGACGACCAGATTATCAACTACCGCGGCGCCGATCGAATCGCCAAACACATTGACCGTGGTGCGCAAGCGATCCAAGAACCAATCGATCGCCAGGATGATACCCACACCTTCGGTTGGGAGCCCAACCGCCTGCAGGACAATTACCATCGTAAATAGCCCCGCTTCAGGCACGCCTGCCGCTCCAACGGCGGCGAGCGAAGCCGTTAGGAAGATAACTAATAGCTCGCCGACGCCAAGTTGAATACCTAAACTTTGCGCGATAAAAATTACGGCGATCGCTTCGTAAAGCGCCGTACCATCCATGTTGATCGTCGCTCCCAGCGGCAAAACAAAGCCGGCCGCTTTCGGCGAAACGCCGTTGTTTTCTTCCACGCATTCAATCGTGATCGGCAGCGTGGCCGAGCTGCTGGCGGTGCTGACGGCGGTCAACAACGCTCGCGCCATCCCCAACGCGTACTTGATTGGGTTTTTGTTGCCGAAGTACCAAACGATCACCATCAAGACGACGGCGTGCAAGAGCAAGCCGATCGTCACCGCCGCGACATACCAGCCGATGCGCTGCATTTGATCGCCAAAACCGGCGGCGCCGCCGTTCTTGGCGATATTGGACGCGACAAGTCCAAAGATGCCGACCGGCGCAATCATCATCACCAGATGGACCATCTTCATGACCGCTTCGTTCGCCGCTTTGAAGAAGCGAATCACGATCTCTCCTTCTTCGCCGATCGTGGTGAGGGCCGAACCAAAGACAATCGCAAAGACGATCAGCGCCAGCACGTTGGTCGAAGTCGCCGCTTGAAAGATGTTCGCCGGAAACATGCCGCTGCCGGGATCGCCCGGTTTGCCGCGCACCACTTCCAACAACTTTTCGACCGGCGTCCCGCGCTCCTTCGCAGAGACCGATTCGCTTTGATAAGCGAACGTATCATCGGATTTCGTGCCGGGCTGAATCACCAACACCAGGATCAAGCCGATCAAGACGGCGATCGAGGTAGTGATGAAGTAATAAGTGATCGCGAAGACGCCGACCCGGCCAACCTTGCGAATGTCTCCTAGCGACGTGATGCCGGTAATCATGCTGGTAATCACCAAAGGAATGACCAGCAATTTCAAGATCTGCAAAAAGACGTCGCCACAAAACTCGGTCAGCATCCAAACCGTCTCGGGGACATACATTTGGCCAGCGGCCCGCTGCTTCTCCGTATCGTCGGCGATCGCCTGCACTTCTTTTAGCCGCGCGTCGACCTGGACCGCTTGGGCGGCCAATCGCGCCGCTTCTTTCTCAAATTTCGCTTTGGCCTGGGGATCGTCAGTCGCAGCTGCAGCGTCGGTCTCGCGCTGCGAGAACTGCTCTTTTTGCGCCAACGTTTTTTGCAGCGTTTCGACCGCTTTCGTCGGACCATGGGCGGCTCGCCACATCGTCTCGCCGTAAAACAGCCCCAGAAGGGCTCCTGCGAAAATACCCACCAGTATCAAAATGAGCCCGGTGAAACTTCCGCTGGACGATTGCTTAGGCTGTTGCTGTTCTTCTGCGGTCATCACATACCCCATGTTTACCGTTTTTCAAGCGCCGCCGTCGCAGGTAAAAGATAGCGAAGAAGCTAAAGCGAAACTACTCGACTACCAAGGCGACAGGTTATAACGATGAGAACAATTGGCAAATCGAGTGAAGATCTGCGGCGAGGTAAAAAAGCCTCACGGCGGGTTATTTATGTGCTAATTTATCTTCGAGTCACGATGCTTTCTTGCTATGGAGGTAACGCCCAATGAATTTTCGAAAACTACAACTTCCCTTGTTGGCCGTTCTCGCGATGGCCTTTTGCTTCGTCAGCGCTGGTGAAAGCTCAGCCGCCTGGTTTGACATGGTCACCACGACGGAGGCGCAGCGCCAGGCCATCCGCGCCCAGCCGCTGTTGGTTCGTCCGAATCGTCCTGGCCATTTTTATGGCAACACGGTTCGTCGCGTCCACCACTTCCGTCACGGACGCTGATCGCGCGATGCGCACGAAAAAAGGATGACCTTTCAGGCCATCCTTTTTGCATTTCTTGGGAGAGTAGTGCGCCGCGTCGGTTTAGGACGTTTCCACTTCTTCTTCGGCAGGCTCTTTCAAAAGCTCGCGAACTAGCATGCGCAACTGCCGCACTTTGATCGGCATCAGCATGACGGCCCGATGTTCGCCCAACTTGGCGTCATTCTTCCAAGAGGCCTGACGCTCTTTGAGCAGCAAGATCGCCGGAATGTTGACCGTATGCGGATCACTCGCAAAT
Source organism: Blastopirellula sp. J2-11 (assembly GCF_024584705.1). GTDB lineage: Bacteria > Planctomycetota > Planctomycetia > Pirellulales > Pirellulaceae > Blastopirellula. The sequence continues at coordinate 6,090,232 of NZ_CP097384.1, forward strand.
TGATTGAACGCTTCGAGTCCGGCTGAGCCCAAATCGACGGTGCTAAACAAGCAGAGGTCGGCGGCTCGCGCTCCCTCTTCGGCAAAGCGGGCCATGGCGCGCTCGGGATTGCTGATCACCAGTACGCGATAACCGTACGCTTTCAAGCGATCGCGAAGCACGTCCTGCATTTCCAGGTTTTGCTCGACGACCATGACCGTCTTGTTCATCCCTTCCATGAACTTCGCGACGGGGCCTCCGCCCCCTTCCGCTTCGAGCTTGGCGCGAATCTCTCCGGCGGCCCCATCATCCCCCAGTTCCAGACGTCGCGCGGCCAATTTTAGGTCGTTCAGCATGACGGCGGCGGACTGATATCGCTTGTCGGGGTTCAGCTCCATCGCTTTCATCGCAACCGCCGCTACCGAACGAGGTAGGTCTGGCGCGATGCGGGCGATCGGCTCATAGTTGGTATAGCGGGTCGCAGCGAGACGTTTTTGACGATCGCGCGTTTCATACAGCGGAGCGTGGCCGGTCAGCATTTGATAGTAGATCGCGCCTGCGAAGTAGATATCGCTGCGATGATCATCCCGCGGAGCATTGGTCGCCATTTCGAGACCAGCGTAGTCAACGGTCCGCGGATTCGCCGCGGCGCCGTCGTCCTGGACCTGTTCGGCGAACGCCGCCAGACCAAAGTCGACCAACTTGGCGCGCCCGCGACTCGAGATGAGCACGTTGGAGAGCTTCAAGTCGCGATGGGTCAAGCCGCGTTCCGATGCATAGGCCAAGCCGCTGCAGATGTCGATCATCAGCTTGGTCGCATCAGTCGGGCTGAACTTGCCGCGAATGCGGAGCAGATCGCGGAGGTTCTGTCCTTCGATAAATTCGATGATCAGAAAGTAGTTTGTTCCCTGCTGGTACAGGTTGCTTTCCGAGTGGACCTCGTAGATCGGACAGATATTCGGGTGCCGCAGCGCTTTGCCGAGTTCCCCTTCCTGCATGAACTGGCCAGAACGTTTAGGGTCTTCGCAAAAACGTCGGCGCAACACTTTGGCCGCGACGACTTTCCCGGTGTCTTTGTGCACCGTTCGATAAACCCGGGCGAATGTCCCGGTACCGATCATGTACAGCACCTTGTAGTTGCCGTAGAAATAGCCGTTCTTCAGCCCTTTTAGCAAGCGTTCGACTTGATAATTGGTCAGTATCTCGCGGCGCAACAGTACATTCTGGAATTCACCCAGAGAAACTTCGCGCGTACCTAGTTGGCCCCAAATCGCCTCCAATTGGGAGGGTTCGATCAGACCAAAATCAAGGACACGCTGCGCAAATTCTTCCGCAGACAGGTCGGCCATAGCGCATTAAGGCACAGAAAGCGCCTTTTTCCTCTTCTCGCGTGATAAGTAAAATCGTATGAAAAGTGCCTGTTCCGGCTCACACAATCTAATGGAGGCAAGACGTCGAAGCAAACGACTGTTCCGAATCGCTACTTCTACAGGCAGGCTGGCTACACTTATGTTACCACGCTCACCGACAGTTCCGAGACAAAAAAACTCGGCGCCGGGCCGAGTTCCAATAAATCAAAGAAGTCCGATCGGTATTATTCGTCACTTGATCCCGATTTGTATTGATCTCTTTCGCGGCGGGTCGCTTCGAGGTCAAACATCAGATATTTCATATCGAGCCGCAATTGGCTGAGCGCTTCTTGGACGAGCGTGTAAATTCGGCGTCGGCGTCGGCTATTGTCGATCACTTTGTTCATGATCGGCTCCAGCTTCATCCGGACATCTCCGGGCATTTGAGCGATTGCAATCGCCAATTCGACCAGGTCTTTCGGCAATTCGTCTTGAGCGGTGTCTTCGTGGCGATCAGTTTTGGGTGCTTGGCTCATGGTGAGTTTTCCTTCAAGTCTGGCGGCGACTGGCGACGGTGGGTTTCGTCAGGGATTATAAGCACCGAGCGTGCCATGACCGCCGCGAAAACGCCACATGAAGCCACAAGTTCTTTATGCAAAAGGACTTATAAAAATGGCCGATTTGCGGTCCTCAAACAACACGTTGCCAAATTACCACACGATTGATCTGGCGATTGGGCGCAAATCCAGGTACAAGCCCACTTTATGCGCGACATCATCGATGTTGCATTTTAGCCACACTTTTTCAATCCGTGCTGTTGCATGCGTTATTCGTTGTTGCTTGGAATCATCGTCGGCGTTCTTTCGGCCTTTTCGGCCGCTGCGCAGGCGTCGTACCAAGAGGACTTCGAGGGGGCGCAGACCAGCTTCCAATTGCTCGATGTCGATATTGACTTTCGCGTCGTTCGTCACGAGCGGACGCAAAAGGTCGCCCGCAGCGGTCGGGGAGCCGAAACGATCGCGTTCGAGGCGACCGCCGGCAGCAAATTGATGTTTGGCGCCTCGGTTCCGCACAGTAGCGTGATTGCGGATCTGAAACCAACAATCTGGCTCAAAGGGGAACGCACCGGCGCGCAAATGGTGGTGCGAATCGTCTTTCCCCGCTTCACCGACGCCAACGGCGTCCCTGCGACGATGTTTCTCGGGGGATCTACTTACCAACAAGCAGGCCGCTGGCAACAATTGACGCTAGGAGATCTGAAGGCGGAAGTCGAACGACGGACCGCTGCGCTACGCGCCCAATATGGACCGACTTTCGATCCGCGTGAAGCGTATATCGATGTTGTCGGCATCAACTTATACGCCGGCCCCGGTTTCACTGAATACGCGTTTGACGATTTAGAGCTAACCGGCCAACTGGCGCCGCAGGGAGAAAAGTCGACGGTCAATGTCAGTCTGCGAGCCGCTGCGCCGCGGGCCGAGGAAATCGGCACGCCGCAACGTTCCGTCGTCTCGCGCGACGGCAATATGCTGCTGGTCGACAAGCAACCGCTCGCGCATCGCGTGATTGATTATCACGAAGAGCCGCTTGCGCTGTTGCGTCAGCTTGGTTTCAACGCGATTCGACTCTCGACGAAGCCGGACGAAGGGTTGCAGTACGACTTGCAGCGCAACGGCATGACCTTCATTGCCCCCCCTCCGAAACAAGGCGCCGTCGACGGCGCTTATTTGCGACTCCTGGCGTGGCAAATTCCCACATCCAATCGCCCCGAAGACTTTCCCGACTTCGCGCTGACCGCCGACGACGTACGCCGCGCTGATGCCCGCGATAATCGTCCAATCCTGGCGGCGCCATCCACTGCACTCTACGAACATAGTCGCTTTGCCGACATCATTTTGCATGATGTGCCGATGATCGGCAGTTCGGCATTACCAGCCGACCTGCCGCAGAAGATTGAAAAACGGAGCCTCTTCTGTTCGCAGTCTGCGGCGCACTGGAGCGCCATTGAAACCGAGTTTCCGCAAGAAACCCGTCGTCAGCTGGAAGCGTTGTCTTCGCTGCCACAGCTCTCTGCGGCGATCGAAGCCGACCAGTTGCAGCAACAACTCTTTTTGTCTGCATGCGGCGGAGCGCGTGGGTTTGTCTTTTCCAGCCAATCGTCGCTTGCTGACGAGCGCCCCGTCAACGAATATCGTCGCGCCGCGCTGGAATTGGCCAATCGCCGCTTAACGTTGATTGAGCCCTGGATCGCCGCCGCCGATCAATTGACGCCGATCTCGACCCACTATCCAAACATTCAAGCAACGCTGCTGTCAACGCCGACGGCCAAGCTGTTGATTATCGTCCGTTCGACGGCGGACGATCAATTTACGGTAGCGCCGACTCGCGAAGGAGCGATTGCGATTCAAGTCCCCGGCGTGCCTACCGATAGCGAACCTTGGCTGCTGCACAACTCGGATCTTCAGCCGGTGGGGCACTCGCGGCAGGATGGAGGCATACGCCTGGTCCTGGATGATCGCTCGCGGGTCTCGTTGATCGTGCTGACGCAAGACCCAATCGTGCTACGCGACATGCGGCGGCGAATTGCCGAGAACGGTCGCCGGATTACCGAACTGCAGTATGAAATCGCCCAACAGACTCTCGCGCTGGCTCGTGACGTGACCGCCCAACTGCGAGGAGGGGATCAAGTCGCGACGGCCCAAATCGCTTTAGCATGGGGCGAGTTGCGCCAGGCCGAACGAGGCCTGGAAGTCGGCAGCGTGGCCCAGGCCGAAAATAAAATCGCCGCCGCGATGGGCAACTTGCAACAAGTGCAGCGGCTGCAGTGGGAACGAACCAGTGCCCAATATTTTTCGCCGGTAACCAATCCGTTGACGATTTCGTATGACTTGCTGCCGCTCGCTTTACAGATTCAGTCACGCCTGGCGATCATGGCCCCTTCGGCCAATCGACTCGCCGGCGGCGACATGGAAGATCTCGGCTTTCTGCTTTCGACCGGATGGCGGCAAACGCAGCGACCGATGCCGGGAATCAATCTGCAGTGCGAACTGATCAGCAGTGAAGTGAAGGGGGGCAACTACGCGCTTCGTCTCGGCGTGCTGGCCGAAAACAATTTGGCGCCGGTGCTGGCTGACGCGCCGCCGCTGAAGATCGACTCGGCTGTTGTAGATGTGCAACCGGGGCAACTGCTGCTGATTCGCGGGTGGGTCAAGGTCCGCTCCGAAATCGCTCCAGGACAAAACGCGCTGACCATCTACGATTCCCTGGGAGGCAAGCGTCTGGGGCTGCAAATGGCGGCCGATGACCAGTGGCAAGAATTTTCGCTGATTCGGGCCGCCAACGAAGCCGGCACGATGCATCTGACTTTCGAGATGACCGGCTTGGCCGAAGCGACCATCGATGAAGTCACCATCGAACTGTACGAGCAACGCCGCCGTCAACCGCGGACAACCCCGCAGACCGGCGCCGAGGCGACGCTCGACGACGCTTGGCTGCAAGAGCGGCGCTAGTTTGCACTCCGCGCTGGGGAAGCTACGATACGTTTACTTTCGTTCCCTCCGATCCCCGCCACCTGATGCGTCCTATCGCCCGATGCCGGTACTCTTTTTGCAAGTTGACCCCGAAACAACCGCTTCGTGGTTCGACTATGTTCCTAACCCTATCCTGCTAGGACTGTTGGTCGGAATCGCACTGCTGAGCTACGCCGCGCTGCGCTGGTTGCGTCCCCAGCCGGCGCCGCCGCCCGACAAAAACTTGACTCGCATCGATATCGATCGGGGAGTCACGCAGGGGCCAGGCACGCTGATCGGTCCACGCGTTGAAGTCTATCATGTGCCGGTTCGGATTATCGCGGTCGTGATCGCACCGTCTGGTCGCAATCGCCCAATCCCCGACGAGGATCAGCTCCGCAAAGTGATGGAGGCTTTCGCCCCCGGCATGATGCAGATTGTCCGTTCTCACCGGCCCGATTTTTTTCGCTGGCCCGGACAACTGAGCGTCAGCGGCTTCGCTCAAAGCTTTTTTGTCGAAGCGGCGCTGCCGGGCGAAAAAGGCGCCGGAACTCCTTGGTGCGCGATCGCCGGGCGTTTTGAATCGGCCGCCCAACAATATCTGATTGGGTTGGTCTGCTGCGCGGATGACGACAACTCCCTTAGCCACATTCAAGTCGACCGCCCTCAGCAATGGCTCGACATTTTTCGCATTCGCGAAGCCGGAACCAAGTAATTCGATGAAGCGAACCGCCGCACAGTTGCAAACCGATCTCCTGGCGATTTGGCGAGCCGGCGTCGCTGCCGTCAATAGCGAGCGACTGTTGCGTGACAACGTCGAGCTGATCGGCGACTATCTACGCTTGGCCGACGTCGAACTTGATCTGAGAACCATCGATCGCATCTCGGTGGTTGGCGCCGGAAAGGCTGGCGCCGGCATGGCGGCTGGTCTGGAACTAGCGCTCGGCGAAGACCTGATGCAAGCCAAACGACTGCGCGGCTTGCTAAGCGTTCCTGAAGATTGCGTCCGTCCTTTATCGCGGATCGAGTTGCGCGGCGGACGACCGGCGGGCGTCAATGCGCCGACCGCGGCCGGCGTGCAGATCACCAGCGAGATCCTCGATCGCGTCAGCAACCTGGGAGAACGCGACCTCTGCATCGCTTTGATTTCTGGCGGAGGATCTGCGCTGCTGACCGCGCCGGTCGCGGGGATCACCCTGGCCGACAAACAAGCGATCACGCAATACCTTAGCGGCGCCGGCGCCGATATCGTGCAACTAAATACGGTTCGCAAGCAACTAAGTCGAGTCAAAGGAAACGGGCTCGCCGTCGCTTGCCAAGCGGGCCATCTCGTCTCCCTAATTATCTCCGACGTGCTAGGCGATCCGCTTGACGTGATCGCGTCGGGGCCGACCACCCCCAATCCGTCGACCGCGGCTGATGCGCTGCAAGTGCTGCATGACTTGGGCGCGAGCGACTTGCCGCAGTTCGCGTCGATCGTTTCGGTGCTGAAGAACCAACAAGCAGCCGCGCCTCGTCCAACCAGCGACGTCCACAACTTTGTGATCGGCAACAACGCCGTCGCGGTCGACGCCGCCGGCGTCGAGGCGGAACGCCGCGGCTATTCGCACGCGATGACCTCGGCGCGACAAAGCGAAGGTCAGGCCGAAGCGGTCGGACGTCATCTGGCCGAAATGGCGCTGCGGATGCGTGACTCGCAAGGGCCTGACTGCTTAATCACCGGCGGTGAGCCGGTGGTTCAACTGGCTGCCGAAGCTGATCGCGGCTTAGGGGGACGAAATCAACAACTGACGCTCGCCGCCTATCAGCGACTCTGCGAAGCTTCTCCGGCTCAGCCCATGAACGGAATCGCGATCCTCAGCGGCGGAACCGACGGAGAAGATGGTCCTACCGACGCCGCTGGCGCGTGGATCGACGCCGCCGGCGCGACGCAGGCCAATAATCGACAACTCGCGGCGAATGACTATTTACAGCGCAATGACGCCTATCATTTTTTTGAGCCGCTTGATCGTCTGTTAAAAACGGGTCCGACCCACACCAACGTATGCGATCTACGCGTTGCGGTGGTCGATCGCATCGAAACCGAATCTCGCAAGTAAGACAACGATGTCGGAATCTTTCAAAATCATCATGTTGTGCATCGCCGCAGCGATTTTGTACGGCGTTTGCCATGACATGATTACGACGCGGATTTGTCTTGAATATTTTACGGTCTTTCATCCGCCGGTGTGGGGCGGTGCGACGGATCCGACCATCTTGGCGCTCACATGGGGCGTCAAAGCGACCTGGTGGGTCGGCTTGATTCTCTCGATCCCAGCGGTGATGTTGGCGAGACTGGGAGCTGGTCCCCAACTCGCGGCTCGCGATTTGATCCGACCGATTGGCTATCTGCTGCTGGTCATGGCGATCGGCTCGCTGGTCGCCGGGCTGACCGCTTGGTTTTTGGGAAACGCGGGCGTGATTCGTCCCGCTCCCGACTTTGCCCGTCTGATGCGGCGCGAAGCCCAGCTGGGATTTTTGATCGACATGTGGGCCCATTTGGCCGCCTATGCCAGCGGCTTCTTCGGCGGGATGGCGGTCTGCATTTGGATCTGGTGGCGGCGGCGGTTCTTGCAAGGACGCGAAAAGATCGCCGCGCGAGAATTGGCGGCGTCGCAAGCTTAAGCGTGCTTCAATGCGACTGCCGTTACTTGACCGGTTCGGTTTTGCGCCAAGCAAACGACCGAATTTAGCGTTCCCGCTCGCGCCTCGCCGGTGATGACGTTGATCGGGCAAGCCGGATCCGGCGTTTCATAATTGAGGGTCGGCGGAATCAGCGATTCGTGCAACATCATCGTCGCGGTGACCAGATCCAAGGCGCCGCAACCGGCGCCGATATGGCCGGTCATGCTTTTAGGCGCGGTGACCGGAACGTCGCCCAGCGTCGCCGCGATTGCGGCCGCTTCGTAGGCGTCGTCTTTCCGCATGCTGACTCCATTCGCGACGACGGCGCTAACATCTGCGGCGGAAAGTTGGGCGTCGGCGAGGACCGCCGTAATACTGTTGGCGACCGCGGAAGTCGCGAACGGATCTCCCTTTTCGGCGGCGGCGTATCGATTCGCGTCGCCGGCGACGATCGCCAGGATCTCCGCTCCCCTGGCCTCGGCCGATGCGCGGCTCTCCAGAACTAGCGCGGCTGCTCCTTCACCATGGACCGAGCCGTCGCGATCTTTGTCAAAAGGACGAGATGCTTTGTCAGGCTCAAAAATGCGCCGCGAAAGCAATTCGTCCCCACGGAACATCAACGCGTTAATCGCGACTCGTGATCCGGTGCCGCCGACGATCATTGCATCGACGTGACCACGCCGGATTTGCGCAACCCCCTCTGACAAAGCGACATGCGACGAAATCGAGTCGCTGCAGATCGTATTATTGTGGCCGCGACCGTCATAATAAATGCCGACATGACAGGCAGGCATGTTAGGCAGATATTTGAGCATCCAAAGCGGATTGATCTCGGAGGTAAACGCATCTCCCCAATTCTCGAACTGGAATTCGCCGTCGCGCAGACAGCGTGAATAGGCCGAGATCATGTCGTCATAGTTGGAGAAAAACATCTCGCTGCCGTAGACAACGCCCAAACGCTCCGGGTCAACGCTTCCCGGCTCAAGCCCAGCTTGCTCCATCGCCATCGCGGCGGCCGAAAACCCGGTTTGGATTTCGCGGCACATAACTTTCAGGCTTTTGCGCGGCTTTACATAGATTTTGGGGTCAAAATCACGGATCTCACCTCCAAAATTCGCCGGAAAACCAGGGGCGGAGAACTGAACCAAGGGAGAAATACCGCTCTGGCCATGCACCAGCGCGTTCCAGAATTTGGGCGCGCCGATACCCGTGGGGGCGACAACACCAAGTCCGGTAATCACTACTTCGACAGGTTCAGCCATGAGGGTCCGAAAAGCCCGGTTTTCAAAAATAAGAAGCGTCTTAGGTAGTTAAATCGGGATGACAGCGCGAAAAATACCGCCCCTTGGGGAATCTAATGATTGTCGTCGTTGTAGTAAATGCGCAAAGGCCCGCTGCTTTACTTAACTACCTGAATTCCCATAATAGCTGGTATTCTTAAACAAAATATGCGGACTTTATGGGTCGCGGGAAGTTTGGTGGCCCGCCCCAAGGCATCTGCCGTTAATTATGGATAGTTTTCGCTGAACTACTCAACCCTGTGTAGGGCTTGGGTTTCTAAGGAGGGATTTGGATTTCTCGCATTTGATTTTGCTGCACTGAGGGAAATTGACCGATGAGTCTCGCCGATACACGCACCGCCGTTTCGCAACAACGGGCCGCTGCTCGCCCCGACGTCTCACTGGTTAGCGCCAGACGGATCGTCCACGATCTATTCAAGCCGAATCCGGTCATCTATTGGACCGACTTTCTGGTGACGTACGCCATCGGCGTCACCGCTTTCCAATGGGTGAAGCCCTCGCCGTTGTTTTCGCTCCAGCAGATCGGGCTCTTCATGGTGAGTTGCTTGATGTTCTATCGCCTGGCGATGTTCATTCACGAGCTCGTTCATATGCGTAGCGGTTCGTTCACTTTCTTTCGGATTGCCTGGAACCTGATGGTCGGCATTCCGTTTCTGATGCCCTCGTTCGTATATTACCCGCACATGGACCATCATCGCCGTAAGCATTACGGAACGGACAAAGATGGCGAATACTTGGCGCTGGGACAAAACGGGCGCTGGCAGATGATCGCGTTTGTCCTCGGCAGTTTTCTCGTTCCGATAGTGACCGTCTTTCGTTACCTAATCCTCACGCCGCTGACCTGGATCAGTCCGTCGTTGCGTCGCTTGGTGCTGCGACATGCATCGTCGTTGGTGATGGATCCGACTTATATCCGTCCGCTGCCAACCGCCCAAGCGATGCGCATCATTCGGCTTCAAGAGATCGCCTGCTTCTTGTGGTGTCTGGCGATTGCGATCAGCGTCTGCACGGTCGGCAAGTACCCGTTTCCCTTTCTGATTCAATGCTATCTGACTGGCGCGACGATCTTGACGATCAATGCAATCCGCACGTTAGGGGCGCATCGGTTTGACAATGAGGAGGGGGAAATGACTTTTGTCGAACAGTTGCTCGACTCAGTCAATTATCCCAGCCGCCCTTGGATTACAACATGGTGGGGGCCGATTGGCACCCGTTTTCATGCGTTGCATCACCTGTTCCCCTCGATGCCGTATCACAACATGCCGGCGGCGCATCGTCGCCTGATGGAAGAACTGCCGGCCGACGCGCCATATCGCCAAACGAACCGTGTGACGCTGATCTCGGGGATCCTCGACCTCTGGCGGCGCTCACGAGAATACGAACGCCAGCAAGCTGCCGCTCGTCAGGCCACCTAGAAATTGTCGTTACGAGTAAGCTGGCGAGATCTTCACCAATGTGACCTCGTTCCCCGACTCGTTGAAAATCACTTCGTCGACAAACGTGCGAATTAGCACCAATCCGCGTTTGTCGGATTGGGTCAAGCGGGAAGGATCTTCCTGGACGTCGGGCAACTGCCCCAGATCGAAGCCCTTTCCTTCGTCACGAATTAAAAACCTCGCCTGATCGGGCGCCAAGTTGGCGCGAATGTGAACGCGGCGCTGATTGTAGGGCGCCTCTTCGCGACGGACTGCCGCCGCTTCGTCGGGATGCTCGAGATGGCTCGACGAGATTTCGAGATTGCCATGGTAGATCGCGTTGCGGATCGCTTCGGCGATCGCTTTGCCCAGGCGAATTGATCCATGTTGATCGACAATTCCCATCTCGATCGTCGATTGCTGCAACTTGGAGACGAGCGGCGCGACCAGGCGAACGTCGTTTTCAATTTCGTAGCGTAACTCTTCGTACTGTAGGCAATGTGACAATCGTTGTTGCGGTCGATCCCGATCCGAGATTTGCAGCACGCTTTCGACCGAATGGGCCAATTCTCGCGCAAGCGCATCTTTGGGGACATAGTCCGCGGCGCCCAGTAAAAGCGCTTGCAACGCGATCTCTTCACTGCCGAAGCCGGTGATCAAAATCGCCGGCACCGTCGGATAAAGCTCGCGCATTTGGGTGACCAGCTGCATTCCATCCATCTCTGGCATTTGCAGATCTGTGATAACCGCCAGCGGCAGCTTCGCTTCGATCTGCTCCATCGCATCGAGCCCGTTGGATGCGTACTCGACCTGGTAGTTCGTTTGGTTCTCTAGCAAGCCGCCGACCAGTTTACGATCGACCGCCGCATCGTCGACGACGAGCAGATGGCTCATAGGATCTATCTCGGGCTGAAATCAAAATTCGAAGAAGAACTTTGATTATGGATCTGAGCAACGCAGGTCGAATAGCGGTCGCGTCAAATCTTCACGAGACGTTCACGCGGCGTTATTTTTTGGTCGCCGCTTTCTTTTTCGTCGTTCGCTTCACTCCCTGCGGCTTCACATCCTTTACATGCCGCCCGTTGGCGGTGCTGGGCGCACTCATCGAAGGCTCTGGCGAACCGGTCAGCGGATCGCCTGATTTGACTTCATCGATCCGGGTCTGAGCCGCAGCAGCATATTCCGGCGACATCTCAAACCCCAAGTGACGACGCCCCAATTTCTTCGCGACGACCAAGGTTGAACCGCTGCCGGCAAACGGATCGAGCACCGTTTCTCCTTCGCTGCTCGAAACCTTGATGATCCGGCCGAGCAACTGTTCCGGCATCTGGCACCCATGGAAACCGGCCCGCTCTTTGAACGTGCCGGCGACCCGCGGAAAGTGCCATGTATCCTCTTCGGCTTGAAAGCTATCGGGAATGTCTTGCGGACGAAGCACCCAGGTATCGTCCGGCAGTCGTCCTTTCGGATTGGCGCGACGATCGCCGTAAACCAACATTCGCGCCGAAGGGACGCGCACCGACATGTCGTTGAAGGTGAAGTTTTCGGGGTCCTTCACAAAGTAAAAGAGATGCGTGTGGCTGCGCGTGAACTTCGCTTTGCAATGCATCCCGAACGTGTAGTACCAGACAACCCAGTTGCGGCAATGCATGCCGAGATCGCGCGTCGCTAACACTTTTAGTTCGGCGGCGAAATCATCGCCGATCGCCAGCCAGAACGAACCATCCGACTTCAGAACGCGCGCCACTTGCTCCATCCAGGCGCGGCTCCACTCGAGATACTCATCGGCCGAACGACGATCGTCGTAGACGTCATACTTGAAGCCAATATTGAACGGCGGATCCGCGAAGACCAAATCGACCGAACCATCCGGCAGTTTGCTCATTCCCTGAACGCAGTCAACGTTTTTCAGCTTATCGAGCGCGACCTTCGACAAGGCTTGGGCCCTCCTGGCGAGTATGCGGCGGATGTTTCGTACGCACTATCATAACCGGCGCGCCGAATCGCGCCAGCCTGCCACTAGGGGGCGCGATGGCAAAATCAGGAATATCGCCCGCAGCAATAGCGGCTTACCGTCCCGGCATTTTTTGAAATTTCGATTTTTCGAACCAATCGAACACTAGCCCGCCAGCGCAAGCGAGGGAATCGAGTTGGCGATCCTAACACGGATTGAAGTGGCGAGCCGTATTCGCTCGCGCAACGGGCTAGAGCGCTTTTCAGCAAGCTGAACAAAGAGTCCCCTGTCGTCTAGCTTTTCCCCCCAAAATCAGTCGCACGGCGTTAGCCGCGGTTTCTGACAGGAACTCTTTGTCGACGGAAAATTGGTAACAAAAACCGCGGCTAACGCCGTGCGGCTGATGTCGATACGTGCCGCGCAGCACCGTCGACGGTGAGACATGGCGCGGCCCGTATCGACATCAGTCTGTCTGCGCCAGCTTTAACCAATCAATCTGCGCGGGCAGCCGCTCCGCGGAGTACGGCACATGCGCCAGCATCGGCGGCGTGGATCGCTTCGTCAATTCGGCATAGTTGCTGTCGCGGCTCACATCTTCGGGGGTCGGCGCCAGGTCGTTGAGGATCACGCCAGCGATATCCATGCCGCCACGAAACACCGATGCGGTGATCAGCGTTTGCAGCGTCTCGTTGATCACCCCCAAGCGATTCGCCGCCACCACAATCAACGGATAGCCGAGATCGTGCGCCAGGTCGGCGACATACTGCTCGTCAGAAAACGGCGACA